>PABW01000027.1 GCA_002699625.1 Acidimicrobiaceae bacterium
GGCGTTGGGTTTGCGGTTGTCGAGAAGACCGATCTTCTTGCCGGCGAGCACCGGAATCGATGCAGCTCCAACGGCCGGCATCTCGCCGACGCCTCCCTCTGGTGTGTGGATCAGCACGGCGCCACGATCCCAGGCGGGGCGCACGGCTTCAAGTCCTCACGTGACCTCGTTGCGAGTTCGGTGATGCGCGGCAACGTTGGACGGCTGCTCAGCCGCTCGCGAGTGACTTCTTCGGGTCGTAGAACGGCTTCTCGACGACCGTCGCCGCCTTCGAGCCCTGGTTTGTCTCGACCGTCAGCGCAGTGCCCACCTCGGCTGCGTCGATGCGCACCATGGCGAGGGCGATGTTCTGTGCGAGGCGGGGCGACCAGACGGCCGAAGTGACCTCGCCGACGCGTTCGCCGCCGGCCGTGATCGGCCAGAACGTCGTGTTTGGGCCGGTGAGCGGCTCCATCTCGATGACGATGCCGGCTTGCTTTCGAGTCACGCCCTCGTCGCGGATACGACGTAGGGCGTCCTTGCCGATGAAGTCGACGGCATTGTCGACGGCGACCAGTCGGTCGAGGCCGAGCTCGAAGGGATTGGTGTCGATGGTGGCGTCGGCGTGGTAGCTGAGCATGGCGCCCTCGATGCGACGAATCGACGAGGTGTGACCTGGCTTGATGCCCAGCGGCGCACCGACCGCCATGATTTTCTCCCACAGTTCGTCGCCCCGGCTGCCGTCGCGCAGAAAGATCTCGTAGCCGAGCTCGCTTGACCAGCCGGTTCGGCTGACGACGAGCGGGATGCCGTCGAGCTCGGTCTCGCGAAGCCAGTAGTAGGCAAGCTCCTCGATCCAGTCGCCGAAGAGGGCGGTCATGATCTCACCCGATTTCGGGCCCTGGAGTTGCAGCGGTGACACGTCGGGCTCACAGATCGAGACGTCCATGCCGGCGTGGGTGGCAACACCCTGCGCCCACAGGAGGATGTCGCTGTCGGCGAGCGAGATCCAGAAGTGATCTTCGGCGAGTCGCAGCAGCACGGGATCGTTGAGCAGGCCACCCTCGGCGTTGGTGATGAGGATGTATTTGCACTGACCGACCTTCATCGTCGACAGGTCGCGGCAGGTGAGCAGCTGGGTGAAGCGGGCGGCGTCGGGGCCGGTGATCTCGACCTGGCGCTCGACGGCGACGTCGCAGAGGATCGCCTCGTTCACCAGGTTCCAGAAGTTCTGCTCCGGATCCCCGAAATCGCGAGGGATGTACATGTGGTTGTACGTGGAGAAGCCGGTGGCACCCCAGCGCACGGTGGCGTCGAAATACGGCGATTTGCGGATCTGGGTGCCGAAGCCGAAGTCGGCGGTGTCGGCCTGGCGCGGCCGGAGCGTGCTGGAGTTGGTCATGGGTCGCAGGCTACGGCTCGACGGGAAGGGTGACGCTGCGGGTCATGCCCCAGCTGGGGATCACCGAACTGTGCTTCCCGGCGCCACCGATGACGACCACCTTGATGTTGGCGGCGGCCTCGGTCATCGGGACGAGATCGTCGTCGCTCAGACGCTGCATCCAGGGCGCCCAGGCTCGGAGTCCGAACGCCCGCTTCAGTTCACTGACCCGCATCCGGGCCTGGTTGAAGAGATAGGCGGCCACATCGTCGCGGGTCCAGCCGTCGGCGGCGCAGGCCGCAGCATGCTCGGGGCACAGGGCGACGAAGTACTCGCCCTGGCTGATCGGCGCGTTGTTCTGGCCAGTGGAGGTCATCGCCGACGCGACCTTGTCGAGGACGCGAGCGGGCTCCTCGGACTCCATGTCGTGGACGTTGTGGGGGGCCTCACCGCAATGGATCGTGATGGCCGACGGTGCATCGACACCGACGCTGCGTGCATAGCCGCCCCACGGCGACTCGTCGAGGTTCTCGGCAACGCAGTAGCCGTACTTTGCGGGCCCACCCTGGGTCGATGCGTCGCCGGGCCCGGGACGAGCACCGGCGATGTGGAGCAGGATCAGCCGAAGGGCTCGACCGACCGCAGCGTTGGCTCGGTTACCGGGGCCGAACGCGCCGAGGCCGGCGTTGAACCCGCCGTCGACTGCGGCTTGTCCGTGCACGATCAGGAGCGGCGCGACCGGGTGGGTGGTGGCGTTGACACCCCGGAGGTTGAGGTCGGGGTGCGCGAGCGCCCGCACTGCGGAGATGAGTACCGGAAGGTGCTCGGGCCGGCAGCCCGCCAGCACGGCGTTGATCGCAATGGTGCGACGCGTGGCCTCGCCCGAACGGGGCGGCAACACGGCGATGACCTCGTCGGGGTCGACGGGTCTGCCGTTGACAGGAGCGAGCGCCTGAAGCATGGCGTCGACCCGTTCAGGGGTTGGTGCCTCGAGCGGTAGGCCGTCGCCCCAGCCGTTGCGCTCGTAGATGTCGAGGACCGTCTCGCCGGCCTCGACATCGACGTCGACCATCCCTGGTTCGTCCACGATCAGCCTTTCGAGGAGATGTCCTTCTGGAGTCGCGTGACGAGCTCCATGAAGGGGGGCTGGCCCATCGACCACAGCTGGGGGTGGATCTCGTAGTCGACCGCCTGGTTCGACTCGGTGATCGTGTCGAGCGTGAGGATCGTGGCTTTCGTGCGGGCATTGAGTTCGCGGTCCTGACCGGCGGCGACCGCGGCCATCTCGACGGCGGTGTCCACCAGGTCGGCATCGTCGATGACCTCCCACGCGAGGCCGACCTCTTTCGCCCGCTCGGCGCGGAGGATCTGGTTGAACATCACCATCGCCATCGTCGTNGAACGTCCGGCGATCTGGCGCAGGCGCCANGTGTGTCCGCCACCCGGATGGATGCCGATCTGCAGGAAACGAGAATCGAACTTGGCGTACTCGCGCCCGGCGAGGACGAGATCGCACGCCAGCACCATGTTCATGCCGGCACCGACGGCTGCGCCGTTCACGGCGGCGATGGTGGGCAGCGGTGTGTGGGCGATGCGGAGGAATCCGTCGTAGATCGCCTTCATCTCTTCCGNGTTCGAGCCGGCCATCAGGTCGTCGAGGTCGGCACCAGCGCAAAAGCCGCGANCNGCGCCGGTNAGCACGACCGCGCCGATGCCNTCGTCGNCCTCCCACGCGTCGAGNGCCGAACCGATCTCGTCGTTCATGGCGAGGGTGATCGCGTTGCGCTTGTCGGGATCGTTCAGCGTGATCAGGCCGACCCGGCCGTGGACCTCGGTGGTGATGAGACTCATGCCGAGCAGTGTGGCACCTGCCCGTCGTCGGAGCGAGGACAGATGCGGGCGGACCTCCGGCAGATGGGTACGGTGAGACCGATGCCCCCGCTCTTGTCACCGGACCTGGTCGAGTCATTCGGCCGGGACGGCGCCGTCGTGCTGCGGGGTGTGTTCTCCGACTGGATCGAGACCCTCGCTGCCGGGGTGGCGACGAACGAAGCCGACCCGGGGGAGTACTTCGCCGAGAACGTGCCCGCCGGAGCACCGGGCCGTTTCTGGGACGACTATGTCAATTGGGAGCGCATCCCCGAGTTCGAACGCTTCGCTCGCGAGTCCGATGTTGCTCCCCTCGCCGCCGAGCTGATGGCGTCCGAGACCGTGCAGTTGTTCCACGATCACGTCCTCGTGAAAGAACCCGGCACTCCGACCGTCACGCCGTGGCACAGCGACCGCCCGTACTACTTCGTNGACGGCACACAGACGGTCAGCTTCTGGATCCCCCTCGATCCGGTTACGACCGAGACGACCCTCCGTCTGGTCGCCGGCTCCCACCGGTGGGAGAAGGACGTTCTCCCGGTGCGCTGGCTCAAGGGAGATGACTTCTACCCGGATGCCGCTGACTACCTACCGGTGCCCGACCCCGACAGCGATCCCGATCGGTACGACGTGCTCGAGTGGGGACTCGAACCAGGCGACGCCATCGCGTTCCACTTTGGCGTCGTGCACGGCGCCCGCGGGAATCCCNGCGCCGGACGTCGGCGGGCATTCTCACTGCGGCTTGTCGGCGATGATGCGCGCTATGTCTCGCGTCCCGGTCGCACCTCTCCGCCGTTCCCCGATCACGGGATGGTCGACGGCGACCGGCTGCGTTTCGACTGGTTCCCGGAGTTGATCGGCTCGACCTCGTGACCGCCACGGAAGGGCTTCGCGAGAGCTTCTCGGTCTTCAGGCTTCGGAACTACCGGCTGTTCTGGTTCGGCGGCTTGACGTCGAACATNGGTCGGTGGTTCCAGACGCTCGCCATCCCGCTTGTCGTCTTCGACCTCACCGACAGTGCNGGCTGGGTCGGTTTCGCCGGTTTCGCCCAGATTCTTCCCATGGCCTTGATGGGGCCCTANGGCGGGGCGATCGCCGACCGGTACCCACGCCGCAAGGTGCTCCTCGTTACGCAGACGCTCCAGGCCTTCGTCGCACTCGGCTTGATGACACTGTGGTTCAGCGGNGTGCGCTCGCCTGGGGCCTACGTGGCCGTCTCGGCGCTGGTCGGCATGACTGCCGGCCTCAACCTTCCCGCCTGGCAGGCGATCGTCAGTGAAATTGTCCCTCGTGAACAGTTGCTCGCTGGGATCACCCTCAACTCGACACAGTTCAATACGTCCCGCATGATCGGCCCAGCGTTGGGTGGCGCCGCGATCGCGTGGTTTGGTCCCGGCTGGGCGTTCTTCGTCAATGCGATCAGCTACAGCGCCGTGCTCACCGGGCTTGCGCTCATGCGCCTCGACATCGTGCACCGGCGACCTGAAGGTCGGATGCGGCCGCTTCACGAGTTCGCGGGTGCAGCCCGCTACGCGTTCCGCAGCGGGGGCATCCGCACCGCCATCCTCACTGTCTCGATGATCGGGTTCTTCGGGCTGTCNCTNCAGACGCTCTCGGTCACCGTCGCCNAGGATGTCTTCGACCAGGGCGAGCGAGGGTTCGGCTTGCTCCTGTCGTTCGTCGGACTCGGTGCCGTGTCGATGTCGCCGATCATCGCCGGCGCCGCTCAGCGGTTTCGCCGATCGCAGCTTCAACAGACAGCACTGATGCTCTACGCCATGGGGGCGCTCGTGATCGCGGTAGCACCGGTCTTCGCCGTTGCGCTCGCCGGTGGCTTCATGATGGGGGCCGCCCACCTCACGTCGGCGAGCACGCTCAATACCGCGATTCAACTCCAGGTCGATGAGTCGGCCCGAGCCAAGGTCCTGGCGGTCTACCTGTCGATGCTGACGGCCTCGAACCCGATCGGCCAGTTGCTCCTTGGCCAACTGATCGATCGCACCGATCCGCGCTTCGCGTACGGGGTGGCCGGGGGAGCGTTCCTCATGATCGCCGGCTTCCTTGCGGTCGGTGGTCGGCTCGAAGGGCTCGACGCCGACGCCGGCGAGATCACCGAGGCCTATGGGGGAGAGGTCCAGCCGACCATGCCCGCCCCACCCCGTCGGGGTTGATCACCAGCCGGCGCCNAGCGTGGTGTCGTCGTCGGCGAGATGACGCTTGCCGTCGTCACAGTCGTGACGGACGGGACACCAGCGGCAGGCCGGTCCGGNGGCGGTGGTGGCGTCGCGCTGTCCGGACGAGAGCATCAGCATCCGTTCGACACCGTCGACAACCCGAGCGACGGTCGAGAAGANGAGGTCTTCGGTGACGTCCTCGACCTGGAAGCGGCCCTGGTCGAGGTAGTAGGTGGCCAGTCGCCGTGGCGGCGTGCCGATGCGGATCGCATCGAGCAGCGCATAGAAACGCAGGTCGTCGCGATGATGCAGGGAGGTGTTGCCGGTCTTGAGATCGACGAGCACCTTGCCGGCCCGATCGCCGTCGGCCACGCCGATCGACAGGTCGCAGCGTCCGCTCAGCACGAACCGGTCGTGGATCTCGACGCGCAGCGAGGTCTCGGTGCTCGGGTACCAGGCCGGCTTGAGCGGGGGAAAGCACTCGAGGAACTTCAGAACCAGATCATTGGTCGTTCCCCGAAGTTCGGCTCGTTCGGTCTCGGAGATGGTCTGAAGCCAGTCGGCCAGCGGATCGACGCCCTCGCCGCGGCGGGCCATCGCCTCGTCGACAAGGGTCATCGGGTCGAGTTCTCGACGCCAGTGCACCGACAGTTCGATCGCCTTGTGGGCGATCGTGCCGCGCGCGATCGGGACTTTCCACTCGAAGGGTTCGGCCTGCTCGACGACGAACTTGCGTTCACAACCCAGCACCTGGCCGAGGGCGTACTTGGCGACGAACATCGAGTCGCCCGGCTTCTCGCCCTCGCGAAGGTCGAGCATCGGCAGCATCGGTTCGAGGCCGTCCTCCAAGGCCCGTTGAAGCTCGTGTCGCAGCACGGCGTCGAAACGGGGCCGCTGCTCCTTGGGCGCGCCGAGCTCGGCTAACACCTCCTGCTGTGCCGGGTTGAGCTCCTGCTTTGCTTCCACCTCCAGAGCGTCGCACACCGCCGTGACAGCCGCGAGGAGGCTGGGATGTCGCCCACAGCCAGTGGACTGTCACACCCCACTGGCAGAGTGAGGATCGGTGGAAGCGACGAGTCTTCGATTTGCTGCCGCGGCCCGTTCTCTCGGGCAAGCGGCTCGTCTGCGCTCCCTCGTGGTGCCCGGGTTCCGGTCGCCGCCGGGGTTGGCGGATGTGCACCGCACGCTCCGGTTCCGTGGGGGTGTGCCCACGGTCGCCGTCCAGCTGAAAGGACGCCCATGGTCGGCGGTCGTCGCCGACATGATCGAAGGTGTGGTTGCCGCCAATGGGCTGGCGGGGGCGAAGGCCGATCGGGCCCGGGCGGCGTTGTGGCTTGCGGTCGATGATTCGGGCGAACTGTCGCCCGTCGACGACGGCGTGGTTGAGACACGCCGAAGTGCCTGAGGTCGCACGACACCGGCAACCCGCCACCTTCGGGCCGTGAGATACCGCTCGGCTCCTCGGGTGAGGGACAACCCGATCGTCTTCTGGCCGGTCAGGACCTCGTTGCCGGGGCTATCGTTCCGGCGGGCCCGGGTGGCGGAATCGGTAGACGCAGGGGGCTTAAACCCCCCGATCCCTTCGGGGGTGTGTGGGTTCGAGTCCCACCCCGGGCACCATCGAGGTCGACCGGCATGCTGTAGTGGTCGACGGTCCAGGACACCTGTGCCAGAATCCCTGACGGTGGGTCAGATTCGCACCCACATAATCGGCGCTACGGCGCCAGGAGGGGGATTCATTCCAATGAAGCGTCTGCTGTTGGCCATCACGGCCGCTTTCGCCTTGACCATCGCCGTCGCCGCGCCGGCGTCGGCCCAGACCGTCGAGACCGACCCGAATCCGGTGTCGGGAGCCGGTGAGCAAGAGATCACGGTGACCGGAGCTGGCTTCTCACAGGACGGTTTCCTGTTGCCCTGCCCGGGTGCCAACGCCGATCCGGACCAGCTCGCCGCGGACTCGTGCGATCTCACCAATCTGACCCCGTATACCGCTGGTGACTGGGAGCACACCGTCACCTACGACGTGCCTGCAGGCGGACTGCTGATCGTGGCCGGCAGCGCCGACCAGACCGAGGGCGCGACGGCCGTCATCACCGTCGCCGGTGGCGGCGACTTGGCCAACACCGGTGGCAACACCGAGGTTTACCTGCTGCTCGCTTTCGTGTTGTTCGGCGCCGCAGCCGTCTTCATCATGGGTGGCCGCAAGCTACAGCGAGTGTGAGCGCACGCGGTTCGGGCCGTCGGCGCCGTCTGGCGGCCCGAACCGCGACACGCCTCGGGGTGCTCTGTGCGCTCGGGGCACTCGGCGTACTTGCGTTCGCCGCCTGGGAGCTCTGGGGTACCGGCCGCAAGGAAGCGGCGGTGCAACAGGAGCTTCGGACCGCGTTCGAGTTCGTCGAGGGTTCGACGACCACCAGTACGCCTGCGGTACCAGACGAGGTCGCGGCGAGTGTCGAACCCGACCTGCCTGGCGGTATCTCTGCCGAACTGGCCCGCGCTCGCTTTCCGGAGGACGGCGATGCCCTTGCCCGGCTGGAGATCCCGGCGATCGAACTCGACAAGTTCGTGATGCGAGATGTCGATCGGGACTCACTCCAGGTCGGCCCCGGTCATTACCGCGGTACACCACGACCCGGTTTTTCCGGCAACAGCGCCATCGCAGGTCATCGCTCGACCTATGGAGCGCCGTTCAAACGGGTCGACGAGCTCGCGCCGGGTGACGCAATCACGGTGCATTCGGCCGACGGCATCTTCTCCTTCGAGGTCGTGAGTCCTGCCGCGGCGTTCGGCGAACGGCTCGACGCCATCGATCCCGACAAGGTCTCCGCCGGGTCCGTCATCGTCGATCCGGGCGACACCTGGGTTGTCTTGGATTTCGGCGACGCTCGGCTCACGCTCACGGCCTGCCACCCCGAGTTCACGTCGCGAAAGCGGATTGTGGTCGTGGCCGAACTGGTGAGCGAGGCGGTTCCCATGGCAGCCGTCTTCGGCGGTCTCGATGCGGACGAACTCAACGAGCTCGTCACCGAGGACCTCGGCGTGCTCGAAAACTCAGCGTCGTAGCGGACGGGGCCGCGAGCCGATGCCCGCCTGGCCGGTGATCACGCCGGTGAGGGCGACGAGCACGAGGACGATTGCGCCGACCTGCACCCCGGTGACCGACTCGTCGAGGAACGCCCACGCCACCGCGGTCGACACGACCGGAACGAGCAGGGTGAAGGTGCTCCCGAGCCACAGCGGGATCTGTTGGAGTGACCAGTTCATGACCGTATGGCCCAGCACGCCGGCACCGAACGCCATCAGCAGCAGCCAACTCCAGCTTTCGAGTGTGGGCCAGGCGAGGCTCTGCCCGAAGAGTACGGCGAGCGGGGTGTTGATGATCGCCACCCAGAGCGCGGCACCGACGGTGTAGTCGTTGGTGCTGATGACATCTTTCGCCCGTTTGGCGAAGACGAAGTAGGCCGACCAGGCGAACAGCGCCCCGACGGCGAGGAGGTCGCCGCGCCAGTCGGTCGGTGCGTCGGAGGCGGCGCTGAGCACGACGATCACGACGCCGGCGATGGCGACCAGTCCGAGGGCCATATCGCGTGGCCGGATGATCTCGCCGAAAACCCGGTTCGCCGCGATGGCGACGACGATCGGTTGCAGGGCGCCGATCACGGTTGCGTTGGCGATGGTGGTCAGCTTCACCGCCGAGAAGAACAGTGCGACATCGAAGCCGAGGGCGATGCCCCCGGCCATCGAGGCCCGCATCACGTTCCAGCCAATGCGATGGCGACGAGCGGCCATGAGGGCGACGACGACGAGTCCGTACGTGCCGAAGCGGTAGGCCGCCACGGCGAGGCCCTCCATGTCGACCTCTTTTGCGATTACGCTCGACACGCCCCACGCCGAGACGGCGACCGCGGCACCGATCAGGCCACGACCGTTGATGGCGTCCTCGGTGTTGACGTCACTCCCGGGCATCGCGGCACGTTACCGGCGCCACCCGTTGCCATATCTCGTTCTGGGCGAGGAAGCTCTCATAGACCTGGATCAGAACCTGCTTCTGGTCGTGGGTCAGGTCGTCTTGGGCCCGGATGGCGGCGATCAGATCGGCCTCAGGTTCTTCGTCGAGGATGCCGGCGCGGACGTAGAGGGATTCCGCGGAGACTTCAAGTGCTCGTGCGATCTGCTGCAGGATCTCTGCACTCGGCCGCTTCAGGCCTCGTTCGATCTGGCTGAGGTACGGATTCGAGACGCCGGCGAGGTCGGCGAGTCTCCGAACGGAGAGTTCGGCCTGGCGGCGCTGTTCACGGATGTACTCACCGAGGTCGGCGACGGCGTGTCGAGGATCGGGTGGCACGAGGACTCCAACAGTAGGGGAGGGATGGCGGACGAAAAGCATCGCAGCCGGGCCGCCATGATGGCAGCCCGGCTGCGACGAGGGGGACCCAGGGAATGGCGGAGTTGCCGTTGCGGGATGTCAGGCCTTCTTCGCTGCCTTCTTGGTGGCCTTCGGGGCGGCGGCCTTTGGTGCATCGATGCCGAGGAAGCCCCAGGCGGCCTTGCGGCCGGTCTCGACGGCACCGGCAACCTGCTCCGGCAGGCGCTCGACGACCTTGGCGGCCAGAGGTTCGGTGCGACCACGAAGATCGGTGAGCGCCTCAGTGCCCTTGGCGCGGGCGGTGGCAGCGTGCTCGGTGACGGCCTTGGGAGCCGGAACCTCACGGCCGATGATGGCGTCGGTGACGACAAGGTTGACGCCGACGCCGGTGTAGGCGACGTTCTTGACCTGATCGAGGACAGCAGTCATGGGGGATCTCCTGTGAAAGGTTGGTGCACGCTCTTGGGTGCCGATATGCGTACAATAGTTAGCACCGAAGGTGTATGCAACCTCGATCGCCCATTTTTGCTATCTAAAGTTTGCAGCGCGCGATGACCGAGTCGCGACCCATCGACGTGCTCGGCACGATCTGGCATACCGATCGCCACGAGCGGACATCGCTCGGCTGCCTCGTCGAGGCGGCGAAGGACCGCGACGACAGCACGGCACGTGCCCGCATCGTCGACGAGGTCCACGCCTGGGTGGCGGACGGCGGGCTCAAGGTCGACCCCGATGCGATCGTCGTCGGCATCCCCGCCAGTCCCGATCGACCCAATCTGCTGGTGTCGGCGGTTGCCCGAGCGGTCGCGACAGCGACGGGATCCGTCTCGGTCGACGCGGTCGTTCGGCATCGAGTGACGGAGCGGCTTCGAGACTTCGATCCGACGGAACGCCCAGCGATGGTTCTCGGTGCGGACTACGAGGTTGTCGAAGACGTCGGAGGCCGCCACGTCGTTCTCGTCGATGATGTCGTGCTGAGCGGCACGACCCTCGACTACGTCGCCGACCTCCTGCTCGCCGCTGGCGCCGCCTCGGTGCGACCAGTCGCCATCGCCCGATCTCGGCGTGGCTGAGCGCCTACGGTCACGAACCGCGTGGCCCTAGGCCGTGGCGTCTCATCCGCTGCGTCGCTCTAACAACCGTTCGATCCAGCGCTCATAACTTTCGAGATCCTGCGCACCCTGAACGGGCAGGACATCGTCGAGCACGATCGTCGGCACGGCGGTGACACCCTGCTCAATCGCAGCATTGTGTTCGTCGATCACCGCCGCGGCGTAGACCCGCTCGTTCTCGACGAGGTGGCGGATAAAGCCGGCCGCATCGACCCCGACGTCGGCGGCCAGGTCGGCGAGTACCTCGGCGTCGGAGATCGTGCGGTTTTCTGCGAAGTACGCGTCCATCAGCCGGCGGTGGTACGCAGCGGCCGCCGAAGGAGCAAAGGCCTCCATCGCCTTCTGGGCGATCTGGGCTGGCATCGAGCCCGATGGCTGGGCGTGGTCGGTGGCCCACACGGAAAAGGTCAGGCTGGGCTCGGCTGATGCCGGTCGCAGCCAGCTCTTCGTGTACTCGATGAATTTGTCGTGTTTCGCCGGGTCGCCGCCGTCGTCGTTGGGGCGCAGCAGAAATGACTTCCACTCGACATCGATGCGGTCGCCGAATCGCTCGCGGAGCTGGTCGACGCGAACTGCGCCGACGTAGCACCAGGGTCAGAGAAAGTCAGACCAGACGGTCAATCGAACGGGCTCTCCCACAGCGGGCACGGTAGCCCGGCGCCGGAGGGAGATCATCCCCATCCGATGCCGACCGGAGGACACGGGGGTTTCTCCCATCGCGTGACAGAGTCATGGCATGGCCATCTGCGCATTTCTCGGACTCGGTGTCATGGGGTACCCCATGGCCGGACATCTCGTGGCTGCGGGCCACCGCGTCACCGTGTACAACCGAACGACGGCGAAAGCCGAGCGATGGGTTACGGAGCACGGTGGGGCGATGGCGGCGACTCCAGCTGCTGCGGCCGAGGGAGCCGAGTACGTGTTCCTGTGCGTCGGTGATGACCCCGACGTGCTCGCCATGACCACAGGCGCCGACGGCGTCCTCGAGACCATGGGGGAGGGCGCCGTGCTTGTCGACCACACGACCGCGTCGGCGGTCATCGCCCGCAATGTCTACGCAGCGGCCGCAGCGCGGGGTGTCGGTTTCGTTGATGCGCCGATCTCGGGCGGACAAGCCGGCGCCGAGAACGGGGTGCTCACGGTGATGTGTGGGGGCGACCAGGCTGATTTCGATCGGGTCGCCCCGGTGATCGACGCCTACAGCCGTGCCTGCAACCTCCTCGGCGGCCCTGGTTCCGGTCAGCTCACGAAGATGGTCAATCAGATCTGCATTGCCGGTCTCGTGCAGGGCCTCTCCGAGGGCATCAACTTCGCCCAGCGGGCGGGACTCGATGTTGGCAGTGTCGTCGACACGATCTCGAAGGGCGCGGCCGGTTCATGGCAAATGGAAAATCGGGCCCAGACGATGGCTGACGGTGTCTTCGACTACGGCTTTGCGCTCGATTGGATGCGCAAGGACCTGCGGATCTGTTTCGAGGAAGCCGCGTCGAACGGGTCGGCCCTGCCGGTGACCGAGATCGTCGACGGCTATTACGAGCAGCTCCAGGAACTCGGGCTCGGCCGCTGGGACACCAGCACGTTGATCCACCTGCTTCGTCAGGGGTGAGCCGTCCGGGGGCGGGCCGCCGTTTGGCGATTTACCGGTAGGCCTGTGTCGTGTGTCACACTTCCCGCCGGTTGTGAGCGCAACCGTGAGAGGGGCCAGTCATGGATGAAACGACGATTCCGTCGTCGATCGCCGACATCGATGCGAGCTGGATGGCTGCCGCGCTGGGGCAGCCGATCACCGGTGTGAACCATGAGCAGATCGGCGAGGGCGTCGGCGTCTCGTCAGCTGTCTACCGGTCGACCCTCGAGGGTGGCGATCTCGATTCTGTCGTCGTGAAACTGCCGGCGCTCGCCGAGGAGGCGGTGTTCACCTCCACCGTGTTGCGCATGTACATCCGCGAGGTCCGGTTCTTCGAGAACCTCGCCGGCCAGAGCCCGATCCGCGTGCCGGTCGGCTACCACGGGGCGGTCGACCTCGAAACCAGCCAGTTCGTGCAGGTCATGGAGGACATGGGCTCGATGCGCATGGTCGACCAGAACGAGGGCATGAACATCGACGACGCCCAACGCGCCGTCGACGAACTCGCCGCCTGGCATGCGACGTTCTGGCGCAAGGCCGACGCTCCGGTCGACCGGGGCGACGTCGTGTGTCTCAGTGACCCCGTCTACCCGGCCGTCCTGCCGATGGTCTTCGCCGAGGGCTGGGAGAAGGTCAACAACGCCATGGACGTCGATCCCGTGATCGCCTCGGTCGGGCCGGGGTGGGTCGAGTGGATGCCGTCGGCCCTCGAGCGCCTCTCCAGCGCTCCGAACACGATCACCCACGGCGACTATCGCGCCGACAACATCCTCTTCGACGATGAGGGCAACGTCGTCCTGCTCGACTTCCAGCTCACCGGGCGGGGATCGGCGAGCTACGACCTCGCCTACTTCGTGACCCAATCGCTCGCTCCGGATCTGGCCGCCACGCACGAAACGGCGCTGTTCAACCGCTGGCTCGACGGCCTTATCGCGGCGGGGGTTCCCGAGGCCGACACCACCAACCTGTGGGATCGCTATCGCGACGCTGCGCTGTTCTGCCTCGTCTATCCGGTCGTGGCCAGCCGAGGCATGGACTTCTCCGACGAGCGCCAGTACGCACTCGTCGACAACATGAACACCCGGTTTGTCCGGGCCGTCGACCAGCTCCACCTCGCCGACCTGCTGTAGGGATTGGCGGTCGGCCGAAATCTGACGGATCATCAGGTCATGGCCGACGCTGACAAGACCGCCCTCGACGCCGCCCAGGCCCGCTACGCCGCAGAGCGGACCAAGCGCCTCCGAGCCGACGGCAACGAGCAGTACAGCGAGCTCGCCGGCACGTTCGCCGACTTCGACACCGACCCCTACGTCGAGCCGGGTTTTACCCGAGACCCGATCGTGGAGGAGACCACGGCGGTGATTGTCGGTGGTGGCTTCGCCGGGATGATGACTGCTGTCGAGCTGAAGCGACTCGGCATGCATGACTTCCGCATAATCGAGAAGGGCGGCGACTTCGGTGGCACCTGGTACTGGAACCGCTACCCGGGTTGCCAGTGCGACGTCGAGTCCTACACGTACCTGCCGCTTCTCGAAGAGACCGGCTTCATGCCGACCAGGCTGTACTCGAGTGCCACCGAGATCTTCGAGTACTGCCAGCTGATTGGGCGACGGTTCGAGCTGTACCCCCATGCCCTCTTCCAGACCGAGATCGCCGACGCGGTCTGGCACGACGACGAGGGCCGCTGGCTCGTCACCACCAGCCGCGGCGACGAGATCCACTGCAAGTACTTCGTCACGGCGGGCGGCATCCTCCACAAGGCCAAGCTTCCCGGCATCCCGGGTATCGACACCTTCGAAGGCCACGCCTTTCACACGAGCCGATGGGATTACCGCTACACCGGCGGCTCCGCCACCGAACCAATGGACAACCTACGCGGCAAGAAGGTCGGCATCGTCGGTACCGGGGCCACCGCGGTGCAAGCCGTGCCCCAGCTGGCCAAGTACGCCGAAGAGCTCTATGTCTTCCAGCGCACGCCAGCGGCGATCGGTGTGCGCGACAACGGTCCCACCGACGTCGAATGGTTCCAGAGTCTCCAGCCGGGGTGGCACGCCGAACGGGTCGAGAACTTCACCCGATGTGTCACCGGCGAGCAGCCCGATGTCGATCTCGTGAAGGACGGCTGGACCAAGGTCAACTGGGTCAACACCCAGGACGCCTCATCGCCCGAGCACCGAGAGGAACTCGACATCATCGACTTCGAGATCATGGAGGAGATCCGGGCGCGAGTCGACGAGATCATCGACGACCCGGCGACCGCCGAGAAGCTCAAGCCGTGGTACGGCAAACACTGCAAACGCATCACCTTCCACGACGAGTACCTGCCGACCTTCAACCTTCCGCATGTGCACCTGGTCGACACCGACGGCCAGGGCATCGAGCGGATCACGCCGACAGGCGCGGTCGTCGAGGGCGAGGAATATGAACTCGATCTCATCGTTTTCGCCTCCGGTTTCGAGGTCACCACCGATCAGCACCGCCGACTCGGCTTCGACCCGGCGGGCCGCGACGGTGTGCGGCTCAGCGAGCGCTGGCACGACGGTGCGCACTCGCTGCACGGCATCCTCTCGGCGGAGTTCCCGAACCTGCTGATGCTCGGCATCGTGCAGGCCGGTTTCGGCACCAATTTCGTGCACTTTCTGCAGAACTCCGCCCGTCACGTCGCCTGGGTCATAGAGCACTGCGAGGGTGCAGGCATCAACACGATCGAGGCCACGCCGGAAGCCGAAGAGGGCTGGTTGATGGAGCTCTACATGGCGGTTGGCGGCATGCCCGACTACTCGGGCAACTGCACCCCCAGCTACTACAACTCTGAAGGCAACCGGGGGCCGAAGGCTGCCCGCAACCTCACCTACATCGGCAGCCTGCTCGATTACGACGGCTTCCTGCAGCGCTGGCGAGCCGACGCCGCCGAGACCGGCGAGCACACCGGCGCCCGCACGACCTGATCGGTCGAGCCGCTCAGACACCGAGCAGGCCGGGAGCCTGCTCGCTCACGAGATCGCGCAAGGCATCACCCAAGCCTGGCCGGTCGCTCGGATTCAGTCGGTAGGCCGGGCCGTAGAGGCTGATCGATGCCACGGGGTCGGCTCCGGGTACCAGCACCGCAACGCCGTTGACCTCGAGGTCGAGCGCCTGGTCGGCCCAGGCGTAGCCGCGTTCGGCGCTCATGCGGACGACGTCTCGGAGGGGCCCGGTGGCCGTGATGGTGAGGGGTGTGGCGGCCGACAGGGGATCGGCGGTGTAGGTGTCGAGCCGTTCGTCGTCCCAGGAGGTCATCAACGCCAGGCCCGGCGCAACGAGATGGAAGTCGAGGCGTTCGCCGGTCGGGTCGGGCGCCTGGATCGCCGATGGCCCGAGCACGTTGGTGAGATACAGCGCGCCGGTGGGGGTGTCGACCGCGAGTGCGGCGCTCTCGCCGAAACGCTGAACGCACTCGACGAGCAACGGGCGCAGGCGATCCTCGAGAGCAGCCGGTGGCGCTTCGTCGCCAGAGATCAGGGTGCCGAGCGCCGGCCCGCTCACCAGGCCTCCGACCCCACTGCGGCTGAGCATGCCGAGTTCGACGAGCTGGGCGGCAAGCCGCGAAACAGTGGAGCGGGGAAGCCCGCTGCGACGTCCGAGTTCGCGCACGCCGAGTGGTTCGTCGGCGGCGGCGACGAGCTGGAGCAGGAGGAATGATCGCTCGATGGCGGACGTCGTTGACTCGGCCGGACTGGTCACCATACGCTAACCCTACCATGAAGCAGGACGTCCCGCTCAGTAGGACATCCGGGGGCCGGACCCCCGACTTCTACGTCTATCCCGATCAGCCGCCGGCATCCGCTGAGCTGTCGGGGGCCGTCGCTCGCATCCGCTGGGCCGATGGGCTCGAACTCGACGCCTACGCGCTCTGGCTTTTCGAAAACCAGATGGGCGATGTCACCATCGAGGAACGCAGTCGAGAGTCGAAGTTCGACCCTGCTGATTTTCCCGCCGACGACGTGTTGCGAGACGTGGCCGTCTCGCCCGACGGTGATGTCATCGCTGAGTGGGCTGACGGCTCCACGTCGATGCACCACAGTGGTTGGCTCCGTCATGTCGCAGAGCAGCAGCATCGCCCCGATGCCTTCCTGCCGGAGATCGAGGAGTGGACCACCGCCGAACTCTCGGCTCCGCCGACCCACAACGGTGCGGCGGTGCTGCACGACGACGGCATCCTGCTGTCGTTCCTGCACGACACCGTGCGCTACGGGCTTGCGCGACTCGAGAACCTGCCGCCCGAAAGGGCCTCGCTCGTCGCACTCGGCGAGCGCATCGGCGCACTGCGCGACACCAACTTTGGTGTCACCTGGCCGGTGAGCGTCGACCTCAAGCCCACCTCCACCGCCAATACGCCGCTGCCGCTCCCACCCCACACCGATCTGCCGACGCGTGAGACGCCGCCCGGCTTCCAGATGCTGCACTGCCTCGTCAACACGACCACCGGCGGGCTCAGCACCATGGCCGACGGGCATGCGGTCGTTCGCCGACTCGAAGCCGCGCACCCCGACGATTATGAGGCGCTCTGCACCCTCAACTGGATCTTCTTCAACCGATCGCCGCGCCACGACCATCGCTGGTCGGGCCCGCTGATCGACCATGGCGCCCCCGGCACGCCGCTCACGATTCGCGCCTTTCATCCCGTGCGTGGTTTCCCCGACATGCCGATCGCCGACCAGCCCCGTGCGTATGCGGCCCTGCGCCGATTCAGCCAACTCGCCGGCTCCGATGAGTTCCAGATGCGCTATGCGTTCCGGCCTGGCGATCTTGTGCTCTTCGACAACCGTCGCACCCTGCACGGACGCACCGCCATCGATGAGACCGGCGGTGTGCGAGAGTTGCACGGGACCTATATCGACTACGACGAGATCTACTCGCGCACCCGCGTGCTCACTCGTCATCGAACCGCCTGCGAGCTCGGGCTCGCCTAACGGCAAACAGACCAACCAACAGGGGAAACCAACATGCCCAGCGTCTTCATCACCTGCGCCGTCACCGGCGGAGGCGACACCGTCGACAAGTCGCCACACGTCCCGGTCACGCCCGAGCAGATTGCCGACTCGGCGATCGAAGCGGCCAAAGCCGGCGCTGCGGTCGTGCACTGCCACGTTCGCGACCTCGACACGGGAGCCCAGAGCCGCGACCCCGACCTCTACAAAGAACTCACCGACCGCATTCGCTCGTCGGACACCGACGTCGTGCTCAACCTCACGGGTGGCACGGGTGCCGACCTCACCCTCGGCGGTATCGAGAACCCGCTGCCGCTGAGCGAGGAGGGCACCGACATGGCCGGGGCCACCGAGCGCATGCGTCACGTTCGTGAGTGCCTGCCGGAGATCGCCACGATCGACATGGGCACGATGAACTTCGGCGAAGGCGACTACATCATGACGAACTCGACGTCACAGCTCGACGAGATCGCCCGCCAGTTTCAGGACCTGCCGGTACAGCCCGAGCTCGAGTGCTTCGACACCGGCCATCTCTGGTACGCCAAGAACCAGGAAGAGCGCGGCCTGTACGAAGGCAAGACCATGAACGCCCAGCTCTGCATGGGTGTGCCGTGGGGCGCGCCGGACGACATGAACACCCTGATGGCGATGGTCAACAATGTGCCACCGCACTGGCACAAGTCAGCGTTCTCCATCGGCCGCCGCCAGTTGGAGTACGTCGCCGCTGCGGCGCTCGTGGGCGCCAACATTCGCGTCGGCCTCGAGGACAACCTCTACCTCTCGAAGGGGGTGAAGGCCACCAACGCCCAACTCGTCGAGCGCGCCACGGTGATCCTCGAAGGCATGAACCTCAACGTCATGGGCCCCGACGAGGTGCGCGACATGCTCGACCTCAAGAAGGTCGTCTGATCCCGGTCACCGGGCACGCGTCGACGAAGGAGCGAGAACAATGAGTGAGCACGCCGCCATCGTCGGCGCCGGCGTTATCGGAGCGGCCTGGGCGGCACGCTTCGTGTTGCACGGCATCGACGTCAAGGTCTCCGACCCGAACCCGGAAGCCGGCCGCATTGTCGATGAGATCCTCGACAACGCCCGAGCAGCCTGGGGTGATCTCGGCCTGCCTGCCCCCACCGAAGGCAGTGTCACGGTCGTCGGCTCGATCGCCGAGGCGGTCGAGGGTGCGATCCACGTTCAGGAAAGCGTTCCGGAGAACCCGGCCATCAAGGTGCCGATCCTCGAGCAGATCGCAGCGTCCTGTCCGCCCGACACCGTCATCGCGTCGTCGACCTCGGGCATCAAGCCCTCGGATCTCCAGCCTTCGATCACCAACCCGGAGCGGTTGGTTGTCGGCCATCCGTACAACCCGGTGTACCTCGTGCCGGTCGTCGAGGTCGTCGGTGGCGACCTCACCTCGCAGGACGCGATCGACGCAGCGATGGCGACCTACGACCGGGTGTCGATGAAGCCGATCCATGTACGAGTCGAGATCGACGCCTTCATCGGTGATCGTCTTCTCGAGGCGGTGTGGCGCGAGGCGCTCTGGCTCGTGAACGACGGCGTCGCCACGACCCAGGAGATCGACGATGTCATGCGGTACGGCTTCGGTCTTCGGTGGGCGCAGATGGGCCTCTTCGAGACGTACCGCATCGCAGGCGGCGAGGGCGGCTTCGGTCACTTCATCCGCCAGTTCGGTCCGACGCTCTCGTGGCCGTGGACCAAACTGATGGACGTTCCCGAACTCACCGACGAACTCGTCGACCGGCTCGAGTCCCAGTCCGATGAGCAGTCCGGCGCTCACAGCATCCGCGAGCTCGAACGCATCCGAGATCGCAATCTCGCCGGGATCATGCGGGCACTCGAGGAGAATGACTGGGGCGCTGGCAACACCCTGAAGACCCAGCGCGAACGCCTCGACGGCTGATCAGCAGCACGGGTTGGATGTTCGTCTAGGCGGTGTCCTCGATCGCCTTGACGTGACGCAGCCAGAGACCTCCATCGGGGTGTAGCTGTGGTGACCGAGAAGGCGCTGAACCCGCGGCGAGCAGTGGTCGAGGCCGCCGAGCGGGAAATCGAGTGCGCAGCTCTCCTCAGGGTTCAGCCAGCCGGCAACAAAGCTCAGATGCATCGCCTTACGCCAGCGATCAGCGGTGAGGTTGGCGCCACCGCCATGGAAGACATAGCCCGAGTAGACGAGCGCATCGCCTGGGCCGAGTTCGGCTGGAACGGACTCGTGCTCGACCCGATAATCGAGGCTTTCCCACGTGTGGCTGACGGGCACGACCCGCGTTGCGCCGAGTTCCTCGGTGACCTCCTCGAGACCGATCATGGCGCTGATCGTGATGTCGACCACGTCGGGCCAGGCCGAGCGCACGTACTCCCACCAATTGTCGGCGTCACGGTGCAGGACTTGGGCCGCCTCGCCGGGCCCGATGTCCATGATCTGCCCCGTGTTGACCCAGCACGACCCGCAGTGGGGGAGCAGGACGGCGTCGGCGATGGCGGCGTAGATCTCGTTGTCGAGCATGTCGAAGTAGGCGTCGTCGAGCAGCGGCAACGACGAGAAGCGCACCGTGTTGGCACCGACGAATGCTGCGCCCGCCGCCCCCATTCCCTGCGTGGCGGAACCAGGCGGGAACTCCGGCACGCGCCGGTCGGCTGCAGCCGTCATTGCGTCGATCGTGGCCCGGTCGAACATGCCTTCGACGATGAGGCCGCCGTCTCGGCGGAAGGCCTCCAGCATGTCGTCGAGCGGGGCATCGGCGGGTAGGCGAATAAGAGACCGTGGTGACACATCCGTACTTTCGCGCAGCAGCGGACGCCAGGCATCTGGACCGCCCAGCGTGGTCGTGATCGATGTCGCTCCCTACGATAAGGATCCGATGAGCGAGCGGACGACGCGCACCCAGATCGAGGCCAACGTCGACGATCTCGATCCTCGAATCTGGCCCCGGGTCATCGAGCAGTTGCTGGCCGTCGGTGCCGACGATGCGTGGATCACGCCGATCGTGATGAAGAAGGGTCGTCCTGCGTTCACGCTCGGCGTGTTGTGCGGCGACGGCGTCGTCGACGAGGTGCGTCGCGTCATCTTNNCCGAGACCAGTTCGATCGGCCTCCGCGAGACGATCGTGACCAAGCATGCGNTGCCGCGTTCGTTCACGTCGGTCGAGNTCGAGGGGCACCCGATCGCCATCAAACGAGCTGACTTCGACGGTACCGAGGTCAATCGGAGCGTCGAGTGGGACGACGTNGTGCGGGTGGCGGATGCCCTTGGCATGTCGGCCAACGACGTACTCGTGGCTGCGCTTCAGGCCGGCCGAGAGCAGCAGGCATGAATCCCGAATCGACACGTGCGNCNGTCGAACGCGTGCTCGCCGACTGCGGCCCGGTCATCGTCGCCTGCAGCGGGGGNATCGACTCNCTNTTGCTGGCGACGATCGCTCACCNCCGATCGCCANCGNCAACCGTCGTCGCGCANACCGTCACCCCNGCGGTNCCNGGGGAGGGCACCGGCCGAGTCGTGANGCACGCCGAGCGCCNCGGTTGGACACTCGAGCTCGTTCGTTCCNATGAGTTCGAGGACGAGCGCTACCTCGCGAATCCGACCGACCGCTGNTACTTCTGCAAGACCAACCTGTACGCAGCGATCGCTCCGCTGCGCCACGCCGACATCGCACGAGCCGACGCCGTGATCGTGAGCGGTGCCAATACNGANGATCTGGGCGAGTACCGGCCCGGNCTNGATGCCGCNGCCGAGGCCGGGGTGCGNCACCCGTTCGTCGAAGCCGGTGTCGGNAAGGCCGGNATTCGTGCNGTCGCCCGACACCTCGGCATCGTCGAGGCCGATCTTCCGTCTTCGCCATGCCTGGCNAGTCGGCTCTACACCGGTACCCGTGTCACCGAGGCCCGCCTCCGTTCGGTCGAGGCCGGNGAATCGGTGCTGCGTGCCGAGGGCTTCGAGATCGTNCGCTGNCGTCGTCGAGACGCCGNCGCAGTGGTCGAGCTGCCCNNCGNCGANCGCNATCGAGTCACNCCTGCGNTGCTCGACACGGTTCGTTCGGCGATGCAAGCCGTTGACCCTGANCTCGNGTCGTTGACCCTCGACGATCGTCCCTACCGGCCCGGCCANGCCNTCCTGCACGTCTCCGAAGGATCCCATGCACGTTCANGATGACCGNCGACTNGATCGCATCGGNATGCCNGAGGCNGTGCTGTGTTCGGCAAAGTCCGATTCNCAGCTNCGGGTGATCGTCGANGAGCTNGCNTCGANTGGCCACCCGACCTTGTTGACCAGGCTTCCTGNCGAGCGCCTCGGCTGCCTTTCGCCCGAGGTTGTCGAGCAGNTCGACCACGACCCGATCTCCGAGACGGGCATCCTCGGCGGGATGCAGNCGAGTCGGNCNGGCAAGGTCGCCATCGCCGCCGCCGGNACNTCGGATCAACGGGTTGCNACCGANGCGGCCCGCACGCTCGAGTTCTCCGGGGTCGACNCCGAGGTGTTCGTCGACATCGGCGTNGCCGGTCTGTGGCGNCTCNAAGCCCGGCTGCCCGAGCTGCGNGNAGCCGACATCGTGATCGTCGTGGCCGGCATGGACGCGGCCCTGGTCTCNGTCATGGGTGGTCTNGTCGGCGCGCCGATCATCGGNGTGCCGACGTCGGTCGGTTACGGCGTGGCCGAAGGCGGCTCGACGGCACTCAACAGCGCNCTGGCGAGTTGTGCGCAGGGGGTGGCCGTCGTCAANATCGACAACGGCTTCGGTGCNGCNTGTGCTGCGGTTCGGATGCTGTCGCTNCTGGGCACGGACNGATCCCNCTCGTGATGATCGGNTGGTTCGACGGTGGGGCGGGAGCGAGCGGCGACATGTTGCTCGGCGCCTTNGTCGGCGCAGGTGTGCCGCTCGAGGTGCCGTCGGCNTCGATCNGGGCACTCGACCTCGGNGTCACGCTGCGTTCCGANCAGGTCCAGCGAGCGGGCCTCGACGCCACCCGGATCCATGTNGAGGTGCCCGACTCCACCGTCGTGCGNCATCTCCCNGACATCCTNGNGCTTTTCGNTCAGCTCGACGCCGGGGTGCGCNCCATCGCCACGGCNGTTTTCGAGCGCCTCGCNGANGCCGAAGCTCGGGTGCANGGCACCTCGATNGANNANGTCCACTTCCACGAGGTGGGAGCACTCGACTCGATCGCCGACATCGTCGGTGCTGCNGCNTGCNTCGTGCACCTCGGGCTNGNCCGGATCCANTGTTCGGCTCTGAGCCTCGGCTCGGGTTCGACCCGGGGTGCCCACGGACCCATCCCGATCCCGGCGCCNGCCGTNNTNGANNTGCTNACTGGNGTGGCCCCGATGCAGGCGGGCCNCGCNCCGTTCGANAGCACNACACCNACCGGCGCTGCCGTGCTGGCGACGATNGTCGACACCTGGTGTCCGATGCCGNCGATGACNGTCACGGCGGTNGGCAANGGGGCTGGCGGACGAGACAGCGATCAGGTCGCCAACNTCTTGCGGCTCGTCCTTGGCAGCCCGGCCTGACGCCGGNGCGACCTCAGCCCGTTGCGACTCGAGCTCGGAGACCGTCGAGGAAGAGTTCGACGAGTGCGTCGAAGCTNGCGTCGTGATCNCCCCGGCCGAGGGCNTCGGCGGCCTGGAGCGTGACGAACCCGTGGAGTGATGCCCGNAGGGCGCGACCNGCGCGGCGGGCGTCGTGATCGGTGAGGCCGTAGTGGGCGAGGATCGCGTCCATCGTNTCGACGGCGCCGATACCGGCCNACTTTCGTTCGGATCCGGCGACGGTGCGCAGGGTGAGGTNGTAGCGGCCGGGATGGGTTNGAGCCCATCCTCGATACGCGGTTGCGAATGCTCGAACGGCNTCGTCGCCTGCGATGCCNANGGCNGATGCCCGCAGGGTCTCGCCGAAGTCGGCCGTGGCGGCAATCGCAAGGTCGTCGAGCAANCCCCCNAGGCCGGCNACGTGGCTGTAGAGNGAGGGTGGCTGCACATCGAGGAGGTCGGCCACCGCCCGCAGGCTCACCCGCTCGACNCCNTCGCGGTCGATCACGGTGAACCCGGCGTTGATGACGTCGTCGTGGTCGAGTCCTCGCTTGCGGGCCATGCNTCGAGACTACGACTTGAAGAACCGTAGATCAATGTCTAATCTACTTAGACACAGTCACTTCACNTGGAGCAGCCCATGAGCGAGCGCTACACGATCATCTCCGCCGACTCNCACGCCGGCGGCAACATGGCGGCCTACGAGGAATACCTCCCCGCCGAATGGCGNGATGCCTACNACGAATGGCGCGGNGNCTACNCGAATCCCTACCGAGACCTCCAAGACGACGGACGCACCCGCAACTGGGACAACGAGCGCAGGGTCAGCGAGCAGTACGCCGACGGTGTCGTGGCCGAGATCACGTTCCCGAACACCGTGCCNCCCTTCTANCCGACGGGTGCGCTGTTGGCCCGATCGCCCAAGAACAGCGAAGANTTCGCCCGNCGCANAGCCGGACTCCAGTGCCACAACCGTTGGCTCAGCGACTGGTGCAGCGAGTACCCCGATCAGCGTCGAGGCCTGCCCCAGATCTTCCTCGAAGACCTCGATGACGCAATCAAGACGTTGACGTGGGCGGCCAACGAAGGCTTCAAGAGCTTCCTCATGCCCCACGTCGCCCCCGACGTCGACCTCCCCGGACTCTGGTCACCCGAATGGGACCGNCTGTGGGCCGCNGTGCAGGACCTCGACCTNGTCGTCACCCAGCACGGCGGCAACGGCACNCCCGACTACGGCAAGGACCCNGCCTCCGGTGTCATCTTCCTCATGGAGGTGCCGTTCTTCGCCCACCGCAACCTCGCCCACCTCACGATGAGCGGCGTGTTCGAGCGCTTCCCCAACCTCAAGTACGTCATGACCGAGCAGGGCGTGGCCTGGGCCGTNGAGGAACTNCGCCGCATGGACGCCTANCACGCACAGATGAAACACGGCCGGGTCGGCGAACTCGGCTTCTCCGCCGACATCGTGTTGCCACTCAAGCCGAGTGAGTACTTCGACCGCAATGTCTGGATCGGTGCGTCGTTCCCGTCGCCCGGCGAAGCCGANGCGATGAAGCAACTCGGNACCCACAAGATCATGTGGGGCTCGGACTACCCGCACCACGAAGGCACCTACCCCTACAGCACCGAGTCGCTNCGGCGAGCATTCCACTCCTGGGACGAGNNAGAGATGAAGCAGGTCCTGAGNGAGAACGCGGCCGAGGTNTATGCCTTNGATCTCGATGCGCTCGCACCGCTCGCCGCCGAGCACGGACCCACNATCGACGAGGTGAAGGTGCCGCTCGACGGCATTCCCAAGGGCGCGACCAGTCCGGCCTTCTTCAAGGCCTGAGNNNNGGTTCGACNNCGAANCCGGCGCCCCGAAGGTGTNGGGTGAAATTGTCTTCNCAGGGGTAGCGCGACGGTCGCGGTCCGTAATAGCCTGCCCCGTTAGAGGCCCTCACACCTGACGGTGTGTCAGGCACTCNCCAGTGTCCGAATTGGGGGATTCGGACGACGACGGCGCTGCCCTACGAGGCGGCGCCGTCGTCGCGTCTGGACGCAGACGGCTCGACCGACTGCGTTGCGTCTGGAGGCTGTCGGCTCGACCGACTGCGTTGCGTCTGGACGCAGACGGTTCGCNCCNNANCNAGACCTGGGCCAGACTCGGCACTCGTGAGCGACACNCCAAAGGCCTACGANGGTTTCGACGGAGAGGTCGGACGGATCTTCTCGACGTCCGAACCGTCCTGGCCGACCTTNCCGACGGCGCCCACCGGTGCGCCCAACGTCATCGTGATGCTGGCNGACGATCTCGGGTTCGCCGACCTCGCCTGCTACGGCTCCGAGATCGANACNCCCAACCTCGACGCNCTCGCCGCCGGTGGTGTGCGCTACACCAACTTCCACGTCAATCCGATGTGCTCGCCGACGCGCGCCTCGATGCTCACCGGCCTCAACCACCACATGGCCGGCATGGGNCACGTNGCTCACAGCGACCCCGGCTTCCCCGGCTACACCCATGAACTGCGTGACGACGCCGTCACNATGGCNGAACTGTTCCGCGACAACGGCTGGGCCTCGCTCATGGTCGGCAAATGGCACCTNTGCAAGGACGCGCATCTNTCCGANGCCGGNCCCCGNCANAGNTGGCCGCTGCAGAAGGGNTTNGAGCGNTACTACGGNATCCTCGACGGCTTCACGAACTTCCANCANCCNCACCGGCTCTACGAGGACAACCACCACATTCCGGTCGACCAGTACNCCGACGACTACTACTTCACCGACGACCTCACCGATCAGGCGATCCACATGATCGACGAGGTTCGGGCATCGCATCCCACCAAACCCTTCTTCATGTACTTCGCCCACGGNGCCGTCCACGCGCCNCTNCAGGCGAAGGTCGACGACATCGAGAAGTACCGCGGCGTNTACGACGCNGGCTGGGACGAGATCCGTCGGCAGCGCTACGAGCGTCAACTCGAGATGGGGGTCATTCCGNCTCACACCGAACTTCCGCCNCGCAATACCGAGGCNGGGCATGCCGTCGAGGCGTGGGACAACCTCAGCGANGNCGAGAAGCNNATCTTCGCCCGCTACATGGAGATCTTCGCCGGGATGGTCGACAACATCGACCAGAACCTCGGNCGGCTCCGNACNCACCTCGAGGCCATGGGGGAGTGGGACAACACGATCATCGTGTTCACCTCCGACAANGGCGGNTCGCGCGAAGGTCAGGAACTCGGNACGTCGGCGTACTTTCGCACCCTCGTCAGNCAGACNCGCCAGAACAGCCTCGACTCGGTGGATCTCGACCTTCCGAATCTCGATGCCATGGGTGGGCCGACCAACCTGCCGCACTATCCGATGGGGTGGGCGATGGTGTCGAGCACGCCGTTCCGGCTCTACAAGATCAACACGCACCAGGGCGGGCATCAGGTGCCCTTCATCGTCCACTGGCCGGCCGGCCTTNCGGNCGCCGGTGANGTGCGCACNCAGTACCAGCACATCACCGANCTGCTNCCGACGCTTGCCGANCTNTGCGGGGTCGAGGTGCCNACGACCAAGGGTGGNCGNCCGGTACCNGAGCCNGCCGGTGCATCGATGGTGCCGACNCTCGACGACGNTGGCATNGCGACCACGCATCCCGAGCAGTACTACGAGCANATCGGCCACCGCGGCTTCTATCGCGACGGCTGGTCGGCGGTCACCTGCCGTCAGCCCCGNNAGCCGTTCAGCGAAGANCAGTGGGAGCTGCACAACCTTCNCGACGATCCGACGGAGACCAACGACCTTGCGGCCGAGCATCCGGAGAAGCTCAGAGANCTCCAGGACGCCTGGGAGGNTGCAGCCTGGNCCAACCAGGTCTTCCCGCTNGATGAGGGCAATTACGTNAAGATGATGGCCCAGCCGCCCTGGAACGCTGANNTGGCCGAGCCNATCACCCTCCGTCCNGGCATGCCCACGGTCGANCGATGGCGTTCACTCCAGCTGATCTCNAGNCGAAGCTTCACGGTCGACATCGACGTCGATCTGGCCNACGGCGACGACGGNGTNCTCGTGGCCCACGGCGATCAGGGCGGTGGNTACTCGCTCGCCATCGACGACGGTCGCNTGATCCACGCNCATAACGGCTANGGCGAGATGACCATCGTCGACTGCGGTNCCGTCGCNGCNGGNCGCCACACGATCACNCTCGANGTNGCCGANGTCGGCGACGTCACCTGGGAGCCGCGTGTCCTCGTCGACGGCGANCAGGTCGCNGAGGNCNGNCAGGTTCCCCGGCTGATGGCGATGGCNCCNTTCGAAGGCATCGATGTCGGCATNGACCGGCGCTCACCGGTCAACTGGGAGCTCTACGAGCGCAAGGGGGTCGCCCGTTTCACCGGCACGATCCANGGGGTCACGTTCACNCCCGGCGACCTCGCCCCCGANAACGGCAGCCAGTACCTCCAGATGCTCAAGGAGATGGGCACCAAGTACGAGTAGCCACGTAGCATCCGGGCATGGCGATCAGCTTCCTGGACCCACGTGGCGAGTCGGCCGTCGAGCCGACTCCGTATGACCTCTCCACCCGTCTCGAACCCGGCGACACGGTCGGGCTGCTCGCCAACGGCTTCCCCGACTCTGTCGAGTTTCTCGACGCGGTCGGCGAAGCGATCACCGAACGACGGCCCGGCATCGAGCTCGCACGCTGGAACAAGGGCGACGCCTCGGCCATCGCCAACGACGCCATGCTCGGCGAGATCGAAGCCGAGTGCGCAGCGGTGGTCGCCGCCTACGGGCATTGAGGGAGCTGCACGACCGGCACCGTGCGTGACGGTATCAATATGGCTCGCCGAGACATCCCAGCGGTCGCCCTTGTCACCGACGAGTTCTGGGCCCAGGGCGACTTCATCGCCGCCTCGTTCGGCATGCCCGACATCCCGCGGGTACAGCTCCCGCACCCCGTGGCGGGCACCGGGACCGACAGTCATCGCCTGGTCGCCGAGAAGATCGCCGCTGAGCTTGTCGCCGCGCTCGAGGGTTCGTGATGGCCGTCATGCTCACCGCCGACGATGAGGCTGCGGCCCTCGAACAGCTTCACCAACTCGGCTGTACCGACGGCCTCCCTGTCGTCGTCCCCACGTCTGACCGGGTCGAGCGCATGGTGCTCGCTGTTGGTCACCCGGCCGAGACCGCACTCGGCGAGATGGGGCCGCTCCAGGGGGTGTGCACGGTCGAGAAGCTCGCTGCGGCGGCCGTGATGGCCGGGTGTCTGCCCGACCACATGCCGATCGTCGTGGCGTCGGCCCTGGCGATGATGGACCCGGCATTCGATCTGGCCGAGATGCAGGGCACCACCCACGCCACCGCGCCGCTGATCATCGTCAACGGTCCGGCCCGTGCGATGTGTGGTGTCGCCTCGGGATACGGCGCCCTCGGCCCCGGCCACCGCGCCAATGCGTCGATCGGACGGGCGATCCGACTGGCGATGATCAACATCGGCGGGGCCCGACCCGGCACCTCCGACATGGCCCTGCTCGGCCACGGCGGGAAGTTCGGCCAGTGCCTGGGTGAGGACGAAGCGCACAGCCCGTTCGCACCGCTCCACACGAGTCGGGGCTTCGCCGCCGAGGACTCGGCCGTCACGGTCATCGGCACTGAGCCTCCGCAGTCGGTGGCGCACGTTGCCGGAAGCGACATTGAGCGATCGAGCGAACGTCTCATCGAACTCTTGGCGGCATCGGTTGCCGGAATCGGCTCGAACAACGCCTGGCTGGGCGGCGGGCAGGCCGTGATCGTCCTGACGCCGGACCACATTGGTGAACTGGCCGCGGCCGGCCACGATCGGTCATCGACTGCCGGGGCGATCGTCGAGCGGGCCACGACTCGCGACGGTCGGCCTGTGTTCGAGTCGGTCGGCGATGTCCTGCTCGTCGCCGCCGGTGGATCTGGGCTCTACAGCTATGTCTTCCCAACCTGGTGTGCAGGGGCGAACCGCAACCGTGCCGTCACCCGTCCGATCGACATCGGTCAGGCCTGCGCCATTCCCGGGCGCTGATCGCTCGTCAACCGGCTTCGGTCGTGTAGGCGTCGAGGGTTGCCTGGACGATGTTGCCGAAGCGGTCTGGGTCGTCGATTGCGGCCGGGTCAACCATGATCCCGATGTCGAGGCTGTCTTCACGCGACATCATGGTCGCGTTACACGCTGCACCGGCGACCGGCCCGATCGGGAACGACCCGAGGACGTGAGCGTCGCTGACGAAGATCGGTACGGGAGCGCCGCGAATATTGCTTGTGACAACGTCGATTCGGGCGCCCTGGTCGCGGCCGAGGCGAATCAGCAGCGGCGTCGGGATGAGGGCGGCGAGTGCGCTGATTGCGCCGAGGCCGGGCTCACCGTCGGAGGCATCAGACGGTGCCATGGCGTTGCTGAGTGCAGCGAAGCGCTCGTCGGGAGTGACGCCTGCCCCCGGGGCCCGAACCTTGATCGGCACGAAGGCGTTGCCGCCCGCCCCGGAGTCGGTCCGGGTGCTGCGGACGAACGACATCGCCACCGACCGGGACTCGGTGCCTCGTTCGGCGTGGCAGGCGATGGCCGCATCGGCAAGAGCGGTGACGTAGAGATCGTTGATCGTCCCACCGCGTGCCTTGGCCGCAACCTTGGCTCCTGAAAGCGGCATCTGGGCGGTGACGAAGTACCGCCCGCCGGAGCGGCGCGTCCAGAGTTCCGACGTGCTGTCGAGGTAGGGATCGCCGGTGAGCTGGTCGATCACCGTGCGAGCGGTGTCGAGCGCGTGGCCTGCCGTATGTTGGGCTCGTGCCGGATCCGCACCGATGAGTGCGAGTTCGGCCGCCGTCGATTTCGCCAGACCGACGGGACCGGCAAGCGCTGACCAGATGGCGGCAGCGCCATCGGGGAGATTGTGGTCGGTGGCGGAGGCTCGCCACTCGGAAAGGGTGGCATCAAGATCGGTATCGGGCGGTGGGGCCGTGTCGGGCTCGAGCGTGAGGAAGACCTCCGCCATGCGAAGACCGCCGATGCCGTCGGCGGCCGAGTGATGCAGGCGGGCGATCAACGCACCCGTGCCATCAGCGAGGCCGGTGACGAGCACGATGCGCCACGGCGGACGCCCCGCTGGAAACGGAGTCATATGGATCTCGGTGGTGAGGTCGAGCAGCGCTCGGCGATCGCCGGGCGCCGGGACCGCGACCTCAACGACATGCTTCGTCAGGTCGAAGTCCGGATCGATCTCCCAGCGCAGCCCCTCGAGCGGGCGGTCAGTGTCAGCGACCCGCTCGACGAGGCGAGGCATGGAGGGGATTCCGGCCGCCACCTTGCGCCGAAGAAGGTCGAGGTCGACGGGTCGGTCGAGTACCGCCAGCAGGCTGCCGCTGGGGTCGAGCCACGGGTCGGCGCCGATGCGCCACATCAGTGCTTCGTCATCCGTCATGGTCGGTTCGAAGTCGTTGGTCGGTGCGTCGCGCACTGTCGCCTAGCGGCCCGTGAAGCCGAGGTCGTCGGCCTTGCCCGCCGGGTACGTGCGCGCGAGTTCCTCCGGCGTCGGGTCGTACGGCTGC
>PABW01000028.1 GCA_002699625.1 Acidimicrobiaceae bacterium
AACGTGAACGTGGGAAAGAGCACCTGGTCTCCAACTGCGCCCGCTTCGCAGATCGTACCGCGACGGCCCGGTGCCCCCGGTGATGCCGGAACGTCGGCCTAGTGGGCGGGCGCGCCGTGACGGCCTGGATCTCGGTGTGGACGGCCGTGCCGCTCCCCCGGCCGCGCCGCTCCCCCGGCCGTCCCAGGCATTCTGGCCAACCGAACACCTGTTCGCTACCATGTGGAGATGCTGGCGTACCAGACGAGCGTCTTCGGGCAGGGAGCACCGACCGTGCTCGACACCGGGGTCGAGCGAACCTGCCTCGATGAGTTCACCTGGGTCGATCACGCCCACACATGGCTCGCCGGTGCCGACGAACTGCTCGCCGACCTGGCCGATGCACTGCCTTGGCGGCATTCACGACGTCCCATGTACGGGCGACTCGTCGACGAACCTCGGCTCCACGCCATGATCGATGCCGACAGCCGCCGCAGGTATCCGGTACTCGACGAAATCACCGAGGCACTCGAATCCCGTTACGGCGAGGGCCTGTCGCCGGGTTTCGTGAACTACTACCGCTCGGGCTCGGACTCGGTCGCCTGGCATGCCGACAAGATCGGAATCCACGAGGTGAAACCGATCGTCGCCATCGTCTCGCTCGGTGGACCCCGCACCTTCGGATTGCGGCCGATGGGGGGCGGAAACGCCCACCGATGGATGCTGGGTTCCGGCGACCTCTTGGTGATGGGCGGCGCCTGCCAGCACGCGTGGGAGCATGCTGTTCCCAAGATGGCGAGCGCTCCACCCCGGATGAGTCTCAGCTACCGCCACGTCGTCGATCGGCCCGACGGTCCTCGGTGGTCGATCACGGTCGGGACACGCGTCGACGAGGTCGGCTGGCAGCCGGGGCAACGATCGGGCACCATGCCCCGATGAAGATCACCGAGGTTCGGGTCTACCGACACTCGATCACTGTCGCCGACGGCCGCTATCAGATGTCGTTGAGCGAGGTCGACGCCCTCGACTGCACCGTCGTCGAAGTGGTCACCGACACCGGCCTGGTCGGCTACGGCGAGACGACTCCCCTCGGCCCGACCTACCAGGAGCAGCATGCCGCAGGGGCCAGAGCTGCCATCGCAACGATGGCGCCGGCCCTGATCGGTCTCGACCCTCGCCGCACCAACCTTGTCTACGAGCGCATGGACCACGCCCTCAATGGGCACCGCTACGCGAAATCCGCACTCGATGTCGCCTGCTGGGATCTCATCGGAAAGTCATACGGCGAGCGGGTCTGTGATCTGCTCGGCGGGGCCGAGCGCAGCCGCGTGCCCTCGTACTTCGGCGTGATGCCGGCCACCACGGCGGAGACCGCCGATGCGGCCCGACGTCGCGAAGAGGAGGGCTACCCTCGAATCCAGGTGAAAGCGGGCGGCCGAGCCCTCGCCGACGACATCGACGCGGTACGTGCCGTTGCCGAGGCCCTCTCCCCCACCACCAAACTGCTCGTCGACGCCAACCGGGGGTGGACCACGCGCGACACGATGGAGTTCAGCGTCGCGTGTCGCGATATCGCCCTTACGATCGAGCAGCCCTGCCGAACCTTCGACGAGCACTGCCGCATCGCCGACAAGATCCACCACCCGCTCTTCCTCGACGAGTCGACCGTCGACATCCCCACGATCGTGCGGGCGGTGACCGACGGAGTCGCCCAAGGCTTCGGGATGAAGTTGTCCCGCGTCGGTGGACTCACGCCGTTACGGGTGGTGCGCGACCTGTGCGTCGAACTCGGTGTCCCGCTCACCATCGACGACACTTGGGGTGGGGACATCACCGCAGCAGCGACGGTGCACATGGGCGCCACGGTGCCCGATGCGTTCTACGAAGGCACCTGGATCTCCGAGCCGTACCAAAAGCCGGCCTATGGCTGCCTCACCGCGCCGATCCGCCATGTGGGGGGCCACATCCCGCTTCCCGCAGGTGTCGGCCTCGGAGTCGAACCCGATCTTGCGACGTGGGCCGACCCGGTCGCGACCTATCGCTGACCCAATGAACCATCGACCGGTCGTCGTGATGGGCGTTGCCGGATCCGGCAAGTCCGTGGTCGGGCGAGGTATCGCTGCGGCACTCGCCCGCCCGTTCATCGACGCCGACGACCTCCATCCCCGCACCAACATCGACAAGATGCGGCGGGGCGAGCCCCTCGACGACATCGATCGAGCACCATGGCTCGACACCGTCGGCGCCGCCCTCGCCGGCGACCCGGGGCCCGTTGTCGCCTGCTCGGCGCTCAAACGCGCGTACCGGGATCATCTGCGGTCGTGTGCACCGAGGCTGACGTTCGTGCACCTTGCGGGTCCCTGGGCACTGATCGCCGAGCGCATGGCCGATCGAGCCGATCANTTCATGCCACTGNGNCTGCTCGACGACCAGTTNGCGACGCTCCAGCCACTCGANCCCGACGAGGNCGGCACGACCGTNNCGATCGACGGCCCGGTCNAAACCGTTGTTCGCCGCGCCCTCGACANTCTGGCTTAGGTCGCNGTCCTCGGNCCGATNAAGATCCCTTCGGCNGTGGCGCANAGCGTTTCGCCATGGTGGAACGTGCCGGTGGCNAAGGTCTTGCGGCCCTCGACTCGATCGACCCAGCCCCGCATGGTGATCGGCACGCCGAGCGGNGTGAGCGAGGCATAACGGATGGAGAGNGTTCCCGTGAAGCCCGAAACATCGTTCACGACGCACGTGCAGCCCAACAGCTCGTCGAANACNCCGGCGACGACNCCACCGTGCACCCCGCCGGGTGGNCCGTTCATGATCGCCTCGAACGTGTGCGTGGCGTGCACCTCGGCACGATCGCCGACCNCGACCGTCGCGAAGTCGATCGGCGGGGCGNTCGGGTTCAGCGNGCCGACATAGGGGCTGTANGGAAAGAAGCCCGCAATCCCNACCTCAAGCGCNCGGTTGANGCGGCCCTTCGGNCCGGCGGTGAGGTTNTNGGCCATGCGTTCGGNGAGATCGTCNTGCCACAACGAGGCTTGCATCCGGATGTCGTCGACCGCGAGGGCGTCGAGTCGATCGGCGAGTGCCTGCAGCTGTTGGATCTCGGANGTGAAGTCCTCGCCGTCCAGTTCGGCGATTCGGGCGGCCGTGTTGACCCGCCGCATCGCGTCGATGAGATCTCGGGGTTCGTGCATCGGCGGGACGGTAGGCGGCGATCGCCGCCGTCACCGAATCGCCCGCTCGCCGGCCGGCCGGTACCATCGCCCCCGATGAGCCGCTTCACCAACCGCATCGCATTTTTGACCGGCGCCGCCAGCGGCGTGGGTCGAGCGACAACCATTCGTCTCGCCTCCGAGGGCGCCGCCGTGTTCGCGGTCGACGTCAATACCGATGGCCTCGCCGAGACCGCCGACCTCGCCGACAACCTCGAGGGGTCGGTCACNACCCGCCGGCTCGATGTCACCGACGTCGCCGACATCGCCGCTGCGGTGACCGAATGCGTCGATGCGCTCGGCGGCATCGACATCGTCGGCAACATCGCCGGCATCGCCCGCCACCATCACATCGCCGAGGTGAGCGAGGCCGACTGGGACCTGATGAACAGCATCAACCTGAAGGGTCCCTTCTTCGTCGCCCAGGCAACCATGCCGCACCTACTCGAACGCAACGGTGCGCTGATCAATATCGCGTCGAACGCCGGGCTAATGGGCCAGGCGTACACCGTGCCCTACTGCGCCACGAAGGGTGGCGTGGTCAATCTGACCCGTGCGCTCGCCATGGAGTTCGTGAAGACGGGTGTGCGCATCAACGCCATCGCACCCGGCGGAATCGACACGCCCCTGGTGCACAACTTCCAGTTGGCCGACGACATCGACTTCTCCCTGATGCAGAACCACATCGGCTACCGCGACCCGAGCTCCGCCGAGCAGATCGCTGCCTTCTTCGCCTTCCTCGCAAGCGACGAGGCGGCCAACATCCACGGCAGCATTCTCAGCGCCGACGGCGGCCTCACCACTGCCTGACGTGGCCGACCTCGACGCCTTCATCTTCGGTGTCGACCTCGACGGCGTCTGCGCTGACTACACCCTCGGGTTGCAGGGCAGCGTTGCCGCACACACCGGTCGGCCGCGCACCGACTTTCCGATCGAGCGCGACTGGGACTTCACCCAGTGGGGTTTCGGGCCGNGTGACTTCGAATACCACCATCGTCGTGCCGTTGCGACCGAGCGCATNTTCCGCACCCTCGAGGTGATCCCTGGGGCGGCAGAGGCTTTGTGGAGTCTGAGCGATGCGGGCGTCTGGATCCGTGTCATCACCCATCGGCTCTATGTGAACTGGGGNCATCAGGCGGCCGTCGCCGACACCGTCGCCTGGCTCGACGACGCCCGCATCCCCTACCGCGACCTGTGTTTCCTCGGCGCCAAACCCCAGGTCGAGGCCGATCTCTACATCGACGATTCGCCCGGCAACATCACCGGGCTGCGCAAGGCCGGCAACGACGTCATCGTCTTCGATCAGCCGTACAACCGCGACATGGCCGGGCCCCGTGCGGGCAACTGGAGCGAGGTCGAGGAGATCGTCATGGAGCGGTACACGGCGTGGTCCGGAGTCCACGGAGTGCAGCCGGTGCTCCCCGGAGTCACCTCCGGCGACCGATTACACGGTCAACGACCCACCTGAGTTCGGTAGGTTGAGATCGTGACCGACGATCTCGATCAACTCGACGCCGCCCTTCGACGCGACATCCGCCGGCTGGGCACACAACTCGGCGACACCCTCGTGCGTCAGGTCGGGCCGGATCTCCTTGAGCAGGTCGAGCAGGTGCGCACGCTCGCCCGTGCGCTACGCGAGGGCGACGACTCCATCGGTGAAGAGCTCACCGACCGACTCGGGAACACCGACGTCGTCCGAGCGATCGAGCTCGTGCGGGCCTTCACGACCTACTTCCATCTCGCGAACACGGCCGAGCAGGTCCACCGCATCGACGATCTGGCCGAGAATCGCACCACCCGCTCCAAGCGCATCGCGGAGACGGTCTCCCGCCTCGTCGAGCTGGGTTTCACCCCAAACGACGTCGCCGCCGCCGTCAACAAGGTGCAGCTGTATCCCGTGTTCACCGCGCACCCGACCGAGGCCTCGCGTCGGTCGATCCTCGACAAACTCGCCGAGGTCGCCCTTCTCATCGAACAGCGGATGACCGAAAACGACGAGCCTGTCGTCACTCGCATCGATCGCCGCATCGACGAACTCCTCGACATGATCTGGCAGACCGACGAGCTTCGACGCGAGAAACCGGATCCCGTCGACGAGGCCCGATCCATCCTGTATTTCCTCGGCGAGATGCTGGAGGAGGGGGTGCCGGAACTCCTCGACGACATCGACGCCGCCCTTCGCTCCCTCGGTTTCCAGCTCGATGCTGCGGCCCAGCCGGTGCGCTTCGGGTCGTGGGTCGGCGGCGACCGCGACGGCAATCCCAACGTGAAACCCCAGACCACCTGCGAGGTGCTCGACTTCCAGCGGGCCCGGGCGCTGCGGTTGCTGGTCGGAGAGATCGAGGAGCTGTCGGCCGAGCTCAGCATCGCCAGTGCGATTCGCACGATCTCGCCCGAACTGCAGGCCCAACTCGAGGCCGACGACGAGAACTTCCCGAAGGTTCGGGCCCGGTTCCGAGCGTTGAGTGCCGGCGAGCCTTACCGGCAACGTCTCGCCGTCATGCACCAGCGTCTGCTGGAGGCCGCGGAGACTCCGCCCGGGCCTCGGGCCTACAGCCGCCCGTCCGAACTGACCGAGGATCTCGACGTGCTCGCCCGTTCGCTGGAGGCCGCCGGTGGCTCGCTGATCGCCAACGGCCGTCTCGCCCGGGTGCGACGCCTCGTCGGACTCGTCGGCTTCCATCTCGCCACGCTCGACATCCGTCAGCACGCCTCGAAACATCACNCCACACTNNCCGNGCTCTTCGANGCGGTCGGCACGGACTACGCCGGNCTCGACAAGCCGGGNCGGGCGGCGCTGCTCGCCGACGAACTCGGCTCGCCCCGGCCNCTCGCCGCACCCCAGACGGGNGAGGCCGACGANACCCGGGCNTTGTTCCAGGTCCTGCGCGACCGCATGGACGAGCACGGCGACGACATCATCGAGAGCTACATCATNTCGATGACNCANGGCGTCGACGACNTCCTCGCCCCGGCGGTTCTCGCCCGCGATGTCGGCTTGATCGATCTCTCCGCCGGNATCGCCCGACTCGGTTTCGTNCCCCTGTTCGAGACGATCGGCGATCTGCAGGCGATCGGGCCCGTNTTGCGCGAGCTGTTCGCCATCCCGTCGTATCGAGCNCTNNTCGANCTGCGCGGCAATGTGCAAGAAGTGATGGTGGGCTANTCCGATTCCAACAANGACGGCGGNATCACGACCTCACAGTGGGAGATTCACAAGGCCCTGCGCACGATCTCCGACGTCGCCGACGAGAGCGGGATCGAGATCACGGTCTTCCACGGTCGTGGCGGCACCGTCGGCCGNGGCGGNGGCCCNACCCACGCGGCGATNCTGTCCCAGCCCGCNGGCGCGATTCGTGGGGCCATGAAGACCACCGAGCAGGGCGAGGTCATCGCCGACAAGTTCGGCCTNCCNGAGATCGCCAACCGCAACCTCGANCTCGCNTTTTCTGCCGTNGTCGAAGCATCNCTNGCTCATCGCAAGCCCCGNAATGCTCCAGAGGACGTGGCTGCGTGGAACNGCGTGATGGAAACCATGTCGACCGCCGCCTTNGCNCGGTANCGGGCGTTCGTNGAGCAGGACNGGCTGGTNGANTACTTCAACACCGCCACCCCGGTCGAAGAACTCGGCGCGATGAACATCGGCTCACGGCCTTCACGCCGCAAGGGCGGCGGCGATCTCTCCGATCTCCGCGCGATCCCCTGGGTGTTCGGCTGGACCCAGTCCCGCCAGATCATCCCCGGCTGGTTCGGCGTCGGTACCGCCCTCCGTACTGCGGTCGAGGCCGGTCATGGCGACGTCCTCGCACAGATGTACGGCAACTGGCAGTTCTTCCGCACGTTCATCTCGAACGTCGAGATGACCCTCGCCAAGACCGACCTAGCGATCGCTCGGCACTATGTCACCACCCTGGTCGACCCGGCGCTTCACCACATCCTCGATGACGTCGCCGCCGAACACGCACTCACGCTGCAGCAGCTCAGCCTCATCACGGGCGGCGAACTGCTCGACGATCTTCCGATCCTGCGCCGCACCCTCAACGTGCGCGACATCTACCTGGACCCGATCAACATCCTTCAGGTCGACCTGCTCGCCCGCAGCCGAGCCGCCGACATCGACCCGGCGCAGCAGGCCCGACTCCAGCGAGCACTTCTGCTCACGATCAACGGCGTCGCCGCAGGACTGCGCAACACCGGCTGACCTCGGGTGCGAACGCCCGACCTGGCTACTTCTTCTGGAAGTTCGGGGTGCGCTTCTCAGCGAAGGCCCGAGGACCTTCCTTCGCGTCGTCAGATTGCATGACGGCGTTGGCATAGGCCTCTTCGTGAGTCCACGCCTCGGCCTCGGTCATGCCCGACGTCTCGTGCATGGTTCGCAGGACGGCCTCGACCGCAAGCGGGCCGTTCCCGGCGACAATCTCGGCAACCTCGAGTGCATGTTCGAAGGCGGTGCCGTCCGGCACGACGCGACTGATGAGCCCCATCGCTTTCGCTTCGGCGGCGGTGATGTGCTTGCCGGTGAGGAGGATGTCGGCCGCTTCGGCATAACCGATCTGGCGCGGGAGACGAACGGGAGAGCCACCAGCCGGATACAGCGACCAGCGCACCTCGGACACACCAAACTTCGCCGATTCGGCGGCGATACGGATATCGGTTCCCTGGAGGATCTCCGTACCGCCTGCGATGGCGACACCCTCGACGGCGGCGATGATCGGTTTGGTCGGCCGATACGTCTTGGTGAGACCCTCGTAGATCCAGGCGGCACCGTGCTCGGCCATCGCCCCCTTCACGTCCCAGTCGTCGAGCTCGTCGGCGTCACCGGCAAGGCTGCGCAAGTCCATACCGGCGCTGAAGTCGCCGCCGGTACCCGTGAGCACAATGCAACGGATGTCGTCATCGGCCGAGGCTTCTTTCCATGCATCGCGCATGCGGCCGAACATCTGCAGCGTCATGGCGTTCTTGCGTTGCGGACGGTTCATGGTGGCGATCATCACGTGACCGCGCTTCTCGACGAGCAAGTCAGGCATGTCTGGACGGTAGAACGATCCGACCCCCCAGACCAAACGGCTCCTTGCGACGGCCACGGCGCCGGATGCTCGGCAGGCTCACTCGACCTCGGGCGCAGTGCTGGCTGTCCGCACTGCGTGGACGAACCCGGCGAGTGCACCGACTGCGGCGAACGCGACGTGCTCGACGAGTACGGCCACGGTTCCCTGTGTTGCCCAGAGTGTCGGACCGTCGAGATCGCCCTTCACCCCGAGAATGATTGCCGTCGCAATGGCCAGCACGAATCCGCCGAGCGCGGCATTCACCGATCGGCGCTGGGTCAGACCGGCGCCAATCGACCCATCGATCGCAGGCCAGGCCGACGCCACGACCAACGGGACGACGTGATACGTGGTGGTCGGCGTGCGGGCTGCCAGGAGCGCCCACAACACGGCGGTCAGAAGGGTCACCACCAGCCCGACCAACCGGAGCGCCTCACGCACGCGCGGGTCTCCATGTTCGTCCCTCCACCTCACCGAAGAGTTGCCCGGCGGTTTTCTGCAGCCCGTAGGACCAGGTGGGATAGGCGTGGACGGTCTGGGCGAGGCGACCGGCGAATGCTCGGGTGCGCATCGCAAACGCGACCTCGTGGATCATCTCTCCAGCACGCTCGGCGACGATGGTTGCGCCGATCACATTGCCGCCGGCCAGATGCCGGGTGAGGCGCTTCGGACCGGTGATCAACTTGATGAAGCCATCCTCTCGACCGTCGGTCACGGCACGGTCCATCTCGCTCATCGGCAGCTCACAGATCCGTCCACCTCGAGCGCTCGCCTCGGCCTCAGTGACACCTACCCGGGCTACCTCGGGACTCGTGAAGGTGACCCACGGCGTGTGGTGGGTGCGGTAGCGGCCTCGATAGCCCTTCTTGAGCGCATTGCCGGCAGCGATGCGTCCCATCTCATCGGCCGCATGGGTGAACGGCAGCTTTCCGGTCACGTCGCCAACGGCGTACACGCCTGGAATGGCGGTGCGAAGCCGGTCGTCCGTCTCAACGTGGCCATCGGCGTCGAACGACGCTCCGAGTTCGTCGAGATCAAGCCCCTCGGTGTTCGGGGTGCGGCCAGCTGCGAGGAGTACCTCGTCGACCTCGATCGTGCGACCGGCCAGGCGGAGTTCGGTCCCGATGGGCGACCGATCGACCGTTTCGATTCCGGTCCCCGTGATCACCGTGACACCGCGTGCCGAGAGCGAGGCCTCGACAATCGCCGACGCCTCGGCTTCCTCCTGCGGTAAGAGCCGTTCAGCACCCTCGACGAGCACGACCTCGGTGCCGAGCATGGCGAACGCCTCGGCCATCTCGCAGCCGATCGTCCCGCCCCCGATGACCCCCAGGCGGCGAGGCTGATGGGCCAAAGAGAAAATGGTCTCGTTGGTGTGATGGGGCGTCTCAGCGAGGCCTGGGATCGGCGGCACGGAGGGGCGTCCGCCCGTCGCGACAATGATCCGGGGCGCAGTGATGCGGCGCCCACCCACCGCCACCGTGTCGTGGGTGACAAGTCGGGCCCGATCCTTGATGAACGACGCGCCGTGCTCCGTGAGTACCTCGGCGCTCTCGGTGGCCGCGATGCGCTCGATCGTGGCGCGAACCCGAGTCATGGCCTCGCCGAAGGAAGCGCCGTTGCGAGCAGCCGAGAGCAACGTCTTGGAGGGCACACAGCCGGTGAACGTGCAGTCGCCCCCGGGAGGGCCGTCGTTGATCATGAGCACATCGGCCTTCGACCAGAGCGCGGCGCGCAGCGCGCCGAGGCCACCAGCACCGCCACCGATGATGATCAGATCGTGATCCATGGGCTGGACACCTCCCCCGCCACGTCGCGACCGTCGGCGTCGGCTGATCCGCAGACCAACTCAGGCCTCGTCAAGTGCAGCCCGGAATTCGGCAACGAGCGCTGCAACCCCTTCCGGACCAGCGTGATCGAGCATGCGCTGCACGACCGCCGAACCGACGACGACGCCATCGGACACCTGCGAGACCTCAACCGCCTGCTCGGGCGTACCGACACCGACGCCGACGAGTACCGGCTTGTCGGTGACGCCCTTCAGACGCCCGGCGATCTCGACCGCCGATGCCGCAAGGGCAGAGCGAACACCGGTGATACCGAGGAGACCGACGCCGTAGACGAAGCCTCGCGCCCGCTCGACAATGAGGGGCAGCCGTTCGTCGGGCGCGGTCGGCGCCGCCAGCATGACGGTCTCGACACCGGCCTCATCGGCCGCTGATGCCCATTCCCCCACTTCCTCGAGGGGGACGTCGGGCAGGATGCACCCCGACACGCCGGCCGCGGCAAGCGAGTTCGCGAACCGCTCGAAACCCATGTGGTAGGCGATGTTGCCGTACGTCATCACGGCGGTCGGCACGCCGATGTCGGCGTGCCGAAGGTCATCGAGGATGGTCTGCGGTGTGACCCCGGCCTCGAGTGCCCGATCATTGGCTTCCTGGATGGTCGGACCGTCCATGACCGGGTCCGAGAACGGCATGCCGATCTCGATCACATCGGCACCCGCTGCGGCAACGGCACGCACTGTGTCGAGCCAGTCGTCGCCGAGCCCGCCCGTGACGTAGGGAACCAGGCACTTGCTTCCCGCATCGATACGAGCACGAAGGGCCGTCTCCACGGCGCCGGTCATGATCCGAGAACGTCCATCATCTGGTTGACGTCCTTGTCGCCCCGACCGCTCATGTTGACCAGGATGGTCGTGCCGGCGACCTCGTCGCGCATCTTGGCGATCCAGGCGAGCGCATGAGCGGATTCGAGCGCGGGAATGATGCCTTCGGTGCGCGAGCACAGCTGGAACGCCTCGACGACCTCCTCGTCGGTGACCGGTTCGTAGCGGGCGCGGCCGCTGGCGGCGAGGTGCGCGTGCTCGGGACCGATGCCCGGGTAGTCGAGCCCGGCCGAGATCGACTCGGCTTCGAGCACCTGTCCCCATTCGTCCTGCATCAGGTAGCTCTTCGAGCCGTGCACGATGCCGGGGACGGCACGACCGACCGCAGCACCACCGGCNGGCTCGGCACCGATCAGCTGAGCNTCGGTNTCGGCGAACCCGGCGAANATGCCNGCNGCGTTGGAGCCGCCNCCGACGCAGGCGACGACATAGTCGGGNACGCCGNCGTCGAGNAGCTCGGCGCACTGCTCGCGGGACTCGTCACCGATGACACGGTGGAACTCNCGGACCATCCACGGGTACGGGTGCGGCCCCATGACCGAGCCNAGGCAGTAGTGGGTGTCCTCGACGGCAGANACCCAGTAGCGCATTGCNTCGTTGACGGCGTCCTTGAGCGTCTGGCTGCCCGTCTCGGCGGCCCGNACCTCGGCNCCGAGCAGCTGCATNCGNAAGACGTTGAGCTTCTGGCGCTCGATGTCGACGGTGCCCATGTANACGACACACTCCATGCCGAACAGNGCGGCGGCCGTCGCGCTGGCGACNCCGTGCTGACCNGCGCCGGTCTCGGCGACGATGCGGGTCTTGCCCATGCGCTTGGCGAGCAGGGCCTGGCCGAGCACATTGTTGATCTTGTGGCTGCCGGTGTGGTTGAGNTCCTCTCGCTTGAAGAGGATGCGGCAGCCGAGTTCTTCGCCGAGACGATGACATTCCGTCANNGGCGACGGACGGCCNGCATAGGTGCGCAGCAGNTGATCGAGNTCNTTNCGGAAGGCGGGATCNCCCCAGGCNTCGCGGAAGGCCCGGTCGAGTTCCTGNCACGCAGGAACCAGGGTCTCCGGGACGTACATGCCGCCGAAGTCGCCGAAGCGACCCGACTCGGTGGGTTCGGNCATGGTCATGACANGAAATCCTCTTCCCAGTTGTATGGAGCATCGTCGGTNTNCNCGCNCGACGCATCGTCGGGCAGTTNTGNNNCTGCGGCGCGNGCGTTGGCGATGAACTCGCGGAGCTTGACCGGGTCCTTGCGGCCCGGTGCGGACTCNACGCCNGTGGCGACNTCNACGCCCCANGGGCGGACCCGGGCGATGGCATCGGCGACNTTGCCCGGATGCAGTCCTCCGGCGAGCAGCACTCGGTGACCGGCCGACGGCGCNCCTTCGGCGAGCGACCAGTCGAAGACCTCGCCGCTGCCCGGTTCGGCGCCGTCGATCATGATGGCGTCGGCGCCGAAATCGGCGACCCGCGAGAGGGCGGGNTGGCCGGCGGCNAACGCCTTGATCACNACGGGAATTCGGGACCGGACTCGACGGGCATCCTCGNCGGATTCGTCGCCNTGGAGTTGGGCGGCGCGCAGGCCCGCCCGCTGGACGATCTCGACCACNCGCTCNGGCAGTTCGTTGCGAAAGATCCCGACCGTCATCGTNTCGGGNGGGAGGCGGCGAACGATGTCACGAGCNCGNTCGACNGCNATCTGNCGCTTCGACCCAGGGACGAAGTTCAGCCCGATCGCGNNGGCTCCCATTCCGACGGCGAGNAGGCCGTCCTCCTCGCTCGTGACGCCGCANATTTTCACGAACACNCTGTGNAAACTACTCNCCCGNTCGNGTGGAGCGACCACCTTTGCGTCANGCGAGTCCGCGAAGGCGACGGATCTCCTNCGCCGGNTCACCCGAGGTNACGAGGNTTTCGCCGACGAGAAGTGCGTGATANCCGGCCTCGGCNAGCGCTGCGGCATCGCTGCGGTCCCGCACGCCGGACTCTGCGACGCGCACCACGCCTNCCGGCATCTGNGGGGCCATGCGGATCGCNCGATCCTGGTCGACNTCGAAGGTCACTAGGTCGCGCTGGTTCACGCCGACGAGATCGCCCCCGACCACGAGGGCTCGTTCCAACTCGTGCTCGTCGTGAATCTCGATCAGGGCATCGAGACCCACCTGCTTGGCGAGCGCATGGAAGTCGCTCAACTCTGCATCGTCGAGGGCGGCAGCGATCAGCAGGACACAGTCGGCGCCCATGAGCCGGGCATCGACCACATCGCGGGGGTCGACCGTGAAGTCCTTTCTGATGACCGGCAGCGAGACCGCGGCACGGGCCGCCTGGAGATCCTCCACCGACCCACCGAACCAGTCGACATCGGTGAGAACCGACAGACACGACGCTCCGCCCGCGTCATAGGTGCGGGCGAGTGCAGCGGCGTCGAGGTCGGCGAAGAGATCGCCCTTGCTCGGCGAGCGTCGCTTGACTTCGCTGATCACGGCGATCGGATCCGTTCCGGCCAATGCAGCGCGGAAACCCCGCGTCGGAGGCAGGGCTGCACACTGCTCGACGAGCGCGTCGATCGACCGGGTGTCCGCAGCCGCCGACGCCCGGTGTGCCTCGAGGATCCGGTCGAGATAGGTCTCGGGCAGGGCTACAGGCCCTTGCCGGCAGCCGGCGTGAGCATGACGAGCTCTGGCGCGCCGGCCATGACACCACCGAGGGCGCCCATCAGCGCCTTCATGGCATCGGAACCGCTGTGCACGGCAAGAGCATCACCGTCGGCGTACAGCTCATAGATGTACGCCGTGTTCTCGTCGTCGTTCTGACCCCAGTTGAGGATGTAGATCTCGGTACCCGCCTCGGACTCGACGGCCTCGAGCATGGCGCCGAACGCGTCNAGGAAGGTGTCCTTGGCGTCGGGCTTGATGGGGAGCTTGGCGAGAACAGCGGTNTTTGACATGGCCTGCATGCTACGCCGCNCNGTGCNCAGGAACGAACCNNGCTCGNGNGGCCGNGGCGATCAGGAGCGGCGCTCGTGNNTGGCCGCCATGCCGACNGCGATNATCGGNGCGATCANGAACGACAGGNCGCCNAACACCATCGCAATCAACCCGAGGGTCANAACTTCGAGGATNCCGACNAGTGCACCGATGGCNANCGANANGAANCCACCGACNATGAGNGNCGCAGGCATGAGCTGNAACCANCGGGGCAACGAGCTNTCNGTGATCGGGCGATCATCTCGCTCNTCGAANGGGTCCTCNTCGTCGTCGCTGTCGTCGAAGGGCCGAAAGGTCTGNCCCGCAGTCGTCGACGCCTGGAACCCNCCNCTCGGGCGTTGCCCACGCTCCGCNCGAAGGCGCTGNCGGTCGTAGCGCGAACGNTCGTCGACATCGCCCANCACCGACCATGCNGCGTTGATCTCGCGCATGCGATCCTCCGCCGAGAGACGAGCGACCTCGGACTCGGTGTGGAAGTCAGGATGCGCATNGCGAGCGGCCTGCAGGTACGCCTTCTTGATCTCCGNCATCGATGCGTCAGGCGTGACNCCNAGGACCTCGTAGTGACCCACGGGNGCAGCGTAGGNCCTGANCNGNCCCGTCCTCACACGGGCATCACACGTTCATCACATCTATGAGGCACGATCANGGACATGAGCGACGANCCNGTCATCGTCATCGTCGAAGACGACCCCANCATCGCCGACCTCGTCGAGCTGTACCTGCGNCGCGACGGCTACCGGCCCTACCAGGCCTCCACCGGNGAGCGTGCGCTCCAGGTGATCNCCGAACGAAACCCCGAGCTCGTCCTGCTCGACGTCGGCCTCCCGGGCGANCTCGACGGCCTCGGTGTCTGCCGCGCCATCCGGGCCGAGTCCGACATTCCGATCATCTTCCTCACCGCCCGCGACGCNGAGATCGANCGGGTCCTCGGGCTCGANCTCGGTGCCGACGACTATGTCACCAANCCATTTTCGCCCCGTGAACTTGTCGCTCGCGTCAAGGNGATCCTCCGTCGCAGCAGCGGCACNNCCTCCGCCGCNGGCCGGCCAACACCGATCGACCTCGGCTGGGACCTCGTGGTCGATCCCGGNCGACGCGAAGTGACCCTGGCGGGTGAGCCGNTNGCCCTNGCCACTCGCGAGTTCGACCTTCTGCANTACCTCGCCGAGCACCGAGGACTCGCNCTGAGCCGCCTCCANCTGCTCGACGGCGTNTGGGGTGTNGGGTGGGTCGGCGACGACCGAACCGTCGACGTCCACGTCCGTCAGCTTCGCAAGAAGCTTGGCGACGCGCTTCGACTNGAGACGGTCTGGGGCGTGGGGTACCGCCTTGACTGAACNGGCACGCTCATGAGGCGCCGACTGACCGCCGCAACCGTCGGGANGGTCGTCGCCGCGCTCCTGCTCGTTGGCGTCGGCACCACCGTGCTCANGGCGGTCAACGCCCGCGCCGACACCGAAGCCGATCTGCGCGAAACGGTCGAATCGTTGAGCGAACTCCTCACCGAACTCACAATCGTGCCCGACGCCAGCGAGAACGGCCGAGACATCCGGGCTCGACTCCAAAACCTTGCCGACTCCCTCAGCGTCGATGGCATCGGCCTCCTGGTGCTCCCCCGCAACCGTAATCCGATCGGCAGCCTTCCCGACGGCCTCACGGTCGAGGACCTCGACACCGACCTGCTTCGTGCCGGCGAGACGCAGAGCAACCGAGATGGCGACCTCCTCTGGGCAGCCCGCGGGTATGTCAACAGGAACGGCACCCGACAGCTCGTCGTGATGACCGACGAACCCGATCCACTTCTGGTGCCGTCGTTTCGCTGGTTCTTGTTGGCATCGCTGGCGACCATCGTCGTCGCTGCGCTCGTTGCAGGACGCGTCAGCCGCTCGCTCACCGGACCGATCCGGGCATCCCGTGATGTCGCCCGACGCATCGCCGCCGGTGACCTCGACGCCCGCATCCCCGACGCGACAGCCGCCAGGCGAGACGAGGTCGGCGAGCTGGTCGCCTCAATCAACTCGATGGCCGACAACCTCCAACGATCGAACGCACTCGAACGCCAGTTCCTCATGTCGGTGAGCCATGATCTCCGCACCCCACTCACCTCGATCAAGGGCTACGCAGAGGCACTCACCGACGGAGCGATCGTCGATCACCAGCAGGCCGGCCGAGTCATCGAGACCGAGGCTGATCGCCTGGAGCTTCTGGTCGGCGACCTTTTGCTCCTCGCCCGTCTCGAAAGCACCGACTTCCCCCTCGATCGACGCACGGTCGCGCTCAACGAGCTGGTCGACGCCACCGTCACCGGCCTCCAACACGAGGCTCGCGGGCGCGAGGTAACCCTCACCACCCGGATCTCCGACATCCCTCTCTGGGCCGATCTCGACCCGGACCGCTTCGGACAGATCATCGGCAACCTGGTCG
>PABW01000029.1 GCA_002699625.1 Acidimicrobiaceae bacterium
GGTGGCGCCGCTGCCATCGGGTTCGGGCGAGGCGATCAGCCGCACCGTCGGTCGGATGTGCAGGTTGTCGCCGGTGTCGGCGAAGTAGAGCGTGCTGCCGGCGACTGCGATGTCTTCCCAGTCGAGCAGCGCCGTACCGACCGTCCAGACATCGTCCACGGTCGACCCTGTGCCGATACCGAAGAGGCGGGGAAGGTTGCCCGAGTCGTTGTGGGCGTACATTCGCCCGCCGACGGTGCGCGAATACACCACCCCCGACGTCTCGGGGAGCAGGTCCGTGTCGATCTGTGGCGTCGGCTCGACGAGCATGGCTCCCGCACAAAGGTCAGCGGCGGTGATCCCGGTCGGGTCGGCGGGGCGAAGCGTGGTCGTCGGGACGGCGGCGTTGCTTCCTGAATCCGGCACCGTGGTCAACGATTCGGGCTGGCCCTCGAAGGTCGTGGGCGGTTGGACGACCGCCGATGACTCCCGGTCATCGCTGCAGCCGACCGCGCTCAGCGCGATCACGAGCGCAAGAACGATCGGCCTCACAGGGCGAAGGCGTCCGCAAGGAGTTCGTAGCTCCGAGCCCGCGCCTCATGGCTCCAGACGATCGTGACCGCCATGAACTCGTCGGCACCGTACACCCGGACCATTTCCTCGACACCGGTTTTCACCGTCGCCGGCGAGCCGACGATCATCGGCTTGCGCTGTGCAGGGATGTCGAGGGGCCCGGGCCGGTGCACCGCCGTCTCCTCGGGAGTCGGAATCGGGCCACTGAGGCCCCGCTGACGCCAGAGCTTGACCGGTTCGGCGAGCGCCTGCGCTTCATCGTCGGTCTCGGCACAGATCACGCTGGCCGCGATGAGCACGTAAGGCTCGGCATTGCGGCCGTCAGCGTCGTACTGACGTCGGTACGCGTGGGTGATCGACGGCCCATCGGCCATGGTGATGAAGTCAGCGAAGGCAAGTGGCAGACCGAAGTGAGCAGCGAGGGCGGCGGAGTCAGGACTCGATCCGAGCAGGAAAATCGGTGGTGGTTCCTCGACAACGGGCGTGGCGGTCACCCGACCGTGGAAGGCGCTTTCCTCGGGCAGTGCGTCGCGGAGCCACCCGTCGAGCTCGGCCACCATCGCCGGGTAGTGCTGGGCCGAAGGCGGCTGCCGGGTCTGTGAGAGGGCGACGGCCGTCACCTGATCCGACCCTGGCGCGCGGCCGAGGCCAAGGTCGATCCGCCCTGGATGGAGGGCGCTCAACACCTTGAACGACTCCGCGACCTTGAGCGGGGAGTAGTGGGGGAGCATCACGCCCCCGGTACCGACCCGCAGCGTTTCGGTCGCCTGGGCGATGTGACCGACGAGGATCTCNGGCGCCGANCCGGCGAGNCCAAGGGTGTTGTGGTGCTCGGCAACCCAATAGCGGTGATAGCCGAGGGCCTCGGTGCGTANGGCGAGGTCGATCGAGTTGCGCAGCGCGTCGCCNGCGCTGGATCCGGCGGGGATCGGGGTCTGGTCGAGGACCGAGAGACGCATGCGGCCAGTCTGGCCTGGCGGGCGCGCCAGGGTGAGATCGGCTCGGCAAGGAGCGCGATGGCGANGCCCCCGACGTCGAACGTCACTTGTNNGCGCTCGCTGCTTCGGCGATCCTTTCCNGCAGGAGACGTGATGACCGACACCTTCCAAGCCCAACTCGACTCTCCGATCGGCGTGCTCACGCTCGTCGCNAGTGACGAAGGGCTTCGCAAGATCTTGTGGGAAGACCAAGCCGAGCAGGCCGGNGACGCCACCGTCGCCGNGTCCCATCCGGTNNTCNCNGCTGCATCGGNCCAGCTCACCGAGTACTTCGNCGGCGACCGAGCCGAGTTCGACCTTCCCCTCGACCTGATCGGGACCGACTTCCAGAAAGNGGCGTGGCTGGCGCTCGCCGACGTCCCCTACGGNGAGACGAGNAGCTACGGCGAACAGGCTGAACGCATCGGTCGCACTGGNGCCTTCCGCGCCGTCGGCGCNGCCAACGGCAAGAACCCCATTCCGATCGTGTTGCCGTGNCACCGCATCGTCGGCGCCGACGGNTCACTCACCGGGTTCGCCGGCGGACTCGNAATGAAGCAGCGTCTTCTNGCGCTCGAGCAGGNNCAGCAATCGTTCGACATCTGAGCGTGTCGAGGGCAGGATTTCGCCCATGNCCCTTNAGCTCGACNCCTATCCNGACATCGCCTACGGCACCGGGAGCGACNTCGACCTGAGCATCGACGAGCGCCGNCAACTCTGGAAGTGGGAGGNGGCNGTCGGNTATCGNNTCTTCGCNGCNATGCGCTGGGGGCAGCTCGGCGACGGCCACATCACCTGTCGTGATCCAGAGCATCGCGATCACTTCTGGATGTTGAGCTACGGCGTGCCGTTCCGTNAGGCAACCGTGCACGACNTGATTCTCATCGGCCCCGACGGCTCGGTCGTCGACGGCCNGGCCCACGCNNCCGCCAACANNGCNGGGTACAACATCCANCATCCGNTGCTCGANGTGCGTCAGGACATCAACGCAGCGGCGCACACGCANACCGCCTTCGGTACGCCGTGGTCGGCGAACGTCGAACCGTTCCGAGCGATCAGCCAGGAGTCNTGCTCCTTCGTCTTCAACCAGGCGATGTACGANGGAGAGGACCTCGAGGTCGANTCGACCGANGGCGGCTATCGCATCGCCGAGGCNATGGGCGCCAACACCCTGGTCATCCTCCGNAACCACGGNCTGTTGACCGGNGGGNTGTCACCGGCAGAGGCGGTCGGGTGGTTCGTCATCGCCGAGCGGGTCGCCGAGGTCCANGTGAANGCACCGAACGGNGTGGCGATCTCCGACGAGATGGCCAAGCACATCGCCGAGAGCTTCGAGGATCCGGCCATGGGNTGGAGAACCTGGCAATGGCTCGCCCGNGATCTTGTGCCGGACCCGACNGTGGTGNTGTGACCGTCCCCGCCGCCTTCTGTGNTCCTGGGTCAGTNGGCTGACGCCGCCTTCTGTNCNCGTCGGTGGGCCCGGAGGATCGCCTCGGTGTAGCCGTTCTTTTGCACCCGGCCATNGAGCACGAGCGACAGCGCCGCCCGGAACGGGATCGAGTTCTCGTAATCGACNGCCATCGGTTCNTACNCGGCGTCGTCGGCGTTNTGGCCGTCGACNGCNACCGCCATGCGCTGCATCGCCTCNGTCANCTGCGCCTCCGACACGAGGCCGTGGTGCAACCAATTGGCGACGTGCTGACTNGAGATCCGCAAGGTGGCCAGATCCTCCATCANGCCGACATCGTCNATGTCGGGGACCGTCGANCAGCCGACGCCCTGGCCGACCCAACGCACGACNTAGCCGAGAATCGACTGACAGTTGTTGTCGAGTTCGGTCTGGATGTCGGCCTCGGTGAGCTCACCCTCGAGCAACGGGATGGTGGTGAGTTCTTCGACCNTTCGCCGGCGACGGCCCTGAATCTCCTCCTGGCGNGCGGCGACGTTCACGTCGAAGTAGTGCGTCGAGTGCAGGGTCGCCGCCGTGGGCGACGGCACCCAGGCGCAGGTCGCACCGGACTGGGGGTGGCCNGCTTTGGNGGCGAGCATCTCCGCCATCTCCGACGGNTTGGCCCACATGCCCTTNCCGATCTGGGCCCGNTTCTGCATGCCGGCAGCGAGACCNGTGTCGACGTTGGAGTCCTCATAGGCGAGGAGCCAGGTGGCNCCCTTCATNTCGCCCTTCTTCAACATCGGNCCGGCTTCCATGTCGGTGTGGATCTCGTCGCCGGTGCGATCGAGGAAGCCGGTGTTGATGAAGACGACCCGCTCGCGNGCTTGGTCGATGGCGGCCGCGAGGTTGAGGGAGGTTCGACGCTCCTCGTCCATGATCCCCATCTTGAGCGTGTTGGGCGCGAGGCCGAGCGCCGCTTCGACCCGGCCGAACAATTCGACAGCCCAGGCGACCTCGTCGGCGCCATGCATCTTGGGCTTCACGATGTAGATCGAGCCGGTGCGGCTGTTGCGGAAGCTGCTGTTGCCGAGCAGGTCGTGCTTGCCCGCGAGCGAGGTGACGAAGCAGTCAAGGATCGTTTCGAAGATCGGTTCGCCGTGCATGGTGACGGCGTCGGTGGTGAGGTGATGGCCGACGTTGCGAACGAGCATGCACGCCCGGCCCTGCATCACGAGTTCGGAGCCGTCCGGTGCGGTGTAGANGCGGTCGCCGTTGAGACGGCGCTCCATGGTCTTGTCTCCCTTCTGGAAGGTGGAGACAAGGTCGCCCTTCATCANGCCGAGCCAGTTGCCGTACACGACGACCTTGTCGTCGGCGTCGACGGCGCTGACCGAATCCTCACAGTCCATGATCGACGACACCGCCGACTCGAGATCGATGTCGGNGACCCCGGCGGCGTCGTCCTTGCCGATGTTGTCGGAGCGATCGATGCGGATGTCGGCATGGAGGCCATGCTTGCGAAGCACNACATTGGTCGGGTCGGTNGGNTCGCCGGCGAAGCCGANGAACTGGTTCGGGTCGGCGAGGCCGGTGGTGGTGTCGCCGAGCGAGACCTGCAGCGCACCGTCGACGANGGNGTAGCCGGTNGCGTCGGCGTGGCTGCCCTGGCCGAGTGGGGCGTGTGCGTCCAGNAATGCTCGACCCCACGCGATGACCTTGGNNCCACGAACCGGGTTGTAGCCCGAGCCGGCTTCAGCCCCGNCNTCGTCGGNGATGACGTCGGTGCCATAGAGCGCGTCATAGAGCGAACCCCAGCGGGCGTTCGCGGCGTTGAGGGCGTAGCGGGCGTTNTCGAGTGGAACGACGAGCTGGGCTCCAGCGGTNCCCGCGATCTCGTTGTCGACNTTGCTGGTGGCCACGGCGACGTCGCNNGGAGCGTCCTCGAGGTAGCCGATCTCNCGAAGGAAGGCGAGATAGTCGGCCTGGTCGTGTCCGCCCCGGTTGGCGATCAGGTAGNCGTCGATCTTGTCCTGGATCTCGTCACGCCGGGCGAGCAGCGCTGCGTTGCGAGGGCTCATCTCAACGAGGACGGCCTCGAGCGCTGCCCAGAACTCGTCGGNGGTGATCCCGGAGTCGGGNGTCAGCGCCGTTTCGACGAAGTCGTGGAGGGGTTGGGCGATCTCAAGGGAGCCATGCTGCACGGNGCCAGTTTGCGACATGTTTTCGAGGCTACCGAGGGGTCGCTCGGCCTTGCGGAGCACAGTTGCTCAGATCGGAGTCAAAGATGAGCGGTTTTTGGCCCGTTGCTGGTTCGGGGGCTCAATCCTCCTCGCTGGCGCTCCAACGTTCGACCGCAGTGGCGAATACGCCCTGATCCCACGAGAATTCGACCATGTTGCCTGCTGGATCCCTCAACATGCAGATGTAGCCGATGGGTGGCGGCATCATCGTCGGCGGCATCGCTAGGCATCCCGCTTCCTTCCCCCGCTCAGCGACTGCGTCGACATCGGCTTGGGTCGGCATCTCCATCCCGAGATGAGCGAATGGCGCAAGCGTCGCAAGCTCAGCTCCTGCGAAGGGATCCTTGTCCGGGAAAAACTGGGCCAACACGAGCACGAACGGTGGATTNGCCATGTCAGGCATTCCGAGCCAAGCGCCAAAGCCGGTTTCGTCCTCTCGTCGATCGAGAAGCCGCATCGGCGTAAGACGCTCGTACCAGTCGATCATCGCGTCAATGTCGAGGACGCGCAGTGCGATGTGGGTCCATCTTGCCTCGCTGGGATGAAGGTTGTAGACGGGGTCAGTCACAGGAGGGACACCTTTGTTGGGTCTCAGCAACCTAGCACGGTCTGATGGTCTGTCCATCGGCCCGAATCGCGATCCAAGAGGGCCAAGCTGCGATACTTTGATAGAGGCGATGTAACGTCACCTTCGGGCGTCACGCAACCCATCGCCCATGGGGAGGGTCCCGTGGCTAACGGCGAAGTAGCGTTCGAGCCAATCGAACGAGAAACGGTCAGCACCAAGATTCGGGAGCAGCTCCTCCAGCGAATCACGACTGGGGAGCTCGCCCCAGGCGACCAGGTGCCGTCCGAACGTGAACTTGCTGAGCGGTTCCAGGTCGCCCGGAGCTCAGTCCGCGAGGCGATGCAAGGGCTCGTTTCGCTTGGTGTTGTTCGCCGGCGCGGCAACCGCTCCTACGTGACCGAGCACCTTCCGGAAATCATGCTCGACGCCGATGATTTGAACAAAGCGTTTGTGCGGCAACTCTTTGAGACTCGGCGAGTGCTCGAAGGTCCGATCTTCGTCCTTGCGGCAACTCGCGCCGATGTGGGCGATCACGGAGCTGTCCGCACGATCGCCGATCGGTTCACCGACGATCTCGACATCGAATCGTTCCGCCGCCTCGATCGTGAGTTCCACACCACGATTGCTGCGACGTGTGGCAACCCGTTGCTCATCGAACTGTACGGGAAGGTCCTCGATCAGCTCTTTCGGTCCGACGAGTTCCATACCCTCCTGAGACATGGCGACAATCGCGATTCGGTGCAGCGGATCATTCGAGATTCAGGCCAGGCGCATCGTCAGATCGCCGATGCGCTCGTGAAGGGGGATCCTGAGGCGATGCAAGCCGCTATCGGTGGCCACCTCGCCGATGTCGAACGCACCATCGTCGACGATCTCGTCTGACTCCCGATCCGGCCTGCGGATCAGGCCAGACCAACCGAACGGAGTGCAGTCGCGGCAGCCTCGTCGACCTGGCGAAGAAAGACGGCCGAGTCCCAGTGATCGAGTCGTGAAGTGATCTGTCCATCCCGGACGACAAGGCGCTGAGCCCCCTGGACTGAGAAGGGCACGCCGCCCCATGTTCCGGTGAGGGTGTAGAACGCTGCAGCTCGATCGCCGTCGATCACCAACTCGTCAAGGCCGTACTCAAGCCCTGGCATCGATGCGAGGAAATCCGGGAGTCTCTTGCGGTAGGCGTCCCGTCCGTCGCAACTCGAACCCAGTGCTGATGTGTGTCGATTGGCGAAATCGTCGCTCACGTGGGCCGCAATAGCGTCCGGGTCGGCTGTTGCGAATGAGGCGAGATAAGAGCGGACGATGGCCTCGGTACTTGACGATGATTGGTCTGGCATGTGTTCAGTGTGGCACGACCGTGTCGGGGGCCGAGAGGTACCACGGTGCCCGCCAGGGTCTCGTCGCTGCCTGAGAGGAGTGCGTTGTGCGGTACGTGAACAATTCGGCACTGAATGCGTACTGGTATCCAGTCGCCGAACACGCTGATGTCGGTGCCGATCCACTCCCGGTCACTTTGCTAGGTGACCGCTTCGTACTTTGGCGGACCGATGTCGGTGTCAGCGCAGCCCGAGATCGTTGCCCACATCGTGAAATGCCGCTTTCGATCGGTTGTGTCGACGAGTCGCAGAATCTCCGTTGCGCGTACCACGGGTGGGGGTTCGACGCGGCCGGCCTCTGCGTGGACGTGCCATCGTCGGGCCCAGGCGTACCGGCCCCGCCTACGGCTCGCCTCCATGGGTGTCATGTGCAAGAGCGATACGGGCTGATCTGGCTCTGCCCCGGGGTCCCGGTCGCTGATATTCCCGTCATCGTTCACGACGCTGATCCTGCGTTCCGGCGAATCAACACGGGCGTCGAGATCTGGAATGCATCAGCGACTCGAATGGTCGACAACTTTCTCGACGTCTCTCATTTCCCTTGGGTTCACACGGGCACATTTGGCTCGAGCCAGGCCACCGGTGTGGCGTCGATCGAACTCGTCGATCTCGACGGCGACTTTCACGGATATGCCTACGAAGTCGACGCTAGCAATCCAGAGGAGGCGGCAGCGACGACCGGTTCGGCTGAGCCGGTCGTTCATCGGCGGATGAGTACCGGCTTTGCGCTGCCGCTGCTCGTGCGGAGCACCATTGCCTACGAAGACGGCCTCGAACACATTTTGTTGTTGTGCTCAACACCCGTGGACGACGAGACCTCGTTGTTCACGTTCGTGGTCTGGCGCAACGACGATTTCTCGGTCGATGCCGAGGAGACGATTGCCTTCGATCGGGCGATCGGGGCCGAAGACAAGTCGATGCTTGAGCAGGTTCCGGGCCCGTTGCCGCTCGGGAGGACGGCCATGGTCAGTGTGCAGGCGGACAAGCCATCGGTGGAGTGGCGCCGTCGCTTTTTTGCGCTTCTCGATGTCCCCGAGTGAGTCCCGGCCGTCGGATTACACGATGATAATTGCGACTGCTATGGTCTGACCATCAGTCCGAAGCTGGGCTGGGGAGGAGGCGCAAGTGATCCGAGGAATGAACCACGCCGTGCTCTACGTGCGTGACGCCCAGCACCATAAGGCGTTTTACGAAGACGTCCTGGGCTTCCGGACAATCATCGACGGTCCCGGCCCGTTCGTATTCATGAGAGCCCCCGCCTCGGAGAACCACCATGACATCGCCTTCTTCACGATCGGTAGAGATGTTGGAGACTCGACCGCAGGCAAGAGCCAGGTTGGCATGTACCACCTCGCCTGGGAAGTTGCGACACTCGCCGAACTCGACGTGATGCACGACCGCCTGGCCGAGGCCGGCGTGCTGATCGGCATGTCCGACCATGGTGCGAACAAATCGCTATATGCCACAGACCCCGACGGCCTCGAGTTTGAGGTCATGTGGCTCGTTCCGTCCGAACACTGGGGTGACGAAGAGAACGTCGCCATTGTCCGACCGCTCGTTCTCGCCAACGAACACGACCGCTTCGACGCAGTCGATACCGAGGGAGCAAACGGATGATCGCACCGGGAGCAGACCAGTACTGCTGGTTTTACGACGACGACGCCTTCCAGGAGACGGCGCGACCGGGCTTCCGGCGCCGGGTCATCTCCGGTGATCAGTTGCAACTCTGCTTCTGGCGGATCAAGGGGGGTGCCACCGGATCGTTCATGCACAAACACGATGGCCACGAGCAACTCGGCATCATCGTGCGCGGCAAACTCGACTTTCGTATCGGGAAAGAAGACAGCGATCGTGTCGTGGTCGGCGAGAATGAGGTGTACATCGCCCCGGCTGGCGTCCTGCATGGCGACAGCGTCTTCATCGGCGATGACGAATACGACGAGTGCTGGATTCTCGACATCTTCACCCCGCCCCGCGACGATTTGCGGGAGGACTGATGACCGATTGGCGCCTCGCCGTTGACATCGGTGGCACATTCACCGATCTCGTGCTGGTCGATGCGGACTCGGGACGAGTTGTCGTCGACAAGGTTCTCACCACACCGAGTGCGCCCCTCGATGGCGTGCGAACCGGGGTGCGGCAGTTGCTCGGCAAGGCTGGCGTCGCGCCTAGCGAGATCGTCCGTCCGATCGTGCATGCCACGACGCTCGTCACCAATGCGCTGATTGAAGGCAAGACGGGTCGGTCAGCCATGGTGACCACCACCGGCTTCGGTGACACGCTGCTGATACGGGACGAACATCGCTATGACATGTACGACCTTCAGATTGAGTTTCCGGCACCCCCGATTCCCCGCGAGCTGACCTTCGAGGTCAACGAGCGCACCAGCGCAACCGGCGAGCAACTCCAGGCCCCGTCTGCTGAGAGCCTTGCTGAGCTCACCGACGCACTCCGAGCAGCGGACGTCGACGCTGTCGCTGTCTGCCTGCTTAACAGCTACGTCAACGGCGCGAACGAGCGACTGATCGCCGACCATCTCCGCGCCGAACTCGGGGTGATGGTCTGCATCTCCAGCGACATCTCGCCCCAGATCCGTGAGTACCCCCGCATGGTCACGACGGCATGCAACGCCGCGACCATGCCGGTCATCGCCCCGTATCTCGCCGATCTCCAAGAGTGGCTGACTGCAGAGGGATTTGGTGGCTCAGTGCTGATGATGCTCTCCAACGGCGGTGTCGTCTCCGCCGCGGACGCCGCCGCAGGCCCCATCCGCCTCGTCGAGTCCGGACCAGCAGCAGGAGCGCTGGCCGGGAGCTGGTTCGCCGAACGTCTCGCTGAAGATCGGCTGCTCTGCTTTGACATGGGTGGCACCACTGCGAAGGCTTGTCTGATCGAAGAGGGCGAACCCGAACTGACGAACACGTTCGAGGTGGCTCGGGCCTACCGCTTCAAGAAGGGATCGGGATTCCCCGTTTCGGTACCGTCGGTCGACCTAGTCGAAATCGGAGCAGGAGGCGGATCGCTGGCGCGTGTCGACCAGTTCGGTTTGCTGAAGGTCGGTCCCGACTCTGCAGGTGCGGATCCCGGTCCGGTTAGCTACGGCCAAGGAGGCACGGTTCCTGCGGTGACCGACGCCGACGTAGTTCTGGGTTTGCTCGACCCTGACGCCTTCCTCGGCGGAGATCTTCCCCTCAAACAGGACGCGGCCGAGGCTGCCATCGGTGAACTGGCCGATCAATTGGATCTCTCCACCGCCGATACGGCGGCGGGGATTCATGAAGTCGTCAACCAGAACATGGCCGCCGCTGCTCGAATGCATGGTGTCGAGATGGGGGTTGATCTGCGCGGCGTTCCGGTCATCGCCTTTGGCGGAGCCGGACCAGTTCACGCGTGTGGCGTCGCCGAGCTCCTCGAGGCAGATCGGGTCATCTTCCCGGTCAACGCGAGTGTGCTCTCGGCGTTTGGAACGCTTGTCTCGCCGGTACGAATCGACTTGGCCCGCTCGATGGTTCGGCGCCTTGGCGACGTCGACGTCAACGAACGCGATGCGCTCCTCGACGAGCTGCGCAGCGAGGGAAAGCGAATTCTCGCCGCAGCGGGTGTGCCAGAAGAAGCGATTGTGTTTCGGTATGGCGTCGACGCCCGGTACGCAGGTCAGGGCAATGAGATCACCGTTTGGCTCGGGGAAGGCCTCATGTGGCCGGCGACCGACGACGTGATCGCCGCTGACTTCGAACGGGAATACCAGCGCATCTACGGTATGGCGATCCCCGATGTCGACATCGAGATCGTCACCTGGCGGCTAGCCGTGACGGCGGCTGCGGCGCCATTCGAACCCGGATCAAGCGCCGAGACGGCGTCTGTGGCTGCTCCGCAGGGCCATCGACCGATGCGATTCGCACGAGGGGAAGAGGCGGTCACCGCTCCTGTCTACCGGCGAGAAGGCCTCGGGGTCGGCGCGGTCATCGACGGCCCAGCTGTTATCGAAGAACGAGAGACGACCAGTGTCATCCGACCTGGATGGCGCGCCGTCGTTGCCAAGGACGGCAGCGTGATCGCCGAACGCCTAGTCCCGATCGAGGGAGTGTCATGACTGCTACCGAGACCAACGCCGCCCGCTTCGATCCAATCGAGCTCGAGATTCTCTGGCAATCGCTGATCTCAACGGTCAACGAACAGGCTCGGGCGCTGCAGCGAGCAGCGTTCTCGCCGATTGTGCGCGAAGCGGGGGATCTGGCCAACGCCGTCTTCGACCGCCGAGGCCGTATGGTCGCTCAAGCCGTGACAGGCACTCCTGGACACATCAACAGTCTCGCCATCGGCGCAGCAAGCATGCTTGAGGAGTTCCCGGTCGAGACGCTCCAGCCGGGCGATATTTTGATCACCAACGACCCCTACAAGACTGCAGGGCAACTGCTCGACGTGACGGTGTTGGTTCCGGCGTGGCGAAACGGGCGAGTGATCGCCCTATTCGGCTCGACGATCCATCACACCGATGTCGGCGGGTACGGCATCGGCGCAGGCGGTCGAGACGTCTTCGAAGAGGGTCTCTGGATCCCTATCTGCCGGCTGATGCGAGGCGAGAACGGCGCCAGCGTTCGAAACGACGACGTCTGGCGCTTCATCCTGTCGAATGTGCGGCAACCCGATCACATGGCCGGGGACCTTCACGCCCAGATGGCGTCGGGTGAGGTCGGGGCACAGCGTCTCGCCACCCTCTGCGACAGCCATGGTCTCGATGACATTGAAGAGCTCGCTGATGAGATCATCGAGCGCTCCGAAGCCGCAACTCGCGAAACGATCCGGGCCCTGCCTGCAGGCGATTATGACGCCAGTGCGGTGCTCGATCTGGCCGACGGCTCACGCGTCGACATTTGCTGCCGCTTGACCGTCGACGCCGAAGCGGGCGAGATCATCGTCGACTACGCAGGAACGTCCGAAGCCAGCCGGTGGGGCATCAACGTGGTGAAAAACTACACCCACGCGTACACGACCTTCACCGTGCGGTCTGTCCTCAGCCCCGACATTCCTAACAACCACGGAAGCCTCGGCCCGATCAAGGTCGAAGCCCCCGAGGGATCGATCGTCAACGCAGTGCCACCTCAGCCAGGCACCGCCCGCCACGTCGTGGGCATGTTTCTTCCGAACGCGCTGCTTAAAGCACTCGCTCAGGTGCGGCCCGAACAGGCGATGGCCGAAGGGTCCGGCGCAGTGTGGACGATGCAGGTCAACGGGTCCCACCCCGACGGCAGCCCGTTCATCACCGCCATGTTCACCTACGCCGGTGGGGTGGGCGCCAGAGCTTCCAAACCCGGACTCGACGCCTGCTCGTATCCGACCGGTGTTTCGGCCGTACCGATCGAGGTGGTCGAGGCATCCGCCCCCATTCGTTTTCACCAAAAGGCCCTGCGGGCGGATTCGGGTGGCAAGGGAGCCCAGCCCGGAGGCCGCGGGCAGGTCATCGAGTTCTCGGTTGCGACCGATCAGTCATGGCAGCTCAACGCAGTCACGAGTCGGCTCGAGGAACCACCCCAGGGCGTCTTCGGGGGCGAGCCTGGTGATCCGGGTGCATTCCTGGTCAACGGCGACGCCGTCAAGACGCAGGAACGCATCACGCTCTCTAGTGACGATGTTGTTCGGCTCGAATTGCCTGGCGGCGGTGGCTACGGAGAGCCGCAGCCGACATGAACGACTGGTCGCCCCGTACCTTCGCCGCCGCATGGCGAAGCGCGGTCGACCGCCAGCCTGACTCGGCCTTCCTCATCTTCGAGGGCCCTGACGGCCGCATCGACGAATGGACCTACGCTGCCTTCGACGGACTTACCGATCGAGTGGCCGGACGGCTTCACTCCCTGGGCGTCACCCCCGGCGATGCGGTCCATCTCGCCCTCACCAACAGCCCGGCCTTTGTGGCGGTGTGGCTCGCTGCTATTGGAATGGGTGCTTGGATCGTGCCATCGGATCCGATGGCACGAACCCCCGAACTCCGTGACCACATCGAACGCACGGCCCCGGTCGTGGGTGTCTGCGCCGCCTCCAGGGCCGAGGCGTATCGTGCTGCTGCCGGGGATCTGATCATCCTCGAAGTTGACGAAGCCGACCCCTCGCCAGCAGCGCTTCTGGGTGAGCCGTTTAGAGGCTGCCCGACGATCGGGCACGATGACCGGGCTGCAGTGATGTTTACCAGTGGGACGACTGGTCGCCCCAAGGGCGTTCTGATCTCTCAAGCGAATTACGCTTTCGCCGGCCACGTGATGGCACAGTCTGCCAACCTGCAGGCCAGCGATCGGTACTTGGTCGTCTTGCCGATGTTTCACGCCAACGCGCAGTACTACTCGTTCGCGTCGGCGATTGAGGTCGGGGCATCAGTTGCGTTGATGCACGGGTTTTCTGCCAGCGGTTTTCTCGGTCAGGCGGCTCGGCATCGGGCAACGTGCGCCAGCCTTTTCGCAGCCCCAATGCGGATGATCCTCGCTCGCGGTGGCCCTGTAGACGATCTTGTGCTTCGGCACTGCTGGTTTGCACAAAACCTCAATCCAAGCCAGTACGAGACGATCGCAAATTGGATGGGCTGCCGGCCGCGGCAGCTGTACGGGATGACCGAGACAATCCCGGCCGTGCTCACCGACCGAGAGGCCGATCCCGTCCCTGACTCGATGGGATTCGTGACGTCGGGGTGCTTGGTCGACGTGCAGGATATCGACGGCCGTAGTGTCGAGCCCGGCGAGATCGGGGAGATCGTCGTAGGCGGATTGCCTGGCACGACCCTTTTCTCGGGTTATCTCGATGACCCAGCAACGACCGATGCCTCCTACAGAAATGGCTGGTTCCTCACCGGCGACCGGGCCACCCGAACCACAGATGGACGCCATCAATTCGATGGTCGGCGTTCAGACGTCTTGAAAGTGGCTGGAGAAAACGTGTCCACTGTTGAGGTGGAGGCGATGCTCACTTCCCACCCAGACGTGTTCGAAGCAGCGGTCGTCGGCGCGCAAGACCCTATTCGCGACGAAGTGCCTGTTGCGTTCGTGGTGCCAG
>PABW01000030.1 GCA_002699625.1 Acidimicrobiaceae bacterium
ATCGCCCAGAGGTCATCGCGTTCGAGGTGGTACGCATCGTCGCTGAACTTCGGAAGGTGGCCGGTGCCGATCATCGTGTCGGTCTTCACGACCGTCGGCGGACGGACCTGCTCGAAGGCGTCGCGATTGCGATCGAGGCCGTAGTTGATGAGCGCGCTCAAGAGATGAGCACCGGCGCCTCGGTACATGGCGAACATCGAACCGGACATCTTCACTGCGCGGTCGACATCGAGNATGCCGAGCTGTTCGCCGACCTCCCAATGGGGGACCNTCTGATGTTCGGCGTAGCCNNCAGGGTCGTGGTCTTCGACGCGCACGACGATGTTGTCGTCTTCAGTGAGGCCGTCGGGCGCATCTGGGGCCGGCATGTTCGCAATGTGGAGCAGCTGCTGGCGAAGCGCNGCCTGGAGTTCGTCGGCNTCGGCGGCGAGCGACTTCTCTCGCTCNCCGAGCGCCTTGCTCTCGTCTTGCAGCGCGCTCGCCTCATCGCCCTTGCCGTCGCGATGCAGCGCCCCGATCTCTTTCGACAGGGCATTGACCCGGCTTCGGNTGTCGTCGCGTTCGGTACCGACCGCCCGNACACTGGCATCGAGTTCGACCGCNCGATCGATCCCCGAGGTGTCGTCGCCTCGGCGAGCGATCGCCGCTTTCACGGCNTCCGGGTCGGTGCGCAGCAGCTTGATGTCGAGCATGGTCAGACGGTATCGCCCGCAGGACCCNGCGGCGCTCGTTTCACCGGGGTCCGGGNCCGCCGAGCCNACNNGGCGTCTGCCTGCNAATCNANANCGACAAGAATTTCANAATGACTCGCGGCAAGGGTTGCGCAGNCCAACCACNNCGGAGGAACACCATGCTCATCACNCAGATCACCACGTGGGAAGGAACNCCNGCNGCCATCGAGGCGGTCGTGGCCGGATCNCGGGNGGCGGCTCCNATCCATGAGGGACTNGGAGCGAANAATCCNCGTCTCATGCGCTCNGTCTCGGGCGGCNACGTCCACCAGGTCGANTACATGATCGACTTCGACTCNTTCGAAGCCCAGGNCAAGTTCTCCGACGCCATCGTCGATGGCGANTGGTGGACGGGCATGATGCAGGCCGNCGCAGNCGCCTANCCCGATCTCCGCAACGGNGGGACGCGCCTGACGTACAACGCCATCTGAGCGTCGGGNNGGTTNCTAGCGAGNCTCGACGGGCGGCTCACCNGCGTCGGCGAACCGNTGCTCGACGTCGTCAAACGTGAGCCGCCGGTTGTGNCGGTCNCGCCGGGCCTGCTCTTCGGCNCGNGCGTTGTTCGCAGCNAGNCGGAAGAAGCGGACGGCGATGATCGTCCAGAGGTAGAAACCACCGATGACCTTCATGACCGCACCGGCGGCCTGCTGGTCTTCNACCGGNGAGATGCCCCACAGTGCNTCGTCGGTCTCGTANGCCTCGTAGACGACGCCCTCGGCGAAGGTCAGCCANCCGGCCGGCACCGTGGGAACGATCGACATGAGGAAGAGGTAGAGCATCTTNCCGGGCTCNCCCATCTGGAGTTCCTTGAGCGGGCCGACGACCGGNAACCACATGANCAGCGCCGACGCGAACACCAGCAGGTGGATCGTGTANTGGAACGGGCCGTTGTCCGACGACAGATTCACCACAGCNCCCCAGTGGGTGAGGATCTGCAGNGCNTTGAANATGGTGCCNGCNACGATCGGCTTGGTGAGCACCCGCAGAATNCGCTGGGGCGTGCCGTCGTCNAGAANGACGAGGCGGGCCAGCCACGCCGGCATCGCCAACANGAGCANCGGCGGNATGATGAAGCTGATCAGCAGGTGCTGCAGCATGTGAACGAAGTACAGGTGCTCCTCNGCGATGTCGTGCATCGGCCAGTCGGCGGCGAGCCANAACATGGCCACACCGACGATGAAGAACCGCTTCTGGTTGACCGTGGTGACCGGCTCCCCTGCCGGCACCGCGAGTGGTCCGATGTTTCGNACCGAATAGACCCCCAAGCCGATGATCGCAGCCACCAGCAACCACACTTCCGGGTGGAACTCGNAGTCCCACGCGCTCGCAGCGAGTAGGGAGGTCATGGCGNTANCCGAACACGTTGAACGCCAAGAGNGTCACGATGTACACCGCCGTGGCNAGAAGCACCCCGGNGAAGAAGGACTGCTGCAGNACCGGCTTGTCCTGCTTNAGNTGCATGAACACCCGGNCGACCAGCCAGCCCTTGAAGATCATCATCGTGAACAACGACGTGAGCAGGATCCAGCGAGTCTCGAAGAAGGTGAAGACCGACTCGAAGTAGGTCGCAACCTCNGCCGCAGTGACCACGGCAAGGATGATGGCGACCTTGATGTACTCCCAGTCGGAGGGGTGGTGATCGTCGTGGGCCTCGTCGNGGGTCTCGACGGCCGCTTCGGTGGTTTCGCTCATGTCGCTCACTCCGGCGGGATCAGGTAGATGACGGTGAANATGAAGATCCACACGAGATCGACNAAGTGCCAGTAGAGGCCGACGATCTCGACGGTCTCGCTGTTCTTGCCGGTCAGCTTGCCCTGGTTGGCAGCGACCCACAGCGACATCAGCATGANGATGCCGATGCTCACGTGGGCCCCGTGGAATCCGGTGAGGGTGTANAAGGCTGACGCCGCCGGGTTGGTGGTGTAGCCGAGGCCCTCCTCGTAGAAGGCGGTGAACTCGTANGCCTGACCGCCCATGAAGACGGCNCCGAGCATGGCGGTGACNAGNAGCCACGCCTTNCCNCGGTCGAGGTCGTTGCGACCGAACGCCGAGAGGGCGAGCACCATCGTGAGCGAGCTCATNAGGAGCACGAACGACGAGACCGACGTGAACGGGATNTCGAACAGNTCGGTCGGCAGNACCTCACCATTGCCCCGCGTCTTGTAGATCAGGTACGTCGAGATGAGCGCACCGAACAGCAGACACTCCGTCGANAAGAACAGCCACATCGCCAACTTGTTGTTNGAGATGCCCGTGTTCGTNGCGTGNGGATCGTGGGCGTCGTGATGGGTATCGGTGGCCGGGGCCGTTGCGGTCGCCATCAGCCCTCTCCCTCCGTGTCGTCGCCGGCGGCGCCGACCGTGGCGAGTTCGCCATCGGGGTCGTCACCGTCGTGGTGGTCGTCTTGGCCGTGGCCGTGGCCGTCGGCGTCCGGATCATCGACCGGCTCCAACACCCAGGCGTAGATGGCNCCGCCGGTGAGCAGGCCGCCCACCACACAGAGCCANAGGTTGAAGATGACGCCGTAGCCGATGAGCGGCAGGCCGATGGCCAGCACGAGTGGCCAGAACGACGGCGACGGGAGGTGCACNCCGACGGCGTCGCCCTTCTGCGCNGCGTCCTCNGCAGAGGAGATNCGAACGACCGANCCGTCGTCTTCGATGTTGTACTTGCGGAACCACCAGTCGTCCTGCGACTCGANGACCGGGATCTCGTCGAAGTTGTGNTCCGGAGTCGGCGACGGGATCGACCACTCGAGGCTGCGGGCATCCCACGGATCGGGGCCNGGNGCCGGCAGGTTCGGGGCTTCCTTCTTGGACTTGTAGACGTTCCAGAGGAAGAACAGCACCGACGCACCGAGAANNTAGGAGCCGATCGTGGCGACGAGGTTCCAGAACTCGAANCCGAAGCCCGACGANTAGGTGTNGATGCGGCGGCTCATNCCNTGNAGNCCGAGCACGTGCATCGGGCCGAAGGTCAGGTTGAANCCGATGAGCATGGTCCAGAAGTGGATCTTGCCGCGGCGCTCGTCNAGGANATGNCCGAANANCTTCGGCCACCAGAANTANACNCCGGCGAACAGACCGAGGACACCGCCNCCGAAGATCACATAGTGGAAGTGCGCAACGATGTAGTAGGTGTCGGTCTGCTGGGTGTCGGCCGGGGCGAGNGAGTGGGTGACACCCGACAGGCCGCCGATGGTGAACATCGTGACGGTGCCNACGGCGAACAGCATCGCCGTGGAGAAGTTGAGCTTGCCGCCCCACATCGTGGCGAGCCAGTTCAGGATCTTCACACCGGTCGGCACCGCGATGAACATCGTCGCCATCGAGAAGGCGAAGACCGAGATCGGNCCGATGCCGGACACGAACATGTGGTGGGCCCANACGCCCCAGCCCATGAAACCGATCGCNATGCCGGAGAACACCATGAACGAGTANCCGAAAATNGGNTTCCGGCTGAACGCCGGNATCACNTCGGAGATGATGCCGAANCTCGGGAGGATGATGATGTACACCTCGGGGTGACCGAAGATCCAGAAGAGGTGCTGCCACAGCAACGGGTCNGCGCCNGCTTCAGGGTCGAAGAATTGCGAGTCGAACTGGCGGTCGAACAGCAGCAACAGAAGCGCCACGGTGATGACCGGCAGNGCGAAGGCCAGCANGAACTGNGTNACCAGGAGCATCCAGGTCAACACCGGCATGCGGAACAGGCTCATGCCCGGNGCCCGCATGTTGAGNCACGTCACCGCCAGGTTGACNGCNGANACCAANGAGGCGATACCGGTGATCANNAGGCCGATNGCGTAGAAGTCGACACCGTTGGTCGGCGAGAAGGTGATGCCGNTGTTGGGTGAGTAGCAGAACCAACCNCAGTCGGCNCCNCCGCCNCCGACNATCCACGACGTGTTGAGGAAGATCGCNCCGGANAGCCAGACCCAGAACGAGAGNGCGTTCAGNCGGGGGAAGGCGACATCGCGNGCNCCGATCTGCAACGGGATCAGNTAGTTGGCGAACGCNGCCGCAAACGGCATGACGAACANGAAGATCATCGTGACGCCGTGCATCGTGAAGATCTGGTTGTAGACNTCGGCNCTCAGGAAGCCNNTCTCNGGGAAGGCCANCTGGGTNCGGATNAGCAGCGCTTCNAGGCCACCGANNAGGAAGAAGAACATCGCGGCNACGCCGTACATGATGCCGATCTTCTTGTGGTCNACCGTGCTGACCCAGTCCTTCCAACTGCCGTTGGCCTGGGGNCGGGTCAGGACGCCGAGNGGNCGCTCCGCGTGCTGCTCACCNCTGGTGAGGGCNAGAGGTTCTTCGATGATCGCCATGNCTCACTCCACCTCCGTCGCCGCCAGGATCTCGGCCGACGGCTTCTGGCCGAGGGTCTCGAGATAGGCGACGAGATCGCTAATCGTTCGTTCGGACAGACCCAGATTGGGCATGCCTCGGGGCAATTCACCATCGGGAAGCCCGTTGGCGTAGTTCTCCTTCACGACTTCGGGGGCTCGCAGCCACTGCGAGATGTCGTCGCGGTTCCACTCGCCATCCTCGGTGTAGGTGTTGAGGATGCCGCCGGCGAAGGTCGTGCGGCTGGCGAAGTGGGTGAGGTTCGGTGCGGCCTGCGAGACCACGGCAGCGGCGATGTCCTCATCGCCATTGAAACCCTCGACCAGGTGGCACGACGAGCAGTTGGCGAGGAATGCCGTGGCGCCACGCGAGACGGGATCGTCGGGGTTCTCCGGCGGCGCACTCTGCGGGACCATCTGCTCATCGATCCAGTTCTGGAAGTCGGCGTCGTCCATCGCGATGGTCTGCATCCGCATCTTCGCATGTGACAGGCCACAAAACTCGGTGCACTGACCGAAGTAGACGCCAGGCTCATCGGCGGAGATCTCCCACGGAGCAAAGAAGCCCGGGCGGGCGTCGCGCTTGCCGTTGAGCGCCGGGATCCAGAACGAGTGAATCACGTCACGGGACGTGACGAGCAACTCGACCTCTTGACCGGTCGGGATGACCATTTGCCCAGCGGTGACGATGTCGGCCGGCGGAAGGTTGCGGGGGTCGTCGAGGAAGTCGCCATCGACGTCCTCGGTGAAGTAGTAGCGGAACTCCCACCACCACTGCTGGCCGACCACGACGATCTTCGGCTCCCAACTGGTGGAGTCACCCTCGACCTCAACCTCGTAGGCGTTGGCCTCGGTCTCGTTGAGGGAGAAGTGCGCCACGGTGGTGAGCACGGCCACGACGACCATGATGATCGCCGGGACGATGGTCCAGCCGATCTCCAGGGTGTTGTTGTGCGAAATCTGCTCAGGGAATTCGTCGTCGCCGTCGTAGCTCTTCACCCGCTGCTTCTTCGCCATGTAGACCACGGCGCCGAGCACGAGGACGCCGATCACCCCGGCGATGACCAGCACCCGGTCGAGCAAGGTGTCGATGTCGCGGGCGTTGTCGCTCTGCGGCTGCAGCGTGTCGAGTTCGGCGTCGCCGGCGCAGCCGGCCGTCATCAGGCCGATCAGGGCAACAGCGCCCAACAGGCGCTTGCGGGAATCACTCACTGGCTTCTCCCTCTTCCGAATGGTCTTCACCGTGCTCCTCACCATGGTCGTCACCGTGATGTTCGCTGTGATGTTCAAAGTCGCGCTGACCGTCGACTGCGGTGACGATGCCACCGGCGATGACGGCGACGCCGACCGCAAGCACGAGACCTGCGATGACGTTCTTGTTCATCTTGGGCCGGGCCGCATAGAGGATGCCCAGTCCGAAGATGGTGACGGCGATCACGCCGGCCCAAACGACGGCGCCGAGCTTGGTCGCGTTCAGGAAGATCCGGCTGGCAGCGAGTGCCATGACCGCGACACCGAGAGCACCAGCAACGGGGATCTCGAAGGGCGCCATGATGCGATCGCGCAGGGCCTTGTTGGCCTCGGCATCGCCGGTGGCGCGGTCGGCCCAGGCGTCCATGGTCCACTCGATCGCCACGAGTGAGCAGATCACCAGGCCCAGAGCGAACACAGCCGGGCCGAGCACGAGGCCGAGCACCATGGCGGCGCCACCGAAGGCGCCGACGACGGGCCAGAAGCTGCCCGAGACGGGTGTGGTCGGTGCAATGGCCTCGACGCCCATGTAGTGGGACTGAGCGGCCGGGTCGGCGTCGCGGAAGGCGACGATGATGCCGGCGAAGCAGGCAGACGCAAAGGCGCCGCCGATGAGGACCAGGTAGCCGACATGGTCGCCCACGCCGCCCTTCCAGCCGAGCGTGACCGGACCGACGTGCTCACCGCCGGTCGAGTACCCGTAGGCGACCGCGCCGATGGTGAGGGCGATGGTGAGTCCGAAGAAGAACTTGAAGCCCGTGGTGAACATCTGATCCCTACTTGGTGACGAAGATGGCGATCCAGGTGACCCAGTACATGACGGAGACCGCATGCCAGAACATGGCAGCAGCGGCGACGCCGTCGTCCTGGGAAGGACCGAACTGACCGAACAGTGCCCGCATCGTGGTGAGGGCGAGGAAGACGACAGCACCGATCAAGAAGACGATGTAGGTGCCGGTCATGACGAAGAACAGGAACTGACCTTGGGTGCCGGCCAGCGCGAACCCNGTGTCGTTGATGATGAACCAGAGCTGGTTGAACACCGCCGCCCCGAACATGCCGGTGAGCGCNAGNGCGATGTAGGCGTTGGGGCGGTCGTCGTTGCGGATTGCCTGCACNGCCCACTGGACCGTGAAGGCGGCGAGCACGAGGGTCCANAAGATCCAGCCCGANGGGCCGAGTTCGATGACGCCCTCCGGGAACCATTCTTCGCCGGCGTCGCGGGCGGCGGCCCGCTCGCTGACATAGACGGCGAGCACGCCGAAGTAGGTCATGAGGGCGGCACCGCTGGCGAACATGGTGCCGACGAGTACCGTGCGCGGCCGGCGGATTGCGGGGGCGGCGAGCTGGGTGGTGGTGGCGGTCATCAGGACTCCCCTCCCTCGTCGCCGGGCGTCTCGTCGAGCAGCGGTGCCTCCGAACGGACTCGGGCGGGCGGCTCGGCGAAGTTGCCCGCGGGCGGCGGCGTGGCGGTGGCCCACTCGAGGGTGTGGCCGCCCCATGGGTCGTCGTCGGCCTCGCCCGGCTTGACGTAGGCCAGGGCGATCGCACCGAGTGCGCCGAGGACGCCGAGCAGCACGACGATCGAGCCGACCATCGACAGGACGATCATGGCGTCGCCGAGGCTGTCGTCGGTGGACGCCAGCAGCACGTCGGGGGTGTCGACGAACCCGGCGATCACGTCGGTGGCGCCGAGCAGGNCACCACCGAGCANGAGNAGGGTCATGGCNCCAAGCCCCTGGATNCCGGAGAAGAGGCGACCNTCGGTCTTCGGGGCCCAGAACCACCAGCCGCCGAGCGCNCCGAGAATGGCGGCGACNGCAACGAGGTTGAGCACNCCGGTATCGGCNGTGGTGCCGATGAGGTCGAGNGGGTCGATGACNCGCAGNGCGCCAGCGGCGGTNGCGGCCAAGAAGAGCAGCATCGAGCCGAGCGCACCGATCATGTGGGCGGGCGGNATGCCGACCGGCGCTTCGCCNGCGACGAGCGTGGCNCCGTTGCCGCCGAGCGAGGCGAGCACGGGNACNAGGGCNGCAACACCGAANGCGATGTACACCAGCGTGTCGCGCTCNTCGCCGAAGAACGGCTGNGACCAGCCGCCGATGGCGAGCAGGCCGGCNAGGCCGATGAGGATCATCATCGCCTCGTGGCTGACCTGGCGGCCCTTGGCGACGACCGGGATGATCGAGCCNGCNATACCGAGAANAGGAACGGCGGCGGCGTANACNGCGGGCTGGTCGAGAATCCATGCCAGCTGGGCGTACACGTCGAANCCGGGGTTGGGTGCGCCGACGAAGAGGCCGGCGCCGCCGGAGAGGTCGATGTANAGGATNGCGATGTTGGCGATGGCGACCGGGAGGGTNAGGACCCAGACACTGCCGGCGACGAGCATCGACCAGGCGAACANCGGNACCTTGGTGAGACCCATGCCCGAGGTGCGCAACGACACCACGGTGGTGACGACACAGATGGTGCCGAGGATGATCGACACCATCACCATGCCGGTNCCGAGGAGGGTGAGTCGGATGGCGTCGGCTTCNTCACCNGANACGCCGTCGAGCGCNCCCCAGCCNCCACCGGAGAGAACCGAGATGANNGTGATCAGCGAGCCGAGCACATAGCCCCACGCCGCAGCGAGCGCCGCTCGNGGGAAGGCGATGTTGGTGCTNCCGACCTGCATCGGNGTGATNACGGTGGCGAGACCGACGAACAGCGGGATNGCGACCATCANCACGATGCCGAAGCGATACAGCGACCACATCTGGAAGTAGCTGTTCACCCCGCCGAACACGTCGATCGCNTCGGCNTCAAGNCGCTCNAANGAGATCAGGACACCGATCACGGANAAGAAGAGGAGCGACAGGGCGCCGAAGCGCAGCCAGATTCGGCCAATCGCCTTGTGATCGCTGGTGGTCAGCCAGTCGTACAGTCCGCCGACCGCGGGAAGCGGCGCAGCACTGGACTCGGCCGCCTCCGAAGGCGGTGACTCAGTCATCGTCATGGGTTCTGCAATCCTCTACGGCGAGGGCCCCTGCCCTCATCGCTGAAATGTTTTTGGCGCGCGTCCGGACAGCTCGGGCACGAACCCGGCAGAGCCTATAGGTGTCCGCCGCCCCGAGCGGAAACCCAGCGCAAGGAAATGCGGCGCGATCTCGCGCCGTTTGGCGTGATCTCGCGCCGTTTGGCGCAACCCGGACCGGTTCGGGGTCGGATGAACGGCCGCGGCGCCTGCCTAGAGGCCGTTTCGCACCATGACATCGACCGCCATGGCGCCGAAAAGCAGGGTCACATAGGTGATCGACCAACCGAACAGCGCCATCGCCAGTTTCGGTTGCGGATCTCGGTACACCTTCACCGCAAGGCCGAGGAACACGGCGCCGGTGACGATGGCGACGCCGACATAGATGGCCCCCATGTCAGCGACCGGGGCGAACGCAAGCGTGAGACCCCACAGCAGCACGGTGTAGAGGATGATGCGGGTGGCGGTGGTCCTGAGCGATTTCACCGCCGGCAGCATCGGCACGTCGGCTGCCTGGTAGTCGTCTCGGTAGCGAATCGCCAGGGCCCAGAAGTGCGGTGGGGTCCAGTAGAAGATGATGGCGAAGAGCACGACCGGCGGCCAGTCGAGCGTGTTGGTAACCGCCGACCAGCCCACGAGCACGGGCACCGCCCCGGCGGCGCCGCCGATGACGATGTTGGCCGTGGAGTTTCGCTTGAGCCAGAGGCTGTACACGAAGACGTAGAACAGGGTGGCACTGACAGCGAGACAGGCAGACAGCAGGTTGACGGTGCCCCACAACCAAAGGAAGGCGACGATCTCGACACCGAAGGCGAACACGAGCGCTTGGCGCGGCGTGACCTCACCGGTGACGAGCGGGCGGTCCTTGGTGCGCTCCATCAGGGCATCGATGTCACGATCGATGTACATGTTGAAGGCGTGGGCGCCGCCAGCGGCGAGCGTGCCGCCGAAGACGGTGGCGAAGATCAACCACAGCGATGGCAGGCCACCCTCGGCGACGATCATGGTCGGCACCGTGGTGACGAGCAGCAACTCGACGATCCGCAGCTTCATCAAGGCGACGAACGCGAGGATCTTCGGGCGCGTCGGCGCGTGGGCGGTTGCGGACACGTCCTCAGGCTACGGCCGCTGAGGCAACTCCAACCAGCTGGCCCTAACGTCTTGGGCATGTACCGTGGTGCGATTTCCCCTGAGCGCTACGTCCAGTTCGTCCGAGGCGCACTCTGGTCGCTGACCGTCATCGTGATCACCGGGGCGGCCGTCCGACTCACCGGTTCCGGCCTCGGCTGTTCGGACTGGCCAACCTGCGAAGAGGACCAGTTCGTCGCCACGCTCGAACACCATGCGCTCATCGAATTCGGGAATCGTCTCTTCACCGGCGTCGTCACGATCGCCGTCGTGCTCGCCGTCCTCGGGTCGATTCGCCGCGGTCCGAAACGACGCGCCCTGATCTGGTGGTCGTGGGGACTTGTTGCCGGCGTGATCGCCCAAATCCTGCTCGGGGCGGTGCTCGTGCTCACCCACCTCGATCCGCGTTTCACGATGGGGCACTTCATCTTGTCGATGGTGCTGCTGTGGAACGCAGCGGTGCTGATCGAGAAGGCCAAGGCCGATATCGCCGACCCGGCACCACTCTGGATGGGCGCGCCGTCGGATCACGACCGTCCGATCCGCAACGCAAGCCGCACCCTCTTTGTCTTCGGCTCGATCCTGCTCGTCACCGGCACGATCGTTACCGGGTCGGGTCCGCACTCCGGCAGCGACGACGAACTCGTCGCCGACCGCCTCCCGTTTCTTGTGCGAGACGTGACTCGCATCCACTCGATCACGGCGTTCACGGTGCTCGCCGTGGTGCTCGTGATCATCCGTCGTACCCATCGAGCCGAGAAGTTCGCATTGCGTGAGCAAGCGATGCGGCTCATGACCCTGCTGGTCGCTCAAGGCGCAGTCGGCTACTGGCAGTACTTCACCGGCGTTCCCGTCCAGCTCGTGGCGGTCCACATCACCCTCGCCTCGATCACCTGGATCCAGATCGTGCGCCTTGCGTGGCAGGCCGAACAGGTGCCGGCGCGCGATCGTGTTCTTGTATGACGGCCCCGCTCACCACGCCAGGCATCGACACCGAGAACGATGTGGCGTTCGATCACCCGTGGAAGGTGATCGTTTGGGATGACCCGATCAATCTCATGTCGTACGTCACCTTCGTGTTCCGGAAGGTCTTCGGCTACTCCAAGGACAAAGCGGAGCAGTTGATGATGCAGGTGCACGTGGAGGGCCGCGCAATCGTCTCGTCAGGCACCCGCGAGAAGGCCGAGCTCGACGTCTTCCGGCTCCACGAACACGGCCTGTGGGCCACGCTCGAACAGGAGCACTGATGGCGGCCTTCTTTCGTCGTCGTTTCCGTTGGAAGAACGGTCAGGTAGTCGTCGAACTGCCCGACGACGAGCAGGACATGCTTCGCCACGTGCTGCCTCAGCTGCGCGAACTGGTGATGGGCGAGACCGACCCTGCACTGCGTCGGCTGTCGCCACCGGCACGACCCGACGACCCTGATGCCGAGGCGTTCTATCGCCAGATGGTCACCGACGAGTTGCTGGCGTCGCGGCTCGAGGCGATCGAGGTCGTCGAGGAAGGCATCGGCGGCACCGTCCTTGATGACGCCGGCGTCGACTCGTGGATGCACAGCCTCAACGCCCTCCGTCTCGTGCTTGGTGAGCGGCTCGACGTCGACGTGATCGGTCACGACGTCCTTCACAACCTGGAACCCGACGACGACCGGGTGCCGATCGTGGCACTGTACGAGTGGCTCGGCTGGCTCCTTGAACAGTTGGTCGACGCTGCGATGAACAGCCTCGACGACTGACAAATCCCGCTTCTCTCGGCCACCAGAACCCGCCGGAACCCCGTACACTGCCCAGTCGGTCGGTCCGCCGACCACGAACCATCGGCTCCGGCCGACGGTTCCGCCCCCGGCCCGCCGGGAGGCAGGCCCCATTCGTCCAGCGGCCTAGGACGCCGGCCTTTCACGCCGGTAACACGGGTTCGAATCCCGTATGGGGTGCGAAACGGTCGCAGGTTGTCATCCCGATGAACGACCTCTACCGTTCCCATGTCGTTCGGTCCGCCGAGCGAGGGGTCCTGTAGATCAGTTTGGAGTGATCGCCACCCTGTCAAGGTGGAGGCCGCGGGTTCAAATCCCGTCAGGACCGCACATGCGCCTTGCGGAGATGCAGTGCGCACCCAGAGGTCGGGTAGCTCAGTTGGCAGAGCGACCGCCTGAAAAGCGGTAGGTCACCGGATCGACGCCGGTCCCGACCACCACTCGAACATCACCCCGGCCGATTCGGTCGGGGTGATGGCGTTTTCGTCCTCAGAACGCAGCGGCGGTGTGCCACCCGGCGTGGATCGCCCCTTCGAGGTAGCCGACCCCGCCTGCATCACCGATCACGATCGGCTCAAAGCCGGCTTCCGTGAAGGCCTCGGCCACGCCGAGATCACCATCAACCAGTTGAGCGATCACGACCGTGTCGGCAGCCGCCCCTGCGTCACCTTCGTCGGTCGACCAGGTGACGCTGTCGGCCCCGATCTCAATGTTGCGGGCTCCGGTGACGAGCGCGACGCCGTGATCACGGAGATCACCGAGCACCCGCCAACGCCGAGGGTGGGCCATCTCGAGTGCGAGCTTGTCGCCCTCCTCGAGCACGGTGACCTTCCGATCTCGTTCCATCAAGAACTCGGCGAGTTCGGCGCCGACGAGACCACCGCCGATGATCACCACCCGCTTCCCCACCGGCATGTACTGCTCGGTGAGCTTGGCGAGGATCCCCGGGTCGTCGATCAAACCGACCCGACGACCGATGCCGAGCGCGAGACGAGCCGGCGACGGAAGCTTCTTCACCGCCCCGGTGGCGTCGGCGCCGGTGAGCAACTCGCGGAGGTCGTCGCCGTCGAAGACGTGGGCGCGATCGGCCCCAGGCAACGTCGAGCGCGTACGAGCCGCCCCGGTCGCCACGACAACACGATCGGGTGAGAGCGCAGCAACCGCCTCGGGGGTTGCGGTCGTGGCGGTGCGGACGTCGACCGCCAGGCGCCGCATCTCGTGATCGTACCACCTGAGCAGCCGAAGGTTGGGTTCGTAGAGCAGCGCCGCAAAACGCAACGCTCCGCCGATGTTGCGCGCCGCTTCGAAGACGGTGACGTCGTGCCCTCGCAGGGTCGCCACGCGAGCGACTTCGAGTCCGGCGGGCCCGCCGCCGACGACCACGATCTTCTTCGGCGTCTCAGCCGGCGTGGACTCGACGGCGCCGAGTTCGGACTCACGGGCGAGCACGGGGTTCACTGCGCACTTCACCCGACGGTCGAAGAAGGGTTGGGCGACGCAGACGTAACAGTTGATGCAGGGCCGAATCTCCTCGACCCGATTCTCGCGGACCTTGCGTCCTGTTTCGGGGTCGGCGAGCATCTGCCGCCCCATCGCAACGATGTCGGTCTTGCCGTGACCGATCATCTGATCACCGGTGCTCGGCCGGATCCGCCCGACGGCGATCACCGGGACCGGCAGGGCCTCGGTGAGGCGGCCACTCAGCGCCGAGTGCTTCGCTTCCTGGTCGAGGATCATGCCGTCGGTGAACGCCTGGCCCGAGGTCATGTCCCCGTAGGCGGACAGGTGGATGGCGTCGGCACCGGCTTCGACCGCGAGTTGGGCGGTGATCTCGCACTCGTCGAAGGTGATGCCGTCGGGCGTTCGGTACTCGAGCGCATCGAGGCGCACCCAGACCGGGAAATCTCCACCGGTGCGCGATTTCGCTTCGGTGACGACCTCGCACAGGAACCGGGCCCGGTTCTCGATCGGACCGCCGTACTCGTCGTCGCGCCGGTTCCACTGGCGCGACAAGAACCCGGAGAGGAGATAGCCGTGGGCGCCGTGAATCTCGACGGCGTCGAACCCGGCCGCTTGGGCGCGGACGACTGCGTCGCCGAGTTGCTCGGTGATCGCTGCGATCTCGTCGGTGGTCATGGCGCGGAACTGCGGCTTCATGTCGGCGCCACCCGACGCGGCCGCCATCGCCATCAGTTCGTCGATCGACAAGTCGTTGATCATGTCGAGCGAGCCGTGCCACTCAGGCAGCGACGGCACATAGACCGGATCGCCGTTGGCGACATCGACCCGACTGATCTTGCCGTGGTGCACCAACTGCACGGCGATCTTCGCGCCATGACGATGGACGGCGTCGGTGAGCTTGCGCAGCGCCGGGATGTAGCGGTCGTCCGACATCGCCAGCTGGTGAACCGAGTTGGCGCCATGCGGGTAGGCAAAGGCCGCGACCTCGGTGATGAGGAGTCCGGCACCGCCGGCGGCTCGGGCTTCGTAATAGGCGATGACCTCGTCGTTGGCCATGCCGTCGTCACCGACGATCTCGACACCCATTGGCGCCATGGCGATGCGGTTGGCCACCGTCATGGAACCGATCTTCACGGGCGCGAGGAGATGCTCGGTCATCGCCGAGGACCGTAGCGAACCCCGCCTGATGGCGGCGAAATCACGTCAGGAACGGATCGCGCCGTCGATCACTGCGGCGTTCGCAACGGCAGCCGCGACCGCGGGCGCCACCGTGTGGTCGAACACCGAGGGCACGACGAAGTTCGGCGCGAGCTCGTTCTCGTCGACGGTGGCGGCGATGGCGTGCGCAGCCGCGACCTTCATCGACTCGGTGATGCTGTGGGCACCGACATCGAAGGCACCGCGGAAGATGCCGGGGAACGCCAGCACATTGTTGATCTGGTTCGGG
>PABW01000031.1 GCA_002699625.1 Acidimicrobiaceae bacterium
TGCATCGCATCACCGAGAACTTGCGGGCGACGTCGGGGAACGTGCCGGTCTCGATGTATTTCACCCAGGTGCGGTTCACCCCGAGGGGGACGTCGTGCTCGCTTTTGCAGGCGACGGTGCAGGCGTGACAGCCGATGCAGCTGTCGCTGTCGAGGAGGAAACCCAGTCGTGTCACCCTCACAGTGTCGGTCGACATCAGGGAAAGCGATAGAGGGTCGTGCTCTATCACACCATAGAATGCCTCTATGCCTTTGCCGGCGTCGTTCCCCGAACTCGCATCGCTCGACCTCTTCGTTTCGGTGGTCGAGCTCGGCAGTGTGTCGCGGGCGGCGGCCGCCCACGGGGTCAGCCAACCGTCGGCGAGCAGCCGAATCAAGCATCTCGAACGCCAGCTCGGGATGCGACTCCTCGACCGAGGACCCAGCGGCTCACTCCCGACCGACGCCGGGGTGGTCGTCGCCGGCTGGGCCGAGACGATCCTCCGCGCCGCCCACGAGCTCGAGGCCGGCCTCTCCGCCTTCCAGGCCGCCCAGGCGGGACGTCTCCGGATCGTCGCCAGCTTCACGATCGCCGAGTACCTCCTCCCCCAATGGCTCGACCGCTTCTCCCGCGATCACCCCCGGGATTCGATCGCGCTCGAAGTGGCGAACTCCACCACCGTGATCGACCGGCTCCGCCACGGCGCCGCCGACCTCGGTTTCATCGAGACCCCGTCGGAGCTCGACGGCCTCGACGAGGCCATCGTCGGCCACGACGAGCTCGTCACCGTCGTCGCGACCGGCCATCCGTGGGCGACACCTCGCACGGTGCCGGTCGAGGCCCTCGCTGCCACCCCACTGGTGATGCGCGAGGCGGGCTCCGGCACCCGNGCTGCACTGGCGGCGGCCTTGCGGGATCTCGGCCTCGGNGAACCNAGCGCCGTGCTNGAACTCGGCTCGACATCAGCCGTNCGGGCCGCCGTCGTTCACGGCAACTCCCCCACCGTGATCAGCCGGCTCGCGGTCGCNGCNGANGTCGCNGCCGGACAGCTGGTGGAGNTCGACGTGCCCGGCCTGTCGGTCGCCCGTCAACTCCGGGCCGTGTGGCCGGCGGGCACGGCGCTGCCGTCACTCGCCCGCGAACTTCTCGACGACATCCGGTGACCACCCTGCTTGCTTGCACGCCAGGCCACCCGCGAGGCTGCTCCCGTGAGTGAACCGACCACCCGAGGACTCGACCCTGCCTGGGTCGCCGAGCAGATCGGCGCCGAGCGCGCCACGTTCGACGGCTTCATCGGCACCGGCCAGATCGGGCGCAACGCCCGGTTCTCGATCACCGGCCACGAGGCGACCTCGGTCGTGGTGAAGGTGCCCGCCGACGATCCGGGTGTCCGTCAGATCGGCTTCGATCAGGGGCTCTACCCCAAGGAGTGCCTCTTCTACCGTGAGATCGTCGACCTCGTCGAGGTCCGCACACCGCGCCCGCTGGCCGTCGACATCGATCCGGCAGCGGTCGACTTCGCGCTTGTCCTTGAGGACATGGCCCAGTCGGAGGCAGGCGACCAGTTCACCGAGGCGACCGACGACGAACTCTCGCTCGCCGTCGAGCAGGCCGCCCGGTTGCACGGGCCATCGTGGGGGGCCGGGCACGCCGCCCTACAGGATCTCCGTGGTGGCGACGAAGGCCGGACGGCAATGGCAGGAATCCTCGAGATGTTCCTTCCGATGTGTCTCGATCGCCTCGACGGTCGCCTCGACGACGACACCATCCCGGTCTTGCACCGTTTCGTCGAGCTCGCCTCGCTCTGGCTCCACCGCGAGATCGCGACCGAAGGGCTCGTCCACGCCGACTTCCGGCCCGACAACTTCCTCTTCGGCCGCACCGACGACGCACCGCCACTCGCCGTCGTCGACTGGCAGACCCTGACCATCGGCGCCTCGGTCTCCGACGTCGCCTACCTGCTCGGTGCCGCCATCGACCCGGCTCGTCGCCGTGAGGTTGAGCAGGATCAGCTCGCCACCTACCGCAACCTGCTCGCCGGTTACGGCGTCGAGTACGACGCCGAGACCTGTTGGAACGAGTACGCGCTCGCGTCGCTGCACGGCATCGTCGTCGGGATCACGGCGACGATCATGGCCACCGAGACCGAACGCGGGAACAACCTGTTCGCGTTGATGCTCAACCGGCACGCACGACACGCCATCGATGTCGACGCACTCGACCGTCTGGCGGCCCTCGCCTGAATCACCGCCGAAGGCGCGCTGCGACTTCGGCGATCACCTCGAGCTCAGTCTCCGGATCCGGGCCGCACGCCTTGAGGCTCAGCGTCTTGGCTCCGGCTTCGACGAAGGGTTCGAGAAAGGCGACGATGTCGTCGGCGGTGCCGACCGGCGTGTACTTCTCGAACGGTTCGAACGGCATGCCGAAGAACCGCTGCATCCCGGCGGCGACGTGGGTGCGTCCCTCGGCTGGGTCGTCGCCGACCCCGGCCCAGATCTGGAGGCCGTGATGCCAGTCGACATCTCGATCGATACCAACCTGCTCGACAAGCGCCGTGCCCTCCGCGAAGCGACGGGGCGAACACCACGCCGCCAACCAGCCATCGCCGAGCCGACCGGCGCGATCGAGGGCGGCGTTGCTACGCCCACCCACGACAAACGGAATGCGTTCGCGCGGGATCGGGCGGATCTGCGCTTGCTCGAAGGAGAAAACCTCACCGTCGCCGTCGACCGTCTCGCCATCGAGGAGCCGACGAACGATGTCGAGCTCGACATCGGTGCGCCGACCGCGGGTTGCAGGGTCGACTTCGCAAACCTCGAACTCGTGTCGGTCCTCCCCGCCGACACCCACACCGATCGACACCCGTCCCGGGGCGTACTCGGCGAGCGTGGCGATCTGGCGGGCAGCCACCAGTGGATGACGAAGCGCCAGGAGCATCACGCCCAGATGGAGCCCCAGGCGGGGCTCCATTGCACCCAGCGCAGCGAGCCGGACCGGACCGTCGATCCCGCTGCCGTCGACGAAACTGACGTGATCCGCCGTGAAGACATGATCGATGCCGGCGTCGGCGATCGCGGCGAGGGCAGCCCGCTAGGCATCCGGATCGAACCGACCAAGATCGTCCGGCGCGCTGAGGCCGATCTGCAGGTCGCTCATCCGAACGGATTGCTGACGGTCTCGATGTTGAGTTGGCCGGCGAGCCCGGCGGCGCGATGCACGGCCGCCTCGTTCCACTCCGGCGATGTCGACATCGCCCACAACGCCGCACGATTCGGGTACTTCGCGATGGCGATCTCGTCCCAGAGTTCCTCGACCTGACCGAGCGAGAGGAAGGTGACGTCGCCGACGAAGATCACCTCACCGTCGTACTGCCGGATGATCTGGCTTACGGCCTGGCCGTAGAGGCCGTACGCCTCGCGCCCGCTGAGGTCGGTCTCGCGTCCGTCTGCGTACTCGGCGTGCTCTTTGAACTTCAAGAGGTTGACCATGAAGATCGGCCCCTCGGGCCCCCGGCCATCATCTCGGTGATGCGGTCGCGATCGGTCGGCAGGACCTCGTTGATGACGTCCATCGTGTGCTCCTCGTGGGTCAGCCGAAGGCAGCGTCGGCGGTGGGCACGGTGCCCGTCTCCCGACCTTCCACCGCGTGCAGGCTCCACATCAAGTTCGCGTGCGAGATCACCGCAGCAGGATCGGTGCCGCCCCACTCGCTGAGGTCCTCGGTGGTGTGGGCATCGCTGACGAGGACGGCGCCGTAGCCGCGGGCGACCGCTCCGTGCAGGGTCGATGTGATGCAGGCATCGGTCTGCGCGCCAGCGACTACCAACGACCCGACATCGAGCCCGGCGAGTACGGCATCGAGTTCGGTGGCCTCGAAGGNGTCGCCGTAGGTCTTGTGNACGACCGGTTCGGTGTCGGCGACCGCAAGCTCGGGAACGAGCTGCCAGGCCGCGGAGCCGTGTTCGAGCTCGTCGTCGCCGTGCATGACCCACACGACCGGCGTACTGGCAGCACGCGCNCGATCNACAAGCGTCGAGATGTTGGCGACGACCTCGTCGCGGCGAATCGATGGCTCCATCACCCCGACCTGCACGTCGACGATGAGCAGAGCGGTTCCCGGTCGGTCGGTGGGGATCGTCATGGCGGGATCCTACGAGGGCGGTCAGTCGGCTGCAGGGCGTAGCTCGGCCCGGCCGCTCGGCGACCACTCCGAGACGAAGCGATAGCGATCGCCGCGAATCAGGGTCGTTCGCCACTCGACCGGTGTTCCGTTGTGGATCCCGAGCCGCTCGAGTCCGAAGACGGCGGCCCCCGACGGGAGGTCGAGAAGCGCACGGTCCGCCGGCGGCGGTACGAGCGGGGAAAGCCGTTCCCAACCGGCGGTCGGGGTCGGGGCGCCGATCCGGCTCATTTCGTCATAGAGCGCCGTGTGGGTCCAGTCGACCGAAAGCAACGGCCCGACAACGGCCAGCGGCAGCCACGCCCGGTCGACGGCGAGCGGCTCTCCGCCGGCTCGCCGGAGCCGGGCGAGATGGAACAACTCGGTGTCCTCGTCGATCTGCAGCCGGGCCGCAGCAATCGAGTCGATGACCACCGCAAGCTCCAACACCTCGCTGGTCTGTTCGGTTCCGGTCGACTCGATTGACTGGAACAACGAGTACAAGGTGCCGAGCGGTTGTTCGAACTCGCTGCGGTTGATGACCGTGCCCCGCCCCCGCTCACGCTTGAGGATCCCGGTCTTGTTGAGATGACGGATCGCTTCGCGCACGGTGTGGCGGCTGACCTCGTAGCCCTCGGTCAGCTCGAGATCGGTCGGGAACCGACCGTCGCCGAACTCCCCCGTATCGATGCGGCGACGCAGCTCAGCCTCGAGCTGCGCCCACAACGGCACCGGGTCGGCGCGGTCGAGCGGCACAAGCGGCATGCCCTGCAATCTGCCCCCGCTGTCCGGACAATGCAAACAATTGTCCGGATTCGTCCGGCCCGACGACCGAGCGTCAGTCGTGATCCATGCCGGTGTCGGTCGCCAAATCGTCTCGACCGATCGGTACCGGTTCGGTGCGATGCACGGCCCGGAACAAGAGATGCACGGCGACCGGCAGGGTCAACACGAGAGCCACTGCCACGACGAGGAACTCGGCCCGACCGGCCCAGCCGGTCTCGAGCGACGCGCCGACCGCGACAAGCAGGAAGGCAATCGGGCTGGCCTTACCGGCTGCGTGGAACCGGGCGTAGGGGGTGCGGAACCGCAGCATGCCGATGCCGGACAGCAACGACACAAAACTGCCGAGCAGGACGAAGGCGGCGGCGACTGGGCTCATGTCGCACTCTCCTCGTACTCGATGAAGCGACTCGCAGCGACGGTGGCCGTGAACCCGACGATCGCCATGACGGCGAGCACCGGCACGAGGCGGGTCGAGCCGGTGTCGGCCGCATCCACAGCGACCGCACTCATGATCGAAACGACGCCGACATCCAGGGCGACGACACGATCAGCGAGCGTCGGGCCGATGGCCGCACGGATACCGGCAGTGACGAACGTGAGCCCGAAAACGATGAGCGCAATGCTGGCGATCACGACGGCACCTCGGAATCGGTGGGCATCGGGAGGGCCCGACAGGCAAGGTTGGCGAGTTCCTGCACATGCTCCGCAGTGGCTTCGGCCCGCTCGGCGTGGAGGATGTGGAGATAGATCCGGCTGGTGTCGGGATCGACGTCGATCACGGCGGTGCCCGGCGTGACGGTGACCGCAACCGCGATCAACATCATGTGGGCCCGAGCGTTACTGGGTAGATCGACACCGATGATCGCTTCCTCGGTGTAGTCGGTCGGGGTGATGACCTCATAGGCAACGTTGAACGTCGACATGACGAGGTCCTGGCCGACGATCGCACCAAGTTTCAGAAGGGGGCGCAGGCGGACCCCACCGATGCCAGCCGGGCCGACGCTTCGGTGGCTCACGACGACCGCGACCAGCAGACCCGACACGATGTTGGCGATCGACAACCGATTCCAGAGCGCACACCAGGCGGCGACGAGGCCGACGATGAGGATCACCCGACGGATTGGGAAGTGACGCCGCAGGAGCCTCACGACACCACCGCCTCGATGTAGGCACTCGAGTCGAGCAAGTCGGCAGCAGCACGCTCGCCCAGATCCCAGAGCGGACCAAAGGACGCCGCGATCGCAAGCGAAGCGACCAGCGCGACCGCCGTGGCACCGACCATCAGGCGGTGACCGGGACGAAGGATCCGGATGGGGGTCGCCGATTCGTTGTCGCCGGAACCCCAGAACACCCCGGTCCAGATCTTCACCATCGACACGAGGGTGAGGACGCTGTTGGCGAGGGCGATGACGACGATCGGCACCACCACCTTCTCGATGCCGGCATCGACGAGCGCGAGCTTGGCGACGAAGCCCGAGAACGGCGGTAATCCGGCGAGGCTGAGCGCCGGCAGCGCGAACAACACGGCGAGCAGCGGCTGACGCTGAGCAAGCCCACCGATCTTGTCCAGCGCCGAGGTTCCTTCTCGCTCCTCGATGAGCCCTCCGACAAGGAACAACACCGTCTTCACCGGGATGTGGTGCACGAGGAAGACGATGGCACCGGCGATGCCGGCAAGGGTGAACAGGCCGAGGCCCATCAGCATGTAGCCGATCTGGCTGATGATGTGGAACGACAAGATGCGCTTGACGTCGTCCTGGGCGAGCGCACCGGCCACGCCGATCACCATCGTCAGAGCCGCCAGGGTGAGGATGAGCGGCCCGAGGTCGTCCATGCCGGTCAACACATGGAACCGAATCAGGACGTACACCCCGATCTTGGTCAAGAGGCCGGCGAACACGGCGGTGATCGTGGTGGGCGCNGTCGGGTAGCTGTCGGGAAGCCACGAGAACAGCGGGAAGATGGCGGCCTTGGTGCCGAANACGACGAGGAACCACAGGCCGATGCCCCATCGCAGCGGATCGTCGAGNTCGGGGATGCGCTCGGCGAGCAGGGCCAGATTGACCGTGCCGGTCGAGGCGTAGACGACGGCGAGGCCGACGAGGAAGAGGGTCGAGGCNAANAGGTTCATCGCCACATAGGTCATGCCNGAACGGATCTGNCCGCGACGGCCCTGGTGGGTNAGCANCACATAGCTGGAGACGAGGATCAACTCGAAGGCGACGAAGAGCGTGAAGAGGTCGCCGGTGAGGAAGGCGAGCACCACCCCGGAGGTCANCACCAGCAGCAGTGGNCCGGACAGCTGNGGGTCGGCGCCCCACGCAGTGCGCCGCTGNCCGATGGCGAAGAGCTGCACNACCAGGATCGTGGCCATCGCGACCAGCAGGACGAGCGCNGCCATCAGATCGACGACGAGGACGATGCCGAGTTCNGGATCCCAGTCGCCNACGCGGAGCACGANCGTTCCCTCGGACTCGACGTGAGCGAGCAGGATNNCGGCGATCGCCGTTGCGCCTGCGAGCGAGCCNACGGTGAGGATGTCGCGGACCCACTGCCGNTCNCCGGCGACGAAGCCGATNGCGGCGGCGAGCATCGGGACGACGACNAGGAGGCCGANGAGCGAGGTCATGCGTCGTCCCCNTCGGCTTCGGTCTCGAGGGCNATGCGGCGATCTTCGAGATCGTCCTCGACAAGGTCGTCGCCNGTGAGCTGGGCCTGCCGGCGNGCAAGGGCCANCANGAAGAGCGTCAGNCCGAACGAGATCACGATTGCGGTGAGGGCGAACGCCTGGGGCAGCGGGTCGGACAGCTCGGCCACCGGAGCGTCGCCCGAAATGGGGCGCTCGCCGGCCTTACCGCCGGCGGCGAGCAACGCCAGCACGGCCGCATGGCCGAGCAGGGCGAACCCGAGCAGCATGCGGGTGAGCGACCGAGAGGTGATCAGATAGACGCCAACCGAGGTCAGGCCACCGACGACAAGGGCGAGGGTGACGCTCATACCTGCACCTCGTCACGGCCGAGTTCGTCGGCGTCGAGGCCGTCAAAGACAGCGACGAAGAGGCCGACGACGATCGCCGTGACCCCCGCGTCAAACACCAACGCACTCCCGGACTTGACCTTGCCGAGCAGCGGCACGGTCTCGGAGACGATGACCTGGTCGAGCAGCGGCTCGCCGCCGAGCAGCGGAGCGAGGGCGACCACCGAGACCAGTGCGGTACCGACGGCGAACCAACGGGTGGCGTCCTGAGGCCGACCGATGCCGACGACGGTGCGCAGCGCAACAACGGCGCCGATCACGAGGCCGGCCGCGAAACCACCACCGGGCTGGTTGTGGCCGGCGAAGAAAAGAAAAGCGGCAACGAGGAGCGCAAGCGGACTTGCGGCACGGATCGCGCTGCGGACAACGGGCGAACGACCGCGAATCATCGGCGCACCTTCCGCACATCGTCCGAAAGCGGAGCACCGCCACCACGTGCGGCGTCGGCCCGGCTCAGAGCCAGCACGCCCATCGCAGCGACGACCAACACGACGACCTCCCCCAGAGTGTCGAGTGCACGCAGATCGGTGAGGATCACGTTGACGAGATTGTTGCCGCCACCATCATCGACCGCCGCAGCGGTGAGTGCCTCACGGTTGGACGGTGTGTCCTCGGCCGAAGCGAGAAGCGCAGCAGTGACGGCGGCACCGGCGAGCACGGCCGTGCCGATGCGAACGCTGCGCCACACAAACCCGTTGGCGGGGAACTGGGTGGTGAGCCCGCCGAGGCCGATTACGAAGCCGACGACGATGACGGTCTCCACCAAGAGCTGTGTGAGGGCCAGATCGGGTGCACCCTGGATGAGGAAGAGGGCGGATACGCCGAGGCCGACCACGCCGAGCGCGAGTGCGGCCCCGATCCGGGAGCGGATGACGGCAACAGCGATCGCAGCCGCAACGACCGTTGTCCCCATGCCGGCCTGTAACGGACGATCCCAGGCGTGGAGCTGATCGGTATCGATCGAGCCGAGGAATGGGATGACGGCAAGCGAGGCCACAAGGGCCATCACGACGAGATAGATCGGCAGTGAGCCGTGCTGGACACGGCCGGTGGTCCACTTCGCGAGATCGAGAGTGCGGTCGACAAGCCGGTCGACATTGTTGGCACCGACCGGTTCGGGCGGCGACGAATGGCGAGCCGCTGCCCCACCGATGATCGCGCCACTGGCGACGATGCCCATCGAGATCCAGAAGGCCGTGCTGTCGAGGCCCGGCCACCGAAGCAACGCGTACCCCGCCGACGTGGTTTCGAGCGTGGCGGCGGCCGGCACGACCCAGTCGGTGACACTGGGCGCCAGGACGTACCCGACAACACCGAGTGCGGAGAGCAGCACCGATGGCGCTGTAGCCGCCCACCTGGCCGGTGTCACCTCGGTGGACTCGCCGCCCTTGTTGGAGAAGAGCGCAAGCACGAGGCGAGTGGTGTAGGCGACGGTGAGCACCGAGCCGATCGTGACGCCGACGAGGATGAGATCCCCGGAGGCACCGGACTCGTTGAGCGACGCCTCGATGGCCGCTTCCTTCGCAGGGAAGCCGAGCAGCGGTGGCACACCGGCCATCGACAGTCCGGCGAAGACCATGACCCAGAACGCGATCGGCATGGAGGTACGGAGCCCCGACAGGGAGCGGAGATCACGGCTGCCGGTGCGGATGTCGATCTCGCCGACGGCCATGAAGAGGGCCGCCTTGAACACGGCGTGGGCCACGACGAGCGAGACGGCTGCGAAGATGGCCTTCCCGCTGCCGAGCGACATCATGGCGGTCATCAGGCCGAGCTGACTGACCGTGCCCCAGGCGAGCACGAGCTTGGCGTCGGCGTGGCGCAGGGCGCCGATCGCGCCCCAGAACATCGTGAGCAGGCCGACGGTGACGCCGAGACCGGACCAGATGTCGACCGCCCCGAGCACGGGATGCATCACCCCGATCAACACGATGCCCGCCTTCACCATGGTGGCGGAGTGCAGGTAGGCGCTCACCGGGGTCGGGGCGGCCATGGCGCCCGGCAACCAGACGTGGAAGGGCAGCTGGGCGGACTTGGTGAACGCGCCGATCAGTATGAGCACGGCAGCGACGGTCGCCTGATCGCCGGTGATGGGACCCATCTCGCTGAGGGTCGCCGTGCCTGCGACGTCGACGAGAACAAGGAGGCCGGCGAGCAGGACGAGGCCACCTGCGACGGTGACCAGCAACGCCCGACGAGCTGCGGTCACCGCCGTGCTGTCGGTGGACTTGGTGCCGACGAGCAGGAACGAGGTGACCGACGTGGCCTCCCAGAACAAGAAGAGCGTCCAGACATCGTCGGCCCAGACGAGGCCGAGCATGGAGCCGCTGAACGCGAGCAAGGTTGCGGCGAAGCCTCGGCGATCGCCACCGCCGAAATAGCCGTGGCCGTAGACGAAGATGAGGACGCCGATACCAGAGACGAGGACGGCGAGCAGGGCGCCGAGCGGACCGACCCGGAAGCTGAGGGCGAGATCGAGGCCCTCGACCCAGCCGAGGCGGGCGGTGTCGATCTCGCCAACGCCGAGCCTGGAAGCAGCCCACACAGCACTCGCCAACGGCGCCGCAAGCGCGACAGCGAAGGCAGGGCGGGGGCTCGGAAGTGAGAGAACGGCGACCACCCCGACGAGGTGGGCCACCAGCAGAATCCAGATCAACGTGATCCTTGGGGGAGGCCGGTACGCCCCGATGCTAGCGGATCGGGCCGGGTTGAATACGGGCCGATTGTCCTCTGACCGCCACCCGTTCCTGCGGCCTCGAGCAATCCTTCGCCGGCGAGGCCAGAACGTCGATGGCGAGGCCCGGAGGCCTCGCCATCGTCGAGATCAGGTGATCGACAGGATCAGGCGGGCGGATAGACGCCCATGTCCTTGCCCTTGTCGGTCTGCCAGAACACGTCGGCAATCTCATCGATGTAGGTGAGGAGCTGCTCGCAGACGGCAGCGTCGGTGGACTTCTTCACCTCGCCGGCCTGGTGGACTGCATCCCAGAAGAGCTGGTGGAGGTTCGGGAACGCCTCGAAGTGGGCGGGGGCGAAGAAGTCGGCCCACAGGACCATCAGGTGATGCTTCACCTCTTCGGCGCGCTGCTCCTTGACGATGATGCAACGGGCACGGAAGTGCTCATCGTCGGAGCCGTGGTACTTGGCGATGGTCTTGAGGCACGACAGGGCCTCAATCTTTGCCTGGGCGGGGTCGTAGACGCCGCAGTAGAGGTCGCAGTGGGCCTGAGCCTTCTCGGCGCCGTCGAAGAGACGGTTCATCATGGGTGGGGTCACCTTCTGTTCGGGATCGGGCCTATGTTGCCCGCTATGGCTTTCGCACCGATTCGCCGATTCGTTGTGGAAGGCGAGTCGATGCTCCCACGCTACGCGAACGGCGACCTGGTTTTCGCCTCGAAGAGCAAAAGAGCGCGCGTCGGGCAGGTTCGCGTGCTCCGCCACCCCTACAACCCGGGCATGTGGTTGGTGAAACGAGTGGCGTCGGTGCGGGGCGACGACATGACGATCAGCAGCGACAACCCCGATGCCACTCGAGCGGATTCGCGAGAGTTCGGCCATGTTCCGGTCGCTGGAAGCCTCCGGGTGATCGGGCGGCTACGGGCCCGTTCCTGAGCTCGGCCCTCGGCGCCGACCTTGGCACCACACAGGCCCGGCCGCCCCCGGACCACTAGGTTCTCGTCCCGTGACCGCGCATCGCACGACCATCCGGGTCCGGTTCTACGAACTCGACCCGTACAACCACGTCAACCACTCCGTGTACGTCTCGTACTTCGAGTCGGCCCGGGTCGAGTTGCTGGCGGAAGCGGGCTACTCGCTGGCGAGCATGCGAGCGAACGGTCGCTCGATCGTCGTGTCGGAGATCCAGACAAAGTTCCACGCCAGCGCCGAGGAACTCGACGAGTTGACGATCGAGACCGAAGTGCTGGACTTCAAGCGGGTCACCACGACCTGGCGCCAACGGATCCTGCGAGGCGATGAGCTGATCTGCAGCCAGGACCTCCGAGCGGCACTGATCGACGAGGGTGGGCGACCGGTGCGGTTCGACGACGCCATGCTCGACGCGCTGTCGATCTACGCCGCTGCACCATCGGACCCTGAACCGACGTAAGCCGTTGGTGGTCACCCACTGACCGAGCGGCTGAAACTCGCGGCGGTGTGGCCCGGGCACCTAGGTTGCGGGCATGAGCGATCTCCTCGAACTCTCCGGCCGGCTCGGTTCGATGACCAACCTCGTGCATGGCTTCATCTACTTCGCGCCGGAAGCGAGTGAGGAGTTCGACGCCCTCGGCCTGCCCGCCGATCATCACTACTTTGCGAGCCGAGGGGCGGCACTCGGGCCGGTCTCCGCCGAGGTCATCGTGGCCACCTTCTACAACTTCAACCCGGCTCTCGTGGCTGCCGTGATCCCTGCGGCGTGGTCGTTCGTCGACGCGACTCAGATGCAGCAGGCACGGATCCGAGCAGCAGGGCGAGCCCTCCGCCGGGTCGAGCCGGATCTCGATGCCGAACTCCTCGCCGAAGCCACGGACATCGCAGGTCAGATGATCGCCGGCGTCGGCGACGCCGGAAGACCGCTGGCCGCCGGCAACCGGGCCACGCCCGAACCTGACGAACCGTGGGAGCGGCTCTGGCAGCGGATCACGATCCTGCGCGAGTGGCGGGGGGACGCCCACGTCGCTGCCTTGGTCGCCGCACCGGCTGACCCGATCGAGGCGCTGATCCTGCACGCTGCGACTGGCATCGTCCCGAAGGTGGCGCTCACGGCCACCCGCCAGTGGTCCGACGAGCAGTGGGATGCCGGCGTCGCTCGGCTTGTCACTCGCGGCCTCGTGCAGGAGGACGAATCGTTCACCGAGATGGGCGAAGCCTTCCGCGCCGACATCGAGCGACGGACCAATCGGGCCGCACTCCCGTTGGTTGAGGCGGTCGGCCCCGACCGGACCGCACGACTGATCGATCTTCTCAAGCCAGTTCGCCGAGCCCTGCTCGACGGGGGCGCCTTCGCCGCCTTCGGGCGGTAGGGAGGCAATCGTGTCGATGGAGATCAACGCGATCACGTTTGTGGTCACCGACATGGCGACATCGGTGGGCTTCTACACCGACCTCGGCGGCGAGATCGTCTACGGCGGCGCCGAGGCGCCGTTCACCTCGCTGTCGTTCGGTTCTAACTTCGTCAACCTTCAGCAGACCGGGGAGGCACCCGGACTTCGGTGGGGTCGGGTGATCTTCCACGTCGACTCCCCCGATGCGATCCACGACACGGCGATCGCGGCCGGCCATGCGCCGGAGTTCGCCCCGTCGGATGCTCCCTGGGGTGAACGCTACTTCCACATCCGCGACCCCGATGGTCACGAACTCAGCTTCGCCCGACGGCTGGATCAGTGATGACCGGCGGGGGCGTCGTCCGGCTCAGCAGGGTGGCGTTCCTTCGGCAGTGACGCCACCGCTCCCACCACGATCAGGCCCCAGAAGAAGCCGACGACCGCCGAGATCAGGGTGTTGACGCTCCAGCCGATAAGTCCGCCGAGCGGAAGACCCGCCACGGCGTATTCGGCGTCGTGCACGGCGTCATAGGGGAAGTGCCAGCCGAGTTCCTCGGCGCCGACAAGAAGGATGTGACCGCCGACCCACAGCATCGCGGCAGTACCGACCACCGAGAGCGTCTTCAGGACCTTCGGCATGGCGGCGACCAGGCTGCGACCCGTGCGCTGTGAACTCTCCGAATCGCTTTGTGCCATTCGGAGGCCGACATCGTCCATTTTCACGATGAGCGCGACCGCGCCGTAGACGACCACGGTGATCAGCACGGCGACGATGGCGAGGATGATGCTGCGGGTCACCAACGGCTCGTCGATGACCTCCTTGAGCGAGATCACCATGATCTCGGCCGACAGGATGAAGTCGGTGCGGACGGCGCCCGTGACGGTGGCCGCCTCGGCTTCGGGGCCGACCATAGCTACCGGCACGTCATGGTCATGATCGTCGCCGGCGAGGGCGTGGAGGATCTTGTGGGCGCCCTCGTAGGCGAGGAACGAACCACCGCAGATCAGGATGATCTCGACCAGGGTCGGGGCGATTTCGCTGAGCAGGATCGCCGCCGGGAGGATGAACGCAAGCTTGTTGAGCAGCGAGCCACGGGCGATCTTCTTGATGATCGGGAGTTCACGCTCAGCAGCAAGCCCCTGGACGTATTGCGGGGTGACCGCGGCATCGTCGACGACGACACCNGCCGCCTTCATCGAGGCGCGACCCGCCGCCGCNCCGACNTCNTCGATCGACGACGCTGCGAGTTTCGCCAGCGCAGCGACATCGTCGAACAGACCTACGAGACCACCAGCCATGGNTCCNAAAACTAGCGGACCGNNCGGATNNTCCGACGNCGATCAGATGCTGACGGTNGTCAGGTCGTCGCCCAGAATGATCTCGCCGTCGAAATGCTCGGCGGCGAGGGCAANCCAGGNGTCGTACTGCTCTGCGGGTGGCGCCGGGACCATGTGGGTCAGCATCAGCCGCTTGGCCCCGACCCGGGCTGCGGTCTGAGCGGCCTCGACGACATCAGAGTGGTAGTCGAGGATGTCCTGGATCATCTCCATGGGGATCTGCCGGACAAGGTCCTTGCGGATNACCGACTGCAGGTAGGCATCNGCACCNGCTGCGAGGACATCGACGCCCTCNCANGGGTTGGTGTCTCCNACCAAGGCGACGGANACCCCGTCGTGTTCGAGCCGGTACCCGATNGTCGGGGAGACGGGCGGGTGCTCCGTTGCCGCCGTCGTGACCATGACGTCGTTGATCATGAACGAGTNGCCGGGCTTGAGTTCAGTGACATCGAGCTGGGGNCCCTTCGTCATCTCGTCGTGGTGGGCGATGCGATAGCCGATGTCGAACTCGAGCATCGCCAACGTGCGGTCGACGAGTTCGACGATGCCCTCGGGGCCGAAGATCTTCAGCGTGGCGTTCTCTTGTGTCATCACCCAGTGGGTGGTGATGACATCGTTGAGTGCAGCAATGTGATCGCTGTGGAAGTGCGTGATCANCACGCCCCCAAGCATTCCGGGCAACGAGCCGGCCGCCGTCATCCTCATGACNACACCGCGCCCAGCGTCGAGGAGAATGTGGGTGTCGCCCGCTTTCACAAGAGCGGCCGGGGCGGCCCGGTTGGCGTCGGGAATCGGTGATCCNGTGCCGAGCATNGTGATTTCCATGCNGCCATCGTAGAACTTTTGTCGTCGAGACTGTCAATTGTTACGGTCGCCGNATGAGCGACCACCCGATCGTGCTTGCNGGCCANTACGGCTCGCCCTANTCCCTCAAGATGCGGGCNGTNCTGCGCTACCGCCACATCCCGTTTCGNTGGGTGCTGCGCGACTCGAAGTGGGACGACCTTCCCGAGCCACCGGTNCGGCTGATNCCCATGATCGTGTACCCCAACNNNGANGGCAGCCACGGNGAGGTCACNATCGACTCATCGCCNCANATCATGCGACTCGAACGCGAGCACACCCACCGCAGCGTCGTNCCCACCGANNCGGCACTCGCNCTGATCGACGCCATCATCGAGGACTTCGGCGACGAGTGGGTCACCAAGGCGATGTACCACTATCGCTGGGCGTANCAGGACGGCATCGACAAGGCCGGCACGCTCCTCCCCCTGTCGGGCAANCTGCAGCTCGATTCCGACGGCGCCCAGATGNACTACGACTTCNTCACCCANCGNCAGATNGGGCGCCGNGAACTCGTCGGCTCCACCGACATCACCCAGCCGATCATNGANTCCTCCTATGAGCGGNTGCTNGATCTGATGACTGCNGGGTTCGCCGAACGAGATTTCTTCCTCGGNGACCGACCGGGGCGNGGCGACTTCGGCATCTTCGGNCAGCTGACNCANCTNGTGAAGTGGGATCCGACCTCGGTCCGGATTGCGGAGNAGCGAGCCCCGAAGGTGATCAACTGGGTNGACCGCACCGACGATCTGTCNTGGCTTCCCGTCGAAGNCNACGACGGNTGGGTGTCGTTGGAGTCGCTCCCCTCCGCCACCCGCCGCCTCCTCCACGAGATCGGGGCCACCTATGTCCCGTTCCTGCTCGCCAACGCCGANGCGCTGGAAACAGGGAAGGACGAGGTCGTGTGCGAAATCCTNGGCGATACCTACCGCCAGGGGCCGTTTGCCTACCAGGGCAAGTGTCTTGAGTGGCTTCGGCGGGATCACGCAGCGCTCTCCGACATCGACCGCGAACGAGTCGATGCCGTGCTTGCCGGCACGGGCTGCGAGGCGATGTTCGTCTGAGCAGGGAGTTCGGATCAGGCGACGTCGAAGCCGGCGTCGTCGATGGCCGCGAGAACTGCATCGCACTCGCCACCGACGACCGTGACGATCTTGGTGTCGAGATCGATCCGGACATCGCTGACCCCCTCGACCTTGCCGACCTCGCCGGTGATCGCCTCGACACAGTGCCCACAGCTCATTCCGGGCACGGAGTAGGTACTGATCATGCGGCCACCTCGAGAGCTGCGTTCTGCCGGGCGCCGCGAAAGCGGCGCAGGCGAAGACTGTTGCTGACGACGAACACCGACGACAACCCCATGGCACCGGCGGCGATCATCGGGTTGAGCACACCGAAGGCCGCGAGCGGGATCGCGGCGGCGTTGTAGGCGAACGCCCAGAAGAGGTTGCCCTTGATCGTGGCGAGCGTGCGACGCGATAACGCGATTGCGTCCACCACCGCTCTGAGGTCGCCCGAGACGACCGTCAGGTCGGAAGCCTCGATGGCGATGTCGGTGCCGGTCCCGATCGCAATACCGAGATCGGCCTGGGCAAGCGCTGGGGCGTCGTTGATGCCGTCGCCGACCATGGCGACCCTGCGCCCCTCGGCCTGGAGTTTCTCGATGACCTGGGCCTTGTCGTGCGGGTAGACCTCGGCGATGACGTTGTCGATGCCGACTGCGGCCGCGACCTCTTCGGCGGTACGGCGGTTGTCGCCAGTGAGCATGGTGACCTGAAGGCCCTGGGCGCGAAGCGCCGTGATGGCGTCGGCTGACGTGGCCTTCACCTCGTCGGCAACGACAAAAACCACGTCGGCCCGACGGTGACGGCCGGCGAAGACGGCAGTGGCACCGGTTGCTTCGGCGGCGACAGCAGCCGCCTCCACCTCGTCGGGGATCGTGTCGAAAAGACTGCGACGACCGACACGAATCTCGTCACCGTCGACGGTGGCGACCACCCCCGAGCCGGCTTGGTTCGTGAAGTGCTCGACCGCGAGTGCCGGCGCCGCCGTCGAGACCGCTCGAGCGATGGGGTGCTCCGAACGCGACTCGGCGGATGCGGCGAGGGTGACGATCCGTTCACGGTCGGCGTGCTCGAGGGTCGGGGCGTGCGTGGCGATGAGTCGCATGACGCCGCTCGTGATCGTGCCGGTCTTGTCGACGACGATGGCATCGACCGTCCGGGTGTCCTCGAGGACTTCGCCACCCTTGATGATCACACCGAGCTGGGCCCCTCGCCCCGTGCCGACCATGATCCCAAGCGGCGTGGCGAGGCCGAGCGCACACGGGCAGGCGATGATCAGCACGGCGACTGCGGCGGTCACGGCGTCGCCCGGCTCGTTACCGAGACTCAGCCAGGTGCCGAGCGTGACGATGGCGGTGGCGATCGCAAGCGGCACGAAGAAGCCCGACACTCGATCAGCGAGTCGCTGTACTTCAGCTCGGCTGCCCTGGGCTTGATCGACGAGTCGAATGATCTGGGAGAGCGCAGTATCGGCGCCGACCCGGGTCGCTTCGACGATCAGAGCGCCGTCCGTGGAGATCGTGGCGCCGATGACATCGTCTCCAGGGCCTGCGTCGACCGGAACCGGCTCGCCGGTGACCATCGAGGCGTCGATCGCGCCATGACCATCGATGATGACTCCATCGGTGGCGATCTTCTCTCCTGGGGCGACGAGGAAACGCACGCCGACGTCGAGATCTTTGGCGGCGATTTCCGAACCGTCCTCGAGACGAGCTCGCTGGGCGCCGAGATCGGCAAGTGCTCGGATGGCATCGCCTGAGCGGCGTGTGGCCCGGAGTTCGAACCACTTGCCGAGCAGGATCAAGGTGACGATCACGGCGCCCGTCTCGAAATAGACGTGACCATCACCCACATCGGTGACGAGGACGGCGACCGACCACAGGATGGCCGACATCGAGCCCATCGACACGAGGGTGTCCATGGTCGTCGCACCGTGGCGGATGTTGATCCAGGCCGCCCGATGGAAGAGCCACCCCGACCAGAGCACCACCGGGAGCGCCAGCGCGCCGACCACCCATTCCCAGGCTTCGAATCGAAGGCTCGGCAGCATCGAGATCATGACGGTCGGGATGGTGAGGAGCGCCGCCGCGACCAACCGACGCCGGAGGTTGGCTTCACGGGCGAGTTCAGCCCCGTCGCTACTTCCGTCATCGATCACGACGTAGCCGAGCGACTCGACCTCGGCGACCAGACTGTCGATCCCGAGAGAAGCATCGTGATCGATCCGGGCTCGGCCGTTGGCGAAGTTGACCTGGGCGTCGGCCACGGTCTCGAGCTTCCCGAGCCGCCGTTGGATACGGCTGGAGCAGGCTGCGCACGTCATCCCGTCGATCCTCAGATCGGTACGGATCGTCGCCTCCGTGCTCATCCCGTCAGGCTACGGCGACACGGGGACGACCACAGGTACGTGCTGGC
>PABW01000032.1 GCA_002699625.1 Acidimicrobiaceae bacterium
TCGTCGTTCGGCTCGACGTCGACGATGATGATTTCGCCGGCTCGGAACTCCTTGTGGAGGAGCTTCTCCGACAGCGGATCCTCGACCATGCGCTGAATCGCACGACGCAACGGTCGGGCGCCGAGGGTGGGGTCATAGCCCTTGCCGGCGAGATGATCCTTGGCGGCGTCGGTGAGCTCGAGGCCCATTCCCTGGCCGCCCAGTTGCTTGGCGGTGCGGGCGATCATCAGGTCGACGATCTGGCGGACCTCGTGCTGAGCGAGCTCGTGGAACACGATCGTGTCGTCGATGCGGTTCAGGAACTCCGGGCGGAAGTGAGCCTTCAGCGCGTCGTTGACCTTTTCCTTCATCTTCTCGTAGTTGACCGCTTCGTCGCCGGTGCCGAAACCGATGGTGGCCTTTCGCAGATCAGACGTGCCGAGGTTCGAGGTCATGATCAGCACGGTGTTGCGGAAATCGACCGATCGACCCTGGGAGTCGGTCAGGCGACCTTCTTCGAGAATCTGCAACAGCGTGTTGAAGACATCGGGATGGGCCTTCTCGACCTCGTCGAACAGCACGACCGAGAACGGCTTCCGGCGCACCTTCTCGGTGAGCTGGCCGCCTTCGTCGTAGCCGACGTAGCCGGGGGGCGAGCCGACGAGTCGGCTGACCGTGTGCTTTTCCTGGTACTCGGACATGTCGAGCGACAGCAGTGCTGTCTCGTCGCCGAAGAGGAACTCAGCGAGCGTCTTGGCGAGCTCGGTCTTTCCGACACCGGATGGGCCGAGGAAGATGAACGAGCCCGACGGACGCTTCGGGTCCTTCAGACCGGCACGGGTCCGGCGGATCGCCTGCGAGACGGCCTTGATGGCATCTTCTTGACCGATGACCCGCTTGTGGAGCTCGTCTTCCATGCGGAGGAGCTTCTCGGTCTCCTCCTCGGTGAGCTTGTAGACCGGGATGCCGGTCCACAGCGAGAGCACCTCGGCGATGGCTTCCTCGTCGACCTCGTCGAAGAGGTCGAGACCGGAGGCCTTGGCCTCGGACTCCATCGCCTCACGACGGTTGAGGAGCTCTTTCTCCTTATCGCGAAGACGACCGGCCTCTTCGAACTGCTGGCCTTCGACCGCTTCCTTCTTGAGGCGGACGACATCGGCGATCTCCGCCTCGAGTTCCTTGTACTCGGGCGGAGTCTCCATCCGCTTGATCCGCAGTCGGGAGCCGGACTCGTCGATCAGGTCGATGGCTTTGTCGGGAAGGTGTCGGTCGGAGATGTAGCGGTCGGCCAGGTTAGCGGCCGCCACGATCGCCTGATCGGTGATCGTCACCCGATGGTAGGTCTCATAGCGGTCACGCAGCCCCTTGAGGATCTCCACCGTGTGCGCGACCGACGGCTCCTCGACGACGACCTTCTGGAAGCGACGCTCGAGGGCGGCGTCCTTTTCGAGGTGCTTGCGGAACTCGTCGAGGGTGGTGGCACCAATGGTCTGCAGTTCGCCACGGGCGAGCATTGGCTTCAGAATCGACGCAGCATCGATGGCGCCTTCGGCGGCACCCGCCCCGACGAGGGTGTGGATCTCGTCGATGAAGAGGATGATGTCGCCGCGAGTCTTGATCTCCTTGAGCACCTTCTTGAGGCGCTCCTCGAAGTCGCCGCGGTAACGCGAACCGGCGACGAGGGCGCCGAGGTCGAGCGTGTAGAGCTGCTTGTTGTGGAGGGTCTCGGGCACCGAGTCGTTGGCGATCGCCTGGGCGAGGCCCTCGACGATCGCCGTCTTGCCGACACCCGGCTCACCGACGAGGACCGGGTTGTTCTTGGTGCGGCGGCTGAGGATCTGCATGACCCGTTCGGTCTCGCGGCTGCGGCCGATGACCGGGTCGAGGCTCTTTTCGAGCGCCGCCTGCGTGAGGTTGCGGCCGAACTGGTCGAGCACGAGCGAGCCGGACTGGCTGTCGCCGCCGGAACCACCGGCAGTGGCGCCGGCCTTCTCGCCGGAACCGCCAGAAGCACCACTCTCGCCGCCCGAGCCGGAGCCCGAGTAGCCCGACAGCAGTTGGATGACCTGCTGACGCACCCGACTGAGATCGGCACCGAGCTTGACGAGAACCTGGGCGGCAACGCCCTCGCCCTCGCGAATCAGCCCGAGCAGGATGTGCTCGGTGCCGATGTAGTTGTGGCCGAGCTGCAGTGCTTCGCGCAGGCTGAGCTCGAGGACCTTCTTGGCGCGTGGGGTGAAGGGAATGTGGCCGCTGGGCGACGAGCCGCCCTGACCGATGATCTCCTCGACCTGGTTGCGAACCGCTTCGAGGCTGATACCGAGCGACTCCAGGGCCTTGGCGGCGACGCCCTCGCCCTCGTGAATGAGGCCGAGCAGGATGTGCTCCGTACCGATGTAGTTGTGGTTCAGCAGGCGCGCCTCTTCCTGCGCCAGCACGACCACTCGCCGAGCCCTGTCGGTAAACCGCTCAAACATCGGGATCTCCCTTCCAGGGATGGAAAACTTCGGGGGACACGGGCCTGAACCCGTTCATCAAGTGTACCGGGGGGCCTCGGTCTCTCGCCCTCGGCTCCGGTGCGGTACCCAAGGTCAGGAACGCAAAGTTCCGTCGACAGGTACAACTTCCAACGTAGGGAACTTCTTCCCGTTGTGACGAACCGAACCACCGATTGTCACAACCGATGTTCTCAACCGGGTTCAGATGTCCTGCGGATGGCCGCCTTGGCCGATCGATCCGCACAGGGCGTAGCGTGAAGGGCATGGCATATCCCCTCGCCATCCTTCCCCCGATGCTCGCCGACCTCGCCCGCACCGAGGACGAGCTTCTTCGCGTCGTCCGGGCGGAAGGCGATTTCCTCACCGAGATCGCCAGCCATCTGATCAAGGCGGGCGGCAAGCGGGTGCGCCCCGGCTTCGCGATGGCGTCCGCCGCCGTCCTCGATCCCGCCGGATCGCCGGCAACGATCGACGTGATCCGTGGCGGCTGTGCCGTGGAACTCGTGCACATCGGTTCGCTGTACCACGACGACGTCATGGACGACGCCACCACCCGCCGCAGCGTCAAGAGCGTCAATGCCGAGTGGGGCAACCTGCGGGCCATCCTGGCGGGCGACTATCTGCTGGGCCGAGCATCGGAACTGGCATCCGACCTCGGCACCGAAGTCGCCGGCCTGCTCGCCACCACGATCACCCAGCTCTGCGAGGGCCAGATCCTCGAGCTCGAATCGGCCTACGACCCAACCCGCACCGTCGAACGCTACGAACGCTCGATCACCGGCAAGACGGCATCGCTGCTCGCCACGGCCTGCCGCATCGGTGCCATCGTCGGCGAACTGCCTCGCCCGGTTGTCGAATCGCTCACCGAGTTCGGCCTCGCCTACGGCATGGCCTTCCAGGTCGTCGACGACATCCTCGACATCNTCGCCACCGACGAAGAACTCGGAAAGCCTGCCGGCAACGACCTCCTCGANGGCATCTACACGCTTCCCGTGATCCACGCCCTCGCCGAAGAANACATCGCCACCGAACTCCGACCGCTTCTGACCAGCGGCATCACCGCCGACGAACGCGANCGTGCCCGTGATCTCATCCGGTCGAGCAACGGCATCCGTACCGCCCTCGACGTCGCCCAGGGCTGGGCCGACAAGGCCGCCGGCACCCTCACGGACCTGCCCGACACNCCCGGCGCGCANGCCCTTCGAGCGGCGAGCGCCGACCTGATCGAACGNGCGAACGCACCGCTGAGCTGAACCGCCNGCCTNGCGCAGGCGNCGNCACNGCGTTACTCCTCGTNGTCNCCCTCNGGCGNTTCNCCGTCGACGGTGTCNCTCTCGCTGCGGACCGGTTCNGGNTTGAGCGTCGGGAACAGGACCACGTCGCGGATCGTGGTGGTGCCCGTGAGCAACATGATGAGCCGNTCGACACCGATACCGAGCCCGGCGGTNCCGGGCAGGCCNTAGTCGAGCGCCCGGAGATAATCCTCGTCGACCACCATCGCCTCGTCGTCACCGGCNGCGCCCTCGGCCTCTTGNGCCTCNAACCGCTNGCGCTGNATCACCGGATCGGTCAGCTCGGAGAAGCCGTTGCAGAGCTCTCGGCCNGCNACGATCGCCTCGAAGCGCTCGGTGTAGCCCGGNCGTTCCCGATGCTCGCGGGACAACGGNGANACCTCGACCGGGTAGTCGGTGACGAAGACCGGNCCCCACAACTCGGCCTCGCAGGTCTTCTCGTAGATCTCGAGGATGAGNTTTCCGGGGCCGTAGTGGTCCTTCACCTCGACNCCGAACCGCTCNCANAGNGCCCGNAGCTCGTCCATCGGCGTTTCGAGACTGATCTCCACACCNGCGTGCTCTGCNATGAGTTCTTCCATCGTGGCGCGGCGCCACGGNGTGGAAAGATCGACCTCGCGACCGTCGTATTCGACNNTCGTGGTGCCCAGGACCTGCTCGGCNACACCGGCGACGAGGTTCTCGGTGAGTTCCATCATGTCGGCNTNGTCGGCGTAGGCCCAGTAGAGCTCCAGCATCGTGAACTCGGGATTNTGCCGAGTCGACATGCCCTCGTTGCGGAANACGCGGCCNATCTCGAACACCTTCTCCATNCCNCCGACGACCAGCCGCTTCAGGTAGAGCTCGGGCGCGATGCGCANGTAGAGGTCCTCCCCGAGTGCGTTGTGNTGGGTGATGAACGGACGNGCGAGCGCNCCGCCGGGGATCGGGTGCANCATCGGTGTCTCGACCTCGATGAACCCCTGACCGCCCAGGATCGATCGCATCGACGCGACGATCTGACTGCGCTTCGCGAACGCATCGCGAGCCTCTTCGGTGACCCACATGTCGACATAGCGCTGGCGATAGCGCGTGTCGGGATCAGAGATGCCGTGCCACTTGTCGGGAAAGGGCCGCTGGGCCGCCGCGAGCACATCCCAGGCGTCGACCCGGACGCTGAGTTCACCACGACGGGTCATCATCACCACACCGGTGACGGCGATCCAGTCACCGATCGAGAGGCCGGTGAAGTCCTCGAAGTCGGGGGTGGACTTCGCCATGGCGAACAGCTGGATGCGNCCAGTGGAGTCCTGGAGCGAACCGAAGGCCAACTTGCCCTGATCGCGGCGGAGCATGAGTCGCCCGGCGATCGTCACGACAACCTCCGTCTCGGCGCCGGCCTCGAGGGCGCTGTGGTCCTCGACGATCTCGGCGGTGGTGTGGGTGACGTCGTAGCGATACGGGAAGTCGGTCATCAGTTGTTCCGGTCGTGCACGATCCGGAGACCGTGGAGGGTGAGGAAGGGCTCGACGTGTTCGATCGTCTCCGACACCGGTGCGATCAGATGGGCGAGCCCGCCGGTGGCCACGACATTGATCTCGCCGAGGGCATCACCGAAGCGACGGACCATGCCGTCGATCATCGCCGCGAAGCCATAGACCGTACCGCTCTGGATCGATTCGACCGTCGACTTGCCGACGACGCTTCGGGGTTCGACGAGCTCGATCGCCCGCAGCTGGGCGGCACGGCCAAAGAGGGCATCGAGGCTGATCTCGATGCCGGGCGCGATCGCGCCACCGAGGAACTCGCCGTTCTCGGAGATCACGTCGAAGTTGTTGCCGGTGCCGAAGTCGACGACCACCGTCGGCCCGCCATAGAGGTCGTAGGCCGCAATTGCGTTGGCGATGCGGTCGGCACCGACCTCTTTGGGGTTGTCGTACAAGATCGGCATGCCGGTCTTCACGCCGGGTTCGATCACGATGGGCTCGTTCGGCAGGTATCGATTGACCATCTGGCGCAGGTTGGCGAGGATCCGCGGCACACCGGAGCAGATCGCCGTACCGGTGATCTCCGTATCGAAGTCGACGTCGGTCGTGTCGAGCATCGACCGGACCATCACCGAGTACTCGTCGCTCGTGCGTTCGTGCACGGTCGAGATACGCCAGTGGTCAACGAGGCCGACCGCCGCCCCGTCACCGGTCTCGGTGTCGGGGTCGTAGAGGCCCANCACAGTCTGGGTGTTGCCGACGTCGATCGTGAGAAGCACGCCCGACAAGCTACCGGACGCCGGATCAGGCCGATGGTGTGGCGACGAAGACCGGGATGACGCGACCGTGACCGGTCGCGGCTTCTTGGTAGGCGGTGTAATCGGGGTAGACCGCCTCACCGCGGGCGTACCAGGTGTTGCGCTCCTCGCCCCCGAGTTCGCGGATCGTGTAGTCCTTCGGCTCGGGACCGTCCTGGATCGTCACGTGATCGCGAGCGAGCAGGTTGTAGTACCAGCCCGGATGGGTCGGATTCCCGCCCTTGCTCGCGATGATGCCGTACTCGCCCTCGTGCTCGACTCGCATGAGCGGAACCTTGCGGACCTTGCCGCTCTTGTGACCCACGGTGGTCATCACGATGATCGGGATGCCCGTGTCCATCAAGGTGTCGGCCTCGGTGCCGCCGGATGCCTCGTAGCGCTCGACCTGGTCGGCCACCCAACCCCACGTGCTCGGCTCGTACTCGCCTTCGATCGGCATTGCTGTCGTCTCGCTTNCCCTCAGACCGGCCGACGCCGGTGCTCGTTCAGACTCGTTCGATGATGATGGCCGGGGCCATGCCGCCACCGGCGCACATGGTGATCAGGCCGACCTGCTTGTCCTGGCGCTCGAGCTCATCGAGCGCCGTGTTGATCAGGACGGCTCCCGTGGCACCGATCGGGTGGCCCAGCGCCATCGCTCCGCCGTTGACGTTGACCTTTTCCCGGTCGAGATCGAGATCCCGCTGGAACTTCTCCGACACAACAGCGAACGCCTCGTTGATCTCGAAGATATCGACGTCGTCGACGGTCATCCCGGCCTTCTCCAACACCTTCCTCGCCGCAGGAACCGGTGCGTTGAGCATGAGGGTCGGGTCGTCACCCATGTTGGCCATCGCCACGATGCGAGCCCGCGGGGTCAGCCCGTGCGCCTTCGTGTAGCCCTCGCTCGCCCAGAGAATGGCGGCCGACCCGTCGACCACACCTGAACTGTTGCCGGCGTGATGAACATGCTGGATGTCGAGATCGGGGAACTTCTGGTTGATCAACTCCCGGAAGGTCTTGGCATCGTCGCTGTGGCGGTAATCGGCCACCATCGGGAACGACGGCGCAAGCGTGGCGAGCGACTCCATCGTTGTGCCCGGCCGCGGAAACTCTTCCCGGTCGAGGGCGAGCGTGCCGTCAAGGTTGAACACCGGGACGAGGCTCTTGTCGAAGCGCCCCTCCTTGATCGCGACTTCGGCTCGGTTCTGCGTCTCGACGGCCAGGGCATCGAGCGTCTCCCGGTCGATGCCCTCGAGCGTGGCGATCGCATCGGCGCAGACGCCCTGATGCGACTGCGGGTGGATCTCCTGCAGATGCGCATTGCCCGCACCCATCGGAAGCATGCCCTTCTTCGGCAACGACATCATCTCGGTGCCGCCGGACACGACGAGATCCTCGAGACCGGCCTTCACCGAGGCAGCCGCGATGTTCGCGGACGTGATACCCGAGCCGCAGAAGCGGTCAAGGGTGACGCCGCTCGCCTTCATGTCGTAGCCGGCGTCGAGCGCCGACATCCGGCCGATGTCGCCGGACTGTTCCATGACCTGCGAACTCGTCCCCCACACGACATCGTCGACGTCGGCGGTGTCGAATCCGTTTCGCTCTTGCAACGCTTTGAGCACGGTCGAACCGAGGTGCTGGGGGTGGAGGTGGGCAAGCGAACCCTTGCCCTGCTTCCCGATCCCTCGAGGGGTTCGGCAGGCGTCGATGATGTAGGCCTCAGACATCTCGCCAGGCTGTCACGCCGGCGTGACGGGCACCATTCCGCCGTCGTTGTCGATGAGCCGGGCCGTGCCGAAACGAACGGCGACGAGCAGTCGCACCTCGCCGTGGAGTGGGCCGTCGGCGATCAGCGTGTCGGCCTGCACGGCGGCGACATAGTCGAGCGCGGCGAGTGATGCGGTGGCGACGGTGTCGGTCATCACGGCCTCGATCACGGCCGGGTCGGTTTCGCCCTCGGCGATCATGACGAGCCCCGCATCGAGGGCCCGGCGCAGGACCGGCGCCTCGGCTCGCTCGTCGGGGGTGAGATAGACGTTGCGGCTCGACATGGCGAGCCCGTCGGGCTCGCGCATCGTCGGGCACGGCACGACCTCGACCGGCATCGAGAGATCAGCAGCCATCCGGGTGACGACGGCGACCTGCTGCCAGTCCTTCTCTCCGAAGTACGCCCGGCACTCCCCCATGATCGAAAGGAGCTTGGCTACCACGGTGGCGACCCCGGCGAAGTGCTCGGGCCGGAACGCTCCTTCGAGCAGCGAAGCGACCGACGCAACGTCGACGACCGTGGCCATCGGGCCGGGGTACATCTCCTCGACCGACGGGGCGAAGATCAGGTCGACCCCGGCGTCAGCACAGCAGTCAGTGTCGCGGGCGAGGTCGCGGGGATAGCTCCCGAGGTCCTCCCCTGCCGCAAACTGCAACGGGTTGACGAAAATCGAGACGACCGTGATGTCGTTGGCNNCAACCGACGCCNGCATCANGGACTGATGGCCGGCGTGGAGNTAGCCCATNGTCGGNACGAAGCCGATCGACCGGCCCGCAGCGCGGTGNGCATCGAGCANCCGCCGAACCTCGGNGATCGAGCCNANAACCATCGGCTCGGTCACNCNTCGCCTTCCATCGCCACCAACCGGCGTGCCTCAGCGAGCATTGCCTCGTACGCCGCCAACTCGCGTGGAGCGCGACGACCGATCGCTTCCCGGTGGGCGACCAGCGTCGCCTCGTCACCCCGAGCAGCGGGGCCGGTCAGCGCCGCAGCAGGGCCGAGGGCCACGGCGTTCTCCGCACTCCCGAGGGCGAGCGCCAGGAGCGCATCGGCCGGCATCCCCACCGACGCCCCGAGACGTTGGGCGTGCCCGAGAAGGGCCACCAGGTGGTTCGACGCGACTGCCGCGGCGGCGTGATAGAGCGCACGGTCGTCGTCGGCGATCTCGAATGTACGGCCCCCGAGTGCAGTGGCAAGGTCGGCGACCAGCGGATCACCGGCGACGGCGAACCAGCCCCCCGTCAATCGCTCGGCACCGATCTCGGGGTCCGGTAGCGACATCAACGGATGCAACGCGGCCCGACGATCGTGTGGGGCGAGCACGTCGAGACCGAGCGAGCCAGCGACATGGGCTACGACGGCACGGCCAGGCCGGATTGCTGCGGCAACGTCAGCAACCACGGAGTCAGGCGTGGCGATCACCACCAGGTCGACATCAGCGGCGGCGTCGTCGATCGCCAGCCCTCGCCCGCGCATGTCGATCACGTCCCAGTCGACGAGGTCGTCGATCGCCTTGGCGAACGAACGACCGGCCCGGCCGGCACCGATCACCCGAACCCTGACGGTCGCAGCGCTCACTGCTCCTCCAGCCGCCCGACGTTGCGAACGCCTTCGGCCGTCGCCGCTGCTGCGACGTCGTAGCCGTCGGGCACGACATCGGGCGCGAGGTCGGCCAAGGGCACCAGCACGAAGGCGCGCTCGAACATCCGCGGATGCGGGACGAGGAGTTCAGGCGGATCGTCGACGGTCTCGCCGTCGACCCACAGCACGTCGACATCGAGGGTGCGTGGGCCCCAGCGGACCGTTCGAACCCGCTCGGCGTCACGCTCACGTTCGCGACACACCTCGAGAAGCTCGTGGGGAGTGCGGGCGGTGTCGAGCTCGACCACCACATTGAGGAAGGGGTCCTGCTCCNCCCCGCCGACCGGATCGGTCTCGTAGGCGTCGGAGACGGCAACGACGTCGGGGATCGCAGCCACGGCAGCCCGCAAGTACTCGACCCGGTCACCCATGTTCGACCCGAGCCCGAGCAGCGCGCGCCGGGTGGTGGTCATCGGGTGATGATGAGCCGCATCCCGCTCGAGGCGAGATCCTGCGTGACCGGCGGTCGGAGCTTGCGGACTTCGACCACCACCGACTCGATGCGCTCGTCTTCGAGGATCGCCTCGCCGACACGCCGCGACATCCGCTCGAACAACTGGAATGTCTCTCGCTCGGTGACCGCCTCGATGCGAGCGAGCACGGCGCCGTAATCGATCGTGTGATCGNGCACATCGTCGTGGGTGGCGGCGACGACATCAGCATGGATGTCGATGTCGAACTCGTAGGGCTGGCGGCGATCCTGCTCCTCGGGCAGTGCACCACAGATGCACATCAGGCGCAGGCCACGGAGCTGGATAACGGTGCTCATCAGTCGTCGTCGGGTTCGGCGACGCCGCCATCGTCGATCTCGTCGTCGGCGGTGTGAGCGAACGCATCGACCGGGACCTCCGAGGACGGATCGCAGCGGTCGACCATCGCCACGAGTTCGCGGGCAACCTGACCGAGTTCACGCTCGAACAGCCGCTCCGTGATCGAAATGGCCTGCGGCCCGTTGGGGACAAGCCCCATCCACACCAGATACGCAGCAACAAGGCCGGTGATGCGCTCGCCGAGCTGCTCCCGGTGCACCACGATCTTGTCGCCGGCAGCGACATGGTCACGGATGGTGGCCATCGACCGGGTGAGGCTCAACGGGCCGGCCGACGGGCCGCTGAACGGCACGTGGTGGAACGGCACCCCCATCTCCTCATAGTTGTGCAGGTTCTGGTTCGAAATGCACAGCGACACGACGAAGTCGAAGTCGTTCTGCCGGATCCAGATGATCTCTTCTTGGCGACGAACCTTGCGGTGCGCCGAGCCGTAGCCACCCGGACGCTCGCACACCGCCACCTTGTCCTTGATCACCCAGGTGAAATGGCGAGGCTCGATCCCCTGTGCCCACTTGCCTCTCATCGTGCGATCACCCCCACGGCGTGGACGGTAGCCCGCACATCGTGAACTCGGACCATGTCCACCCTCAAAAAACCACCCCACGTGGCCATGGCGAGTGAACCCTCCAGGCGGTCGTCGGTCGGGACGGGTTCGGGAACGCCGCCGTGGACGGCGGCGTCGCTCGCGGCGTGCAGATCCCCGATGCTGCGTTTGCGGCTGACACCCAGCAGTACCGGAGCGAGCGCCGTGAACCGATCGAGGTTCGCGACGAGATCAAGATTGTGCTCGAGGGTCTTGCCGAACCCCACACCGGGATCAATCCAGATCTGTTCGACGCCGGCAGCCTGGCCCCGGGCGACCGCGTCGACGAGGAACGCGTGAACCTCTTCGACAACGTCGTCATAGGTCGGATCGTTCTGCATGGTCGCACTCGGACCGCCGGCATGCATGGCGATCCAGNCNGCACCGTGGGCGGCGGCGACCGACTCGAGCGACGCACTGACGTCGTTNACGATCGTCGCGCCGGCNANNAGCGCNGCCTCGGCNACCTCGGCCTTGGTGGTGTCGATCGACACGATCNTGTCGGGGCGGGCAGCAACGATGCCCTCGATNACCGGAACGACACGATCNCGTTCGGTNGAGNCATCGACCGGCGTGGCGCCNGGACGGGTCGACTCGCCCCCGACATCGACGACGGCNGCACCCTCGTCGAGGAGCGCGAGNGCATGGGCGACCGCCGCCTCCGTGGTGNCGAATCGGCCACCGTCGCTGAACGAGTCAGGGGTGACGTTGACGATCCCCATCACCCTCGGCATGGCAGATCAGTCCNGACCCAGGAANCGCATCGCCTCGGCGCGGGTGGCGACGTTGGCACGGAAGATNCCGGTGACCGACGAGGTCACNGTNGANCTGCCGGCCTTGCGAACGCCGCGCATCGACATGCACAGGTGCTCGGCCTCCATCACCACGAGCACGCCGCGNGGCTGGAGATGCTCCTCNAGGGCATCCGCNACCTGGCGGGTCAGGCGCTCCTGNACCTGGGGCCGCTTGGCGAAGCCGTCGACGAGTCGGGCNACCTTNGAGAGCCCGATCACGTTGCCNCTGCGGTTCGGGATATANGCGACGTGCGCCTTCCCGATGAAGGGGATNAGNTGATGCTCGCACAGCGAGTACATCGGAATNTCNCGCACCATGACCATCTCGTCGTGGTCNGCTTCGAACANGGTNGCGAGGTGCTCCGACGGCTCCTGATGAAGCCCNGCNCAGATCTCCGCNTACATNCGAGCGACCCGGNTGGGGGTNTCGAGCANTCCGTCGCGATCGGGATCCTCNCCGATCGCNAACAGNATCTCCCTGACGGCGGCGGCGATACGTTCNTGNTCGATTTCNGGGGCGTGTANCCCNTCGATCANNGGCTTGGNGGNTTTGGTCACCNTGCGAGAGTAGTCACGCGTCACTCCGGTTCGAATACTCGGATGGCNTCGAGTTCGCGATANTNCTCNGCCACATCNAGTCCGTAGCCGACGACGAAATCGGGCGGGATGGGGAACCCGGCGTATCGGGCACCGCTGTCCTCTGCCCCTTCCCGCACCAGCAGGGCGCAGATCTCNAGACTCGCAGGCCGACGNTCNCCNAGCACNCNGCGCAGATACGCGAGCGTCAGNCCGGAGTCGACGATGTCCTCNACCAAGATCACNTCGCGGCCCTCGATGTCGGTCTCGAGATCCTTCACGATGCGCACGACACCGCTNGAGGTCGTGCTGGTGCCGTACGACGACACCGCCATGAAGTCGAGTTCGACGGGCAGATCGATCGCACGGGCGAGATCGCTCATGAACACGAACGCACCCTTGAGAACCCCGACGAGCAGGGGGCGGCGCCCCTGGTAATCAGCCGTGATCTCCGCGCCGAGCTCGGCGACTCGGGCGGCGAGGTCGTCGGCGGCAATGATCGTGCGGCCGATCGAACCGGCGGGGACGTCGCTCACCGTGGGGACCGTAGCCGCTNTTCGGNNGATCGTGTGCCGGATNNCGGCGATGNNCCCACCCNGAATCGCCGTGTCACNGNCGNCGGNCNGCGACNNNAAAANNACNAAGGNCCGGGCCGAAGCCCGGACCTTCGATCGATACAGCTCAGNGNGTGAGCGTGATCGGCACGCCGATCACATCATNCCCATNCCGCCCATGCCGCCCATCGGATCGCCGCCCATCGGCATGGCCGGGGCTTCCTCGGGCTTGTCGGCGACGAGCGCCTCGGTGGTGAGCANCAGGCCGGCGATCGACGCTGCGTTCTGCAGCGCCGCACGCGTGACCTTGACCGGGTCGATGACACCGGCGTCGATCAGGTCGACCATCTCGCCCGTCGCAGCGTNGAAGCCGGTCGAGCCCGACTCGGCNTCGACTCGCTGAACGACGACCGCGCCCTCGTGACCGGCGTTGCTCGCAATGAGCTTGGCCGGCGCATCGAGCGCAGCGTGGATGATGCGAGCACCGGTGGCTTCGTCGCCCTCGAGCGAGCCGAGAAGATCGGCCACGGCCGAACGGCTGCGGAGGAGGGCGGTGCCGCCACCGGCGACGATGCCCTCTTCGATGGCCGCACGAGTCGCCGAGAGGGCGTCCTCGATGCGGTGCTTCTTCTCCTTGAGCTCGACCTCAGTGGCCGCGCCCACCTGGACGACGGCGACACCGCCGGCCAGCTTGGCGAGCCGCTCCTGGAGCTTCTCGCGATCCCAGTCCGAGTCGGTGTTCTCGATCTCGGCCTTGATCTGGGCCACACGGCCCTCGACGTCGGCGGTCGAGCCGGCGCCCTCGACGATGGTAGTGTCGTCCTTGGTGACGACGACCTTGCGTGCCGAGCCGAGCAGGCTCATGTCGGCAGAGTCGAGCTTCAGGCCGACCTCTTCGGCGATGACCTGACCACCGGTGAGGACGGCCATGTCCTGCAGCATTGCCTTGCGACGCTCACCAAAGCCCGGAGCCTTGACGGACACGGAGTTGAACGTGCCACGGATCTTGTTCACCACGAGGGTGGCAAGGGCTTCGCCCTCGATGTCCTCGGCGATGATCAGCAGGGGCTTACCCGACTGCATGACCTTCTCGAGCACGGGCAGGAGATCCTGCACGTTCGAGATCTTGCCCTGGTTGAGCAGGATGTACGGATCGTCGAGCACGGCTTCCTGGCGCTCGGCATCGGTGACGAAGTACGGCGACAGGTAGCCCTTGTCGAACTGCATGCCCTCGACGAAGTCGAGATCCATGCCGAAGGTGTTGGACTCCTCGACGGTGACCACACCGTCCTTGCCGACCTTGTCGATTGCGTTGGCGATGGTCTCGCCGATCGAGGTGTCGGCCGCCGAGATTGAGGCGACCTGGGCGATCTTGTCCTTGGAGTCGTCGACCTGCACCGACTGACCGGCGAGGTTCTCGACGGCGGCGGCAACGGCCTTCTCCATGCCCTTCTTGACCCCCATCGGGTTGGCGCCCGCTGCAACGTTGCGCAGGCCCTCGCGAACGAGTGCCTGGGCGAGCACGGTGGCGGTGGTGGTGCCGTCGCCGGCGATGTCGTTGGTCTTGGTCGCAACTTCCTTGACCAGCTGGGCGCCCATGTTCTCGAACTGGTCTTCCAGCTCAACTTCACGGGCGATGGAGACACCGTCGTTGGTGATCGTGGGAGCGCCGAACTTCTTGTCGAGCACCACGTTGCGACCCTTCGGGCCGAGGGTCACCTTGACGGCGTCGGCGAGCTTGTTGACGCCCGCCTCGAGGCCACGACGGGCCTCTTCGTTGAACTTGAGAATCTTGGCCATGATGCGAGGGTCAGCCGATCTTCGCGAGCACGTCGCGAGCGTTGAGGATCAGGTAGTCCTGGCCCTCGTTGCTGATCTCGGTGCCGCCGTACTTGCTGTAGACGACGACGTCGCCGACGGCGATGTCCATGGGGATGAGGTCGCCGGATTCGCTGCGACGGCCGGGGCCGACGGCGATGACTTCACCCTGCTGGGGCTTTTCCTGAGCGGTGTCAGGGATGACGAGACCGCTGGCGGTGGTGGACTCAGCTTCGCTGGAACGGACCACGATGCGGTCCTCGAGGGGCTGCAAGCTCATTCGATCCTCCGAGAATCGGGTTGTTTTCGGCAACTGCTTGGGAACCCCGAGCACACTTAGCACTCGGGGATGCCGAGTGCTAACGATACGACGCGGCCCGGGCAGCGACAACCCTGCAAAGGGCAGATCGGGGCGGAATCAGGAGACGGGAAGCCGGAGCGACGGATTCGCCCCGATGTCGAGTGGCGACGGGCCATCGGCCTGGAGACGCCACCATGCCGCAGCCGCCACCATCGCTGCGTTGTCGGTGCACATGGCCCGACTTGGCAGGAACGCCCGATAGCCGTCCTCCACACAGACATCGAGGGTCTTCTCACGCAGTCGCGAGTTCGCAGCGACACCACCGGCGAGGCACAACCCCTTGGCTCCGACCTCTTGCGCGGCGCGGCGCGCCTTGCCGACGAGCACGTCGGCCACCGCCTCCTGGAACGACGCGGCGACATCGTTGACATCAGCGTCGGGGTGCTTGCGAACATGGTTCACGACCGCCGTCTTGAGGCCCGAGAACGAGAAGTCCCAGCCGTCGTTGGCCATTGCCCGAGGGAACCGGATTGCGGTGGGGTCGCCGTCGATCGCCAGCCGGTCGACCACCGGCCCGCCGGGGTAGCCAAGATCCATGAACCGCGCGACCTTGTCGAATGCCTCTCCTGCTGCGTCGTCGAGGGTCGAACCGAGCACGCGGTAACGAAGGTGATCCTCCATCACGATCAACATCGTGTGCCCGCCGCTCACCAGGAGCACGACCAGCGGCATCTCGAGATCGGGCTCCTCGAGAAAAGCGGCATAGAGGTGGGACTCGAGATGGTTCATCCCGATGAACGGCACGTCCCACACGAGCGACATCGCCTTGGCCGCCGACACGCCGACGAGCAGGGCACCGACGAGGCCAGGCCCGTGGGTGGCCGCGATGGCGTCGACCTCGTGGTCCTCGATACCGGCCTCGACGATCGACTGGGCGATGACCGGCATGATCGACTCGACATGGGCACGGCTGGCGACCTCGGGCACGACGCCGCCGTAGCGCTGATGGATCTCGATCTGGCTCGACACGACCGAGGACATGACGTCGGTTCCTTGTCGCACGACGGCGGCCGCCGTCTCGTCACAGCTCGTCTCGATGCCGAGGATGCGGTCGGCGGTCATGAGGCGGCTCCGTCGGAGATCGGGAGGAGTTCGGCGGCGACCCGATCGAGCCGCTCGACGATCTCCGGCGAGTCGAGATCGTGGAGCCACATGATGACGGCGTCGTCGGTGGGACGGCCGTAGTAGCGGCTGCGAATTCCGGCAGGCGCGAACCCGAGGCGGCCATAGAGCCGCTGGGTGCGGTGCGCCTGGGCGCGCACCTCGAGGGTCGCTGCGGTGGCGCCGGTGGCAATGCCGAGGCGCAGCAACTCGATACAGAGGCGGGTGCCGTGGCCCTTGCCTTCATGGTCGGGGTCGACGGCAACGGTCGTGATGTGAAGCTCGTCGAGTACGCGCAGCGTGCCGGCATGAGCGACGACCTGGTCGTTGTCCCGCGCGACGAGGTGGGTATGGTCGTCGGCGGCGAGTTCGGTGCGCCATTGGGCTGCCGACCATGGCCGGCTGAAGCACCGGGAGTCGATCGCACAGACGGCATCGACGTGGCGACCCGCCATGGGCTCGAGGACGACGCTCATGAACTCGCCGTATCCCACTTGGCGACGGCATCAGGCCGTCGCAGGTAGAGCGGCTCGATCTCGTCGGGGCGGACGAACTCCTCGCGCATCGCCCGGGCGTGGGCGAGGCTCACGAGGGCCGAAGCGGACGGGAAGGCGAGGACCTTGTCGGCGATCTCGACACCGCTCACGTCCTCGAACAGGTGGCGATGAGCGAGCGCTCCATCACCGACGATCAGAACATCGGCGGCCTCGGCCACGATCGCCGATCGGAGCTCCTCGGGTTCACCGACCGCCGGCTCGGTGATGCGCTGCACGCCACCGGGAACGGGCCGGTAGGTCGCGTGGAAGACCTCACCGCGCCGGGCATCGACGGCTGCGGTGATCATCCGGTGGGTGTGACCGACCGGGAAGGCGAGCAGGTCGAGCGATGTGACCCCGATCATCGGAATCCGCAGGGTGGTGGCCAGCGCCAGAGCAGTGGTGACGCCGACGCGCAGACCGGTGAAGAGACCAGGCCCGATGTCAATCGCGATCGCACCGATGTCGGCGAGCTGAACGCCGGCCTGCTCGGCGACGAACTCGATCTGTGGCGCCAGCGACTCGGCGTGACGACGACCCCGCGAGGAGTGAGCCGACGCGATCGTTCCCTCGTGGCCCCCGATCGCACAACCGACGCGGGCCGTGGCGGACTCGATCCCGAGGATCAGCATGTCGCCCCCCACGGCACGAGGCGCCGGGCGAGTTCGGCCAGCCGGGAGGTCCAGTGCTCGCCTACGGCAACGAACTCGATACGGCGCTCGTCATCGTCGTCGGCCAGCAGGATCCGGACCTCGAG
>PABW01000003.1 GCA_002699625.1 Acidimicrobiaceae bacterium
TCCCCCGCCCCTCCCGAGCTCGCCCAGGCTCTCGACCTGGGTGGCTGGGCGTGGAAGGCAGCGGCCGATCTCGACACGGCGCGAAGCGCGCAGCCCGCCGACGGCTGGGTCGGCGCAGTCGTCGTGGCCGGCGACGAACCCGAAGAGGCCTTTCGCCTGTGCCGGTCGATCCGCAGCGGTGACATCCATGTCGGTTCGGTGCTGTTGTTGATCGGTGGTGGACATCTCGCTTCGCTCGACTTCCGTGAAGATCTCTTCGATGACTTCTGTCTCAACCCCTTTCAGCCGGTCGAGCTCGAGGCTCGCCTCAAGCACCTCTTCCGTCGCAGTGGTCAGGTCGCCCGAGCGGAGGTCATCGAGTACGGCCCGCTCGGGATGAACCTCGAGACGTACCAGGCCGCCATCGACGGCAAGCCGCTCGACCTCACCTATATGGAGTACGAGCTGTTGAAGTTCCTGGCCTCGCACCCTGGCAAGGTGTTCACCCGGGAGACCTTGCTGAGCCGGGTCTGGGGCTACGACTACTACGGCGGCGCCCGAACGGTCGATGTCCACGTGCGACGCCTGCGCTCCAAGCTCGGCGAGGAGCACGCCAATCTGATCCAGACCGTGCGCTCGGTGGGGTACAGCTTCGGGACCAGCCGCTGGGTCTGAGCGACCGACACGGTCGTTGTTAAGCATCCTTGATTCAGGTTGTTACTTTCTGTGAACCATCGGTAGCGTGCCGACCTGTGAACAGCACAACGCTTCGTCTGGTTCTCTTCGGTTTCGCCGCCTCGGTCGGATCCCTACTCCTGTCGGCCTGCGGCACCGACTCCGAAGGCACGATCCAGATCTACACCGGTCGTCACTACGACCTCGAAGCTGCCTTCGAGGCCTTCGAGAGCGAGTTCGGCATCGACATCGAGTTCCTCGAGGGTTCCGATGCCGAACTCCGTGAACGCCTGCAGGCCGAAGGCGATGACTCCTCGGCCGACATCTATATGACCGTCGACGCCGGCAATCTGGCGACGGCAGCAGAGCAGGGGCTCTTCGCCTCACTCGACTCGCCGGTGCTCGACGCAGCGATCCCAGCAGAACTCCGCGACCCTGATGGCTCGTGGTACGCCCTCAGCGCCCGAGTGCGGACGATCGTCTACTCGACGGAGCGGCTCGCTCCCGACGACATCCCGACGACCTACGAGGAGCTCGCTGAGCCCCAGTGGAAAGACCGGGTCTGTCTCCGCACATCGTCGAACACGTACACCCAGTCGCTCGTCGCCAGCCTGATCGCCAGCCGTGGCTACGACGCCACACTCGAGGTGGCGAACGGGTGGGCCGACAACGCCCACATCATGGCGAAGGACGGCATCTTGTTGGACTCGATTCGCGACGGCCGCTGCGACGTCGGCATCGCGAACCACTACTACCTGGCCCGGAAGCTCGCTGAAGATCCGGACTATCCGGTCGGCCTTGTCTGGGCCAACCAGAACGACCGAGGCGTCCACGTCAACCTCTCCGGCGCCGGCGTGTTGGCCAACGCCGACGACCCCGAACTCGCCCAGCAACTGCTGGAGTGGCTCGCCACCGATGGGCAGAACCTCTTCGTCGATGGAAACAACGAATACCCCGTGAATCCCGACGTTGCCCCCGAGACCTTGATCGCCAACGAGTTCGGCGTGACCTTCGAGGGCGACCGCACCAACGCATCCGAATGGGGTCTGCTCAACGCCGAGGCGGTCCGTCTGCTCGACGAGGCCGGCTACGAGTGACGTGACCGCTTCAGCACCCGTCACCGAGACGGGGAGCGATCGGGTCGAGACGACCGCCGCCGACCGGGCCAGCCGCAGAGGCTGGCCCGGTGGCGCGCTCGTGCTCGCCGCGCTCGTCGTCGTCCCGATCGGCTTCCTCGCCATCGGCATCCTCGATCCCGAGACCGAGGTCTGGCGTCAGCAGTGGGACACGCGCCTACCCGGCCAACTTGTCGACACCGCAGTGCTCCTGGTCGGGGTGAGCTTCGGCGCCCTTTTCCTCGGCAGCAGCCTCGCTTGGCTCGTTAGCGCCTACCGCTTCCCAGGATCAAAGGCCTTCGGCTGGTTGCTGGTCGCACCCCTTGCGATGCCGTCGTACGTGCTCGGGTTCGTGACCATGTCGGTCTTCGGTTTCACCGGTCCGGTGCAGAACCAGTGGCGCGACTGGTTCGGTCGCGACGCATGGTTTCCCGAAGTCGAGTCGATGGGTGGCGCGATCGTGGTCTTCACGCTCGTGCTCTACCCGTACGTTTTCTTGTTGGCTCGCGCTGCGCTCGCCGACCAGGCCGGGTCGGCCTACAACGTTGCGAGGAGCCTCGGCGCCGGACCGCTCGAGGCCGCGCGTCGTGTCGTGATCCCGATGCTTCGGCCAGCACTTGCCGCCGGTGTGGCCGTCGTGATGATGGAGACGATCACCGACTTCGCGACCGTTCAGTATTTCGGCGTTGACACCGTGACGGTCGGCGTCTTCCGCATCTGGCGCGGCACCTTCGATCGTGANGCCGCATCGGAGTTCGCNACCCTCGTGNTGGTGGTTGCGCTGATGATCATCGGGCTCGAGCGCATCATGCGCGGCCGGGCCCGCTTCGGTGAGGCCGCCGGNGCNGCNGCCGGGCTCGGGCCCCGTCGCCTCGAGGGCGNGCGAGCGTGGGCCGCCTTTGCCGTCTGCGGCATCGTGCTGCTCCTTGCGTTCTTGGCCCCGACTTTCCAGCTCGTGTCGTGGGCATTCCAAGAGATCGCTGGGCCGAGGGGCACCCCGAACACCGAACGCTTCCTCGAGTTCCTCGGCAACTCCCTGCAACTCGCACTGCTCACCGCCGTCGTGTGCGTGCTCGCCTCGATCTTCATCGCCAACGGGTCGCGATTCGTCTCTGGCCGAACGACCGGCCTTGCGGCGCGGCTCACCGCTGTCGGCTATGCCGTCCCGGGACCGGTCGTGGCGATGGGTGTCGTGCTCAGCCTGGTTGCGCTCGACGACGTGCTCGAGGGCATCGGCCTGGGTCTCCCCGGTACGGTCGCCACCGGTTCCCTTGTCGGTCTCGTCTACGCCTACAGCATCCGGTTCCTGGCACCGGGGCTCAACGCCATCGAGGCCGGTATGGCCCAGGTGCCCGAGGAGATCACCGCCTCGGCTCGAAGCCTCGGTGCTCGGCCGGCCACGATCGTGCGCCGGATCCACACCCCCCTCGCCCGCACGAGCGTCGCCACTGGCGCCGTTCTCGTGGCTGTCGATGCGCTGAAGGAGCTGCCGATCGCGCTGCTTCTTCGGCCGATCGGCTTCAACACCTTGCCGATCTGGACCTTCAACCTGGCGACCGAGTCACGCTTCGAACAAGCCGCGCTGCCTGCGCTCGCCATTATCGTCGTGGCGATGATCCCGGTCGCCTTGCTGTCGCGTCAGCTGTCCCGAGGAGCCGAACGCACATGACCGTCACGCCGCTTCGGCTCGACGCCGTCGTCAAGACCTACGAGGACGTCCTCGCGGTCGACGGTGTCGATCTCGAACTCGCACCCGGCGAACTTCTCGCTCTGGTCGGTCCGAGCGGCTGCGGCAAGTCGACGTTGCTGCGTTCGATCGCCGGGTTGGTGGCGATCGACACGGGCACGATCCACCTCGCCGGGGCGCTCGTCGACGATGGCCGTGACCATCTCCCGCCGGAGCGCCGGCCCGCCGGGCTGGTGTTCCAAGAGCACGCGCTCTTCCCGCACCTCACCGTCGCCGACAACATCGGCTTCGGGCTGCGCGATCACCGCACCGACGAGCGTCAGACCCGTATCGATGAGCTCCTCGAGCTCGTCGATCTCGCTGGCTTCGGTGATCGCTTCCCGCACGAGCTCTCCGGCGGTGAACGCCAGCGAGTGGCGCTCGCCCGAGCGCTTGCGCCATCGCCGGCGCTCATGCTGTTCGACGAGCCCTTCGCCAGCCTCGATCACAATCTGCGCATCAAGCTCCGTCACGATGTGGCCGCAGCATTGAAGGCAACCGGCACACCGGCCGTGTTCGTCACCCACGACCAGCAGGAGGCGTTGGCGATCGGTGATCGCATCGCCGTGATGCGGAACGGACGGATCCGACAACTGGGCACGCCGGCCGAGGTGTACCACCAGCCGGTCGATGACTTCGTGGCGGCCTTCATGGGCACGGCGAGCTTCCTCCCCATCGCGAATGACGCCACGACTGTGCTGGGGCCGATTGACCTCGACGGTGCCGCTCCAGCCGATGCCGTCGCCATGGTGCGGCCCGACGACATCGTGTTCACCGCCTCGGCGACGGGTGAGGCCGAAATTGTCGGCGCGGCCTACCACGGCAGTGGCTGGCACCTGCACGCCAGCGTTCATGACGGTGTCGACGTGTACTTCACGGTCGGGCACCTCGATGCGCCCGCTGTTGGCGATCGGGGAACGCTCGCGCTCACACCTGGGCATTGCCAGGTCGTGGTGCCTCGTCGCTGATCCGGGTCGAACTCCGTAACCGGCGGCGTGGGTGCCGCAGCGAGGTCGGTCAGTCGGACTCGGGGCCGTCGTAGGGATTGGCGTCCGACAACTGCAGGTACTCGTTGGGGTCGCCGTCGTCGGTGACGTTGTCGAGGTCGCTGTTGCGTCCGATCAGGCTGCCGATCACGCCCGCAAGCCCAGCCATGCTCATCAAGATGCCGACGGGCATCACGATGACGAGCACGACGATGAAGATGATCGTTCCGACGTCCATGGCCGTCAGTCTGTCAGATCCGCGGCTCGGATCATCAGTTCGCCGCTCAGACGGCGGCGATGGCCTCGATCTCGATCTTGGCGCCGAGCGGCAGTTCCTTCACGGCGACCGCCGAGCGGGCAGGACGGTGGTCCCCGAACTCCTCCATATAGATCTCGTTCATGGCGGCGTAGTCACCCATGTCGGTGAGGAACACGGTGGTCTTCACCACATCGTTGAGCGAGGCATCGGCGCTCGACAGCACCGAACGGAGGTTGACGAAGACCTGCCGGAGCTCGGCCGCAAGACCGCCCTCGACGATCGCGCCATCGGCGATGCCGACCTGGCCGGCCGTGAAGAGGAGATCGCCTCCACGGACGATGGGCGTGTACGGACCGACGGGCTTGCTCATGACGGCGAGCGTAGTTCGGTCATGCAGCGCCCGAGACGTACGAGTCGTGCCGCCGATCAGGGAGCCGAGCGGACCTCGATCGACTGACACCCGACGAACGGCGACCAGCGGGCCTCCACAACGGTCTCGCCGGGCACGATGTCGATCGTGATGGCGCAGAGATCGCGCCGGGGAACGCCCTCGGCGGCGGCGACCAGGCGCGTGTTGTCCCCGCCTTCGTCCCACGGACAGCCACCACCGCAGTCTTCCTGCCAAAGCATCACCGTATGTGGCCCCAGCCCGACAGGAAGTCGATCGAACCGACCGACAAACTGCTCGTCAGGCCGCGGCACAGGGTTCGCAAACGACAGCTCCGCCATCCGAAACCCGTCGCGGTTCGTGATCTCGAGTACGCCAGTCGAGCCTTCGTCATAGCAACACTCGGTCTGTGTCGCCTCGACCACAACCCACGCCTGGGGGGCGGTCGGCGGGCGCACGACCACAGCACGCTGCGTCTCATCGGTGGCGTCAGCGCATGCCGACATCACGATGGCAAGCACCACAACAAGACCGAGATGTCTCACCGCTCGAGGACCTTGAGGAACGCTGCGGGGATGTCGGTCGGCTCGTCGACCGTCGCCAACTGCGCACCGACCGCCTTGGCGAAGTCGGCGGCGTCGTCCGCGTCGTCGGTCGGGGCGATCACGCACAGTTCGTCGAGGCCGCGGGCGACAGGGATGGCGTCGGCGCCGGTCGTGGCCCGGCAATCGGACATCAGGATGGTGACCCGCCGCTTGGCACGCGACCGATCGAGTTGGCGAGCGGCCGCCGTGAGCGCGCCGGCCAGATCGGTGGTGCCCTGGCCTCGAAGCCGCAACAGGTCGTCGACGACGGCCAGCGATGACCGCGAGTCGTCTTGACTCTTGACGGCGATGACCCGGTCGGCGAACGCCAGAACCGACCAGTCAACCGGGGCCCGGTGGGCGCACGCCGCAGCGGCGACCGCGGCCGTGGCGAGCCGCTTCCCGCTCATCGAGCCGCTGCGATCGATGACGAGCGCGAGGGCCGTCGCCGGCTGGGTCCAGTGCCGAACCCGGAGATCGCCGGCATCGATGAGCTCACCGGTGGCCCGTGCGTGGACGAGGCCGTCAAGGCTCGCGTCGAGGTCGAGGTCGCCATCGACTCGGTCCGCCGGGGACGACGCCATTGCGCCCACGCCACGGGCCTGAACCGGGCCCGCCTTGGCCACGTCGAGCACGAGGCGACCGGCGAGACGGGCCGCCAGGGCGGCGAGTTTCTGATCCGTGGCGCCTCGCATCTGGGCGAGCAACGACATCGCGTGGTCGGGATCTTCGTCGACGAGATCGGCGAGGGCGTCGTCGTCGATCTCTCCCACCTCGGGGCTGATCTCTTCGAACTTCGGATCGCGAGCGAGTTGGGGTCGTGGGGTGGTTCGACGGTTGTCGTCCTGGATGGCCTGGCGGGCGTCGTCGCCCTCCAAGGTCAGGGGGACGCCGGAGTCGCCCCGTCCGGGGCGGTCGCTTTTCCCGACGACGAGTCGTCGTCGTCACGGGGATGTTCCTGGGCGAGCACCGCGTCCCACAGGTCGGTGATGACCGACTCGGGCGTGGAACTCCCGCCCTCGTGCAGTCGGATGCGTCCCGACAGTGCGGTGAGTGCTGCGTCAAGGCCGACGCTGGGGTCGGTTACCTGGGCGCCGCGCATCGACGCGAGTGCGTGGCCCACCTCGACCAGATCGATCGCCCCGCGCACGGATGAACCGACGCGCACATCGGGGTGGTTGCGAGTACCGCGTGTGACGGCGACGGCCCGACGCCGCAGGACTCGATCGTCTTCGGAAGTGTTCCGCACGACGATGTCGGACTCGTCGTCGAGAGATTGGTATCCCATCGCAATGCGACACATGCGGTCATAGACCGCGCCGGAGACCCGAGCGGTGCCGATGTTGTCGAACGGATTCATCGCTGCGACCAGGCGGAAGCCGTCGGCTGCCGGGATCGTGCCGAGACGGGGCAGGGTGAGTTCGCCCTCCGACATCACGGTGATGAGGAGGTTGACCGTCTCCTCCGGCACCCGGTTGAGCTCCTCGACATAGAGCAGCGACCCATGGCGCAGCGCCTCGACGAGCGGGCCATCGACGAAGACATCGGGGGTGTAGCCGTCCTCGAGCACACGAGACGGGTCGAACTGGCCGGCGAGACGCGCCGGGGTGAGTTCGGCGTTGCCTTCGACGAACACGAATCCGGTGCCGGCCGCTGCGGCAACCTCGCGCAGGATCGTCGACTTGCCGGTGCCGGGCGGTCCTTCGAGCAGCACGTGGCGGTCGGCNNCGAGCGCGGCGACGAGCACCTCGAGTTCGCGTCGTCGACCGACGACACGCNCACTGAGGGCGTCGACGATGTCGGGNGCGGAGAGGCTCGTCATGNAACCANTCTGGCGCTGATCGGCCGCNGCGGNTCAGTCGAAGGTGATGACGCCGCGGATGTTCTTGTTNGCCATCATGTCGGCGTAGCCCTCGTTGACCTGGTCGAGGGTGTACGTGTTGGTNATCATCTCATCGAGCTTGAGCTGACCGGCCTGGTACATCGACAACAGGTGNGGNATCTCCTTGCGCGGGGCNGTNGAGCCGAACAGGCAGCCCTTCAGCTCCTGATTCATCATCGAGAACATGAANAGGTTGAGCTGAACGTCCATCTGCGCAGCCGGGGCAACCGCCGTNGCGACCACCGTGCCNCCCTTGCGNGTCAGGAACTGCGCCGGAGCGATGAGATCACCGGTGAGCACCGANGGCGTGAGGATGACCGANTCGGCCTGCACGCCCTCGGTGAGGCCGCCGACCANCTCCATGGCCTCCTCCATCGACGGGGCCGTGTGGGTGGCGCCGAATTCCATGGCGCTCTCGCGCTTGAACTCGCTCGGGTCGATGGCGACGATGTTCTTTGCNCCNGCNACCTTGGCGCCCTGGATCGCAGCGGTGCCGAGACCGCCACAGCCGACCACCACGACGGTGTCGCCNGCGGTGACCTCGGCNCGGTTCACGGCCGAGCCGTANCCNGNGGTGACGCCNCAGCTNACGAGCGCNGCAGGACCAGCGGGAACGTCTTTCTGGACCTTGATGGCCGAGTCGACGCTCAGAACCATGTGCTCGGCGAAGGTGCCGAGCTTCAACAACGGNGTGAGCGNGGTGCCGTCGGACGTGTGNTGNCGGAANGTGCCGTCGATCATCCCGGGCTCCATCAGGTGGGCACCGAGNTCACACAGGTTCTGCTGGCCGCGAGCGCACCAGGTGCACTTGCCNCACGACGGGATGAACGAGCACGAGATGTGNTCGCCNACCTCGAACTCGGTNACGCCCGGGCCGAGNCCGATNACCACACCGGCCCCTTCGTGNCCGCCGATGATCGGCAGCGGCACCGGCATCGTGCCGTCNTGNGCGTGCTCNTCGGAGTGGCACATGCCNGCAGCGGTGGTCTTNACCAGNATNTCGCCNGCCTTGGGTTCGTCGAGTTCGATNTCCTCGACGCTCCAGTCGGCGCCGATTTCTCGCAGGACGGCAGCACGGGTCTTCATCGGNTCTCCTCACGGCAGGGTGAACGCGNAGAAGGTACCAGCGGNNCCNCNNGTGGTCACGTTGAGNTCGCGNTCTCNGGNGTNGNTCAGTTCGCCATCCAGNCGACCATCGCTGCGGCGATCGCCTCACCCTGGTCGTCTTGGAGGAAGTGTCCGCCGGGCGTGAACTCCTGATGGGGCTGACCTTCCGCACCGGGTACCCGCTCGATGAACTCGTGATGCAGTTGGCCGAGGACCGGGTCCTCCGGGCACCAGAGCGTGAGGAAGGGACGGTCGAACATTTCGAGCCCCTGCCAGGCTCGAAGGTTCTCTTCGATGCCGTCGTGCTCGGGGGTGATGGGCACGAGGGTCGGGAAGACGACGGCACCGACCTTGTGATCGGCGGTGGGGAACGGTGCGTCGTAGGCGGCCTTCTCGTGATCGGTGAGTTCTCGACCCGTGACCGCTCGGCCGAACAAGGCACCGATGTCGTCGAGTTGGGAGTCCTGGCTGTACGCCAGCCAGAAGTCGAAGCCGGGTCCGATCGATTCGCCGACCGGTAGGCCCGTGTTGCCGATGACGACCCGAGCGAATCGCTCGGGCTGCAGTCCGACCAGCCGCAAGCCGGTGAGGCCACCCCAGTCCTGGGCGAAGAGGGTGCACGGATCGTGGACGGTCGCGTCGAGGAAGAACTCGATATTCGCGACGTGTTGGGCGTAGGTGTAGTACCCCGGGTCGGTCGGTTTATCCGAGCGACCGAAGCCGATTAGATCCGGAGCGAGTACCCGGTACCCCGCGTCGAGCAGGGTCGGGATCATCCGACGGTAGAGATAGCTCCAGGACGGCTCACCGTGAAGCAACACCACCGGATGGGCATCCTCGGGCCCCTCGTCGATGTAGGCCATCCGCAGGCCGTCGACCGACCCGAATTTGGGCTCGTACGGGAAGTCGTCGAGACCGACGAAGCGTTCGTCCGGGGTTCGGACGTAGGCGATCCCGTCCGGTGTGGTGTGGTGCGTCATGGGACAACGTTAGGCACGGCCTTTCGACGCAGACCAAGAACCGTCGCTACCGTGCGGCCATGAGCGATGAGATGAACGTCGTCAAGACCTCGCGAACTCCTGAAGAGTTGCGCGGCCGACTGCAGGCGTGGCTGGTCGCCACCACCGACGACCCCGACGCGGTGATCGGACCAGTGTCGTCACCGGAGTCGAACGGCATGTCGAGCGAATCGCTCTTCTTCGACGCCACGTGGAAGGAGGGCAGCGGCTCATTCGTTGCTCGGGTTGCGCCCGCGGCAAGCGATGTT
>PABW01000033.1 GCA_002699625.1 Acidimicrobiaceae bacterium
CCCGGCTGGTTGGGGCCACCAAGGATGCCGACGAGCACCAACGCACCGGCGGCAACACCGGCAATGCGACCCATACCACCGACGATGACGATCACGAGGATCACGATCGACACCAAGATCTTGAAGGAACTCTCGAAGACCGATCCGACCTTCGCTGCGAAGATCGCGCCGGAGAACGAGGCGAGAATCGCGCCGACCACGAATGCCTGCAGCTTGGAGTTCACCGTGTTGATGCCCATGGCCTCGGCGACCGATTCGTCTTCACGAACCGCCATCCAGGCGCGGCCGATACGAGAGTTCTCGAGTCGCCAGCTCGCATAGATGGCGATGGCAACGAAGCCGATCACCAAATACAGGACCTGTTGCGGGTCGGTGCCCTTGACCGTCGCGACGCCAACGATGTCGGCGCCGGGAATCGACAGGATGCCCTGCGCGCCGCCGGTGAAGCCGCTGGCCCAGTCGGATCGGACCGTGAGTCGGATGATCTCGCCGAATCCGAGGGTGACGATTGCGAGATAGTCGCCTCGCATCCTGATGACCGGCGCACCGATGAAGAGCCCGGCAACAATCGCCATGAACACCACGACGAAGATTGCGATCCACCATGGCAGCTCGGGTGAGAGACCCGGCGAACTCGGTGACGTCATGATGGCTGCGGTGTAACCGCCGACCGCGTAAAAGGCTACGTAGCCAAGATCGAGAATGCCTGCTAGGCCCACCACGATGTTGAGCCCGAGCGCCAGAAGCAGGAAGAGCCCGACATTGGTCAACAGGTCGTTGGTGAGTCGACCGAGGAACATCGGGAGCACAACCGCAGCGACGGCGATGAGCACCAGCCCCACGGTGTTGACCTTCGTCGGGGACAGCTCTCGACGGGCCGCCACCGCAGCGCGTCCGCGCTTCGCCTGTCCGCCCAGAAAGAGCACCCAGGCGATCGCGAATACGGCGAGGATGATGGCGCCCTGAACCGACAGGCCGCCCTTCTTCTCGAACAGCGCTTCGAATAACCATTCGAGCCGGAAGCCCTCGGAGATATCGTCGAGCGCCGATTCAAGAGATGCTGACAACACGATTGTGAGCGAGATCGCGAACAAGAGTCGGTTGGCGATCGCTGGCAGCAGGTGGAGTGCACCACCAGCCAGACCGAGACCGGCTGATGCGAGGATCCAGAAGATTGCTCCGTAGCCGACGCCCTCGCCGAAGCTCAGCACCTCGAGAAGGGCGTCATTCCAGTTGACGAGCGGATCGCTTAAGTCGCGCGTGTCGAGCAGCCAGATCAGCAGGGCCAGCCCCGCTCCGCCGATCGCGCCGACCGACACACCGGCAACCAGCTCTCGGAGGCCCTTCTTGTGTTGGGCCATGCCTTCGAGCACCACTTCGCGAGTAACGAAGTTGCCGAGAGCGATCGGAATCCAGATCAACGACAGGTACCCCATGGAGAGAAGCGGTTCCACGATGACGCGCTTGTCGAGCTTGTCGGGCATGTCGGTGAGAGAAACGAAGATCAGCGCAAGGGCGCAAATCAATCCCCAGTTGACGACCTTGCGCCAGTCCTGGTCGAACGCGCTTCGTGCGGGCGCAAGCACAACGGCGTCGTCGGTGTTCATGGTCTCGCTCATGCTCGTTCCTCCGCCGACAGACGTTCACCGAAGAGGCCGGTGGGCTTAACCAAAAGGACGAAGATCAGGACAAGGAACGCCACGGCGTCCTTGAGCTGGGTGTGGCCAGTTACACCGAGCGGTTCGAGCACCAGCTGCGGTGCCAGCGATTCGGAACTGCCAAGGGTCAGGCCGCCGGCCATAGCACCCCCGAGATTGCCGATACCGCCGACGACTGCGGCCGAGAAGGCCTTAATACCGGGGAGGAAGCCGGTAAACTCGGTGACCGAGCCGAACAAGATGCCCCAGAGGATGCCGGCGACGCCAGCCATGGCACCGCCGACTGCAAAAGTGGTGACGATCGTACGGTCGACGTCAATGCCCATCAGCGAGGCGATTTCTTTGTCCTCAGCAACCGCACGCATGGCCTTGCCGGTCTTGGTTCGTTCGACGAGATACCAGAGGGCACCCATCGACACCCCGGCGACAACCAGCACCAGCAGCTTCTTGCCCTCGATGTCGAAGGGGCCGATACCGACGTCGTCGCGGAGCCAATCGGGTAGGCGGGGGTAGCTCTTGGCTCCCGGCCCGAGCAGCACGGCGGAGGTGTTCTGGATGAAGAACGACACGCCAATCGAGGTGATCAGCGGAATAAGGCGGGGGGAGCCTCGCAACGGCCGGTACGCAATCCGCTCCGTGACGACGGCGGTGACGGTAGAGCAGATGACCGAGACCAGCACGGCGATGAGGATTGCGAGGAGGAAGTTGTCTTCCCAGACGCCGGCTTCGAAGAGTTTATTGGAGGTGATCATGCCGGTCATAGCGCCGACCATGAAGACCTCGCCGTGAGCGAAGTTGATGAACCCGAGCACGCCGTAGACCATCGAGTAGCCCAGGGCGATCAGCCCGTACATAGCACCTTGGGAGAGGCCCGAAATCACGAGCCCCTGGAACGCATCCCAGCTCAGCCGGTTCGCGTCAGGGTTGATTGCTGACGCGAGTGGGTTTCCTGGATCGATCTGTTGCCAGAGGAAGGCCAAGAGGCCAAAGAGCACGAGGCCGCTCAGCAGCACTCGCAAGAATGTGAGGAACCAGTCGACACCAGTTTTCGGCGCGGCTTTGGACCGCATTGCAGTAGTCACGCTTCCCCCTCGAAACGTGTCGTGATGACGTGAAACGCAAACGGCCCCCGCCCACCTCGGCGGACGGGGGCCGTCATGCGGTGTGTTGCGACGCTTAGCCCGGGAGCTCAGCGTCGGTCGCTCCGAAAGGAGCGATCCCCTTACGGGGCGTACTCGAAGACGACAGCCTGCTTGGAGGCCTCGATGTCGCCAGAGTCGGCGTGCTCGATCACGGTGATCTTCTGCGAGCCACAGTCGCCGAAGTCGTCACAGCTGATCGTGCCGATCAGGCCGCTGTAGCCGCTGACGCCGTTGAGCGCTTCGCGGACACCGGCACGGTCAATGACGAGGTGGCCGTCGCCGTCCACGTAGGACGCGGCGTCGATGGCATCGAGCAGCATCGCTGCCGCGTCGTAGCTGTGACCCCAGAAGGCGGCCGACGGGGCCTCCCCATGAGCAGCCTCGTATTCGGCAAGGACTTCCTCAGCGGTCTTGCCGGTTGACTCGTTGGTGTTCGTNCCGAAGCGGACGTCAGGACCCGAGAAGTAGATACCCTCGGACTGAGGCAGCGCCATGAAGCCATCGACCAGCAGACCGTCGGCAGCAAGGAGCTGGGTGCTCTCGAGACCGGCAACGCCTGCGGCCTGGTCAGCGATGAAGTCGCCGGCCGGCTGGAAGATCGGGAAGAACAGTGCCTCAGGCGAGTCGGCCGCGACCTCAGTGAGGACTGGAACCATGTCGGTGTCTTCCTTGCTCACACCGGTGAAGCCAGTGTTGGTGCCACCAAGTGCCTCGAAGGCATCGNCGAANGCCTGAGCGAGNCCCTGGGTGTACGGGTCACCATCGTGGATCGCGGCAGCCGTGGTGAGGCCAAGGTNGTTNNACACGAAGGCGGCCATGGCGGCGCCCTGGTAGAGNTCATTGTGCGCAGTGCGGTAGTAGCCCGCCCGGTAGCTCTCCCCGGCGGTACCGGCGAGGTCTGANGTCAGNGCGGGCGAGGTGTTCGAACCCGAGATCATGACGAGACCGGCATCGCTGATCAGCGGTGCAGCTGCAGTTGCTGCACCCGAGCAGGACGTGCCGATCACGCCGACGACTTGCTCGTCAGCAACGATCTGNTGAGCAGCAGCCTGACCACCCTCAGCGGAGCAGAGGTCGTCAAGACCTTCACCCGAGGTGACCTCGAAGCCCTTGATGTCGCCGTAATCGGCAACAGCGGCTTCGATACCGCGCTGGTTGGGAACGCCGAGGAAGGCAACATCGCCCGAGATTGCGTTCAGCGAACGAATCTGGACCTGAGCGCCGGANTCGACGGTCACGGTGCCGAGCGAGCCGTCACCGAGGTAGTCACTGCTGCTGGAAGCCGCTGTGTCGTCGTCATCATCGCCACATGCAGCGGCGACAAGGGAGAACGAGAGCAGAACGGCAAGCAGCATCATCAGCTTGCGTGAAAGCTTCATTGGTAAATCCCCTCCGTTTGGGATAAGCGCGGTGGATGGGGCATGGCACCGCGGGGCCATGTTGCGGTGTAGAGGGTAGCGGCCGATCACGCAGAACAACAGTTTCGCCGCTTTCGATCATCAGATTGCGGTGTTGCGACAAGGCGGGCGGCATCTCGCCGATAGCCCGAAAANCCCGTCATTTCAGGCGGTACGGGCCATGATCGCGTCGACCGGGCCGACCATTCCGGCGTAGAACGGCCCGAAATCGGCATAGAGGGCGGACGCCGTGTCGTACCGCATCGTGTACACGGTGTCTTTGAGGTCGTCCATCTTCACACCGAAGAGCGTGACGCCCCATTCCCAATCATCGAGGCCCGTGCTGGCGGTGATGAGCTGCACGATCCGGCCGGCGAACTTTCGCCCCGACGCGCCGTGCTCGTACATGAGCTCCTTCCGGTCGTCGNACTCGAGTCGGTACCAGTTGTGCTCGGCNTCACGGCGCTTGGTCATCGGATAGAAGCACCACGCCGACTTCCCNTCCGGCGGNAGCTCCGGGTAGAGACGCATGTTCTTCATCTCCTCGGGGACACCCTGGGCGTACTCGGACACCTCGGTGATCGAGACGAANCTGTCGACCACGACCAGGCCGGCGTTGGTAAGACCGGTCTGAAGGTCGCGAAGCTTCCACGAATCATGGTGCAGCGCCATGAAGCAGAGTTCGGCCTTGTGCCCGAGCACCGCCACCGTGACGACCTGGACGTCGTCGGCCTGAGCCGCCTTGACCGACGCAACGACCGCCTCGTCGTCGGTCCCCGGGGTGCGGGTGCAGAAAAGATGGACGACAGCGACGCCCTCAGAGGTNATGACCGGATCGAGCATCTCGCAAGCTTACGAGCCAGTCGGCCCCGGCCTCGCTTCCGCCGGCCGAGATACAGCCCGAACCGAGCCACGGTCGCAACAACACCGAGTCGGGGCAGTGGCCCCGGTGAGCTTCGCCTAGCGTGCTGCCCATGAGCCGAAGTACGCACCAAGCCCTCGCCGACGAGCGCAACGCCACGATCGAGATCTACATCAACGGTGACTTCTTTCCGCGAGACGAAGCCAAGATCTCCGTCTTCGATTCGGGTTTCCTCGTCGGTGACGGCATCTGGGAGGGAATCCGTCTCCACCATGGAGTCTTCGCCCATCTCGATCGTCATCTCGACCGCCTAATCGCCGGGGCGGCGGCAATCGCGCTCGACATCGGCCTCGACCGGGACGGTATCGAGGCCGCACTTCGGGCGACCGTCGAACGCAACGACATGCACGACAATGTCCACGTTCGCCTGATGATCACCCGCGGCGACAAGAAGACGCCGTCGCAGCATCCGTCGAACAACATCGGCGGGCCCAACATCGTGATCATCGCCGAGCACAAGGCAGCCGATCCCGACGTCCGCGACCGTGGCATCTCGCTGTTCACCGCCACGGTTCGTCGCCCGGCCCCCGACACGCTCGACCAGAAGCTCAACTGCCATTCGAAACTGCACGAGGTCATCGCCCTCATCCAGGCGACCTCAGCGGGGGCCGACGAGGCCCTGATGCTCGACCCGACCGGTGCCGTCGCAACCTGCAACGCCACCAACTTCTTCATCNTCGACCGTGACGGCCTGCACACGGCGACCGGCCAGTACAACCTGAACGGCATCACCTCCGAACTCGTCTGCGAAGTCGCCGNAGCNGCGGGAATCCCCGTCCACCNGCACGCNTTNTCGCTGACCGACGTNTACGCCGCCGACGANGCCTTCGTCACCGGCACCTTTGGTGGNCTCACCCCCGTCCACACGATCGACGGCCGCACGATCGGCACCGGCGAGCAAGGNCCGATGACGATCCGGNTGCGCGAACTCTACGAGGCGGCCATCGAGGCCGACGTGGCCGGTCNATGAGCACCGGTCACNCCACACCATGACCATGCGACCNGGCACATCCTCNGACNNCGNAACCGACAACGTCACCCGCATCCAGTGCTGGTCGGGNCCGCGNAACGTTTCGACGGCGTTGATGTANGCNTGGCGGCAACGGNCCGACACCACCGTGTACGACGAACCGTTCTACGCCCACTATCTCAACCTCACCGCCCGGGATCACCCGATGTTCGACGAGGTTGTCGCCGCCCAATCCACCGACGTCTCGGAGGTGATCGACNAGGTCATCCTCGGNCCGNNCNACACGCCCGTGTACTTCATGAAACAGATGGCGCACCATCTNCACGGTGTCCCNCGNGGTTGGCTTCACCGCACCGAGAACATCCTCCTCACCCGTGATCCTCGGGACATGCTCAGGTCGCTGTCGGTTCAGCTTCCCGACTGTGGGCTNGCCGACACCGGTCTCGTCGAACAGGTCGAGTTGCTCGATGCCGTGCTGAACGACGGCGGCTNACCCGTGGTGATCGACTCCCGNCTCTTGCTCGAAGANCCCGCCGGNGTTCTTGCNCGGGTCTGCGANCGACTCGGCCTCGAGTTCGACGANGCGATGCTGTCATGGCCGGCCGGACCCAAACCCGAAGACGGNGTCTGGGCGCCCGCCTGGTATGCGTCGGTGCACACCTCGACCGGCTTTTCGCCGTATCGGCCCTCGAGCCACCCGACACCNGATCGACTCGNCCCGATCCTCGACGAGGCGCTCCCGCTCTACGAACGACTGCTCGAGTTCGCGCTCTGACCGCAGCCNTCGTCAGGGNGCNCAGCGCAGCGACATNCAGGACAAGCCTCCGTCGATGCGGGCTGCTTCGTCNGCTCGAACGGTGATCACGTCGTAGCCGCTNTCTCGAAGNAGTGCTTCGGTCTNCGGGAANCCNGTNCGCATNAGCACATGATCGTTGACNCTGATCATGTTGGCNGCNGCNTCCTCCCCGGANGGGCACNCGAGCACGTCGTANCCGTCGAAACANTCGCTGGCCGCCAACCNGGCCGTCGAGAAGATCACGNCNGNACCGATGACCGCACANTCGGTTTTGAAGTGNAGGACGCCNGGCGGGGTCGTCACNACCCGNACCNNGCGGCCGGTCGGNGCCACGGCGGCNGCGAGCGCTTCCGCGCCGGNCGCNTTCGTGCGGGCAGAGAGGCCGACCAGCACCTCNCGNTCNGTCACCANGATGTCNCCGCCNTCGACGAACCCGTCGTCGACCCGGGCGACGGTCGCGAACCGGGCCTCGAGATCAGCGGTGATCGCCTCCGCCTCGCCGAACCGACTCGGCGCGCCCGGCCGNAGCACGATCGCGTGNGANCCGAGGCANANCGCCGCATCTTCGACNAACACGGCGTCGGGNAACGCATCGAGCGGCGCCATCTCCTCGACNNGGACACCCGCCGCTTCCAACGCTCGCCGNTANCCGACGTGCTCGTCGACGAACGCAGCGAAATCCGGGTCGGGGCCATCGTCGGCTCGGAGACCNTCGACCACNCTCGGGGTCGGCGGACGAACGAGNGCCAGAGANAAGTGGATCGAACTCGGCACGGTCAGTGCTCAGAGACCATCCGCAGGAACTTNTTCGTCCGCTCGTGNNTGGGGTGTTCNAGCACCTGCTCGGGTCGACCCTCCTCGACCACCACNCCTGCGTCCATGAACACGACNCGGTCNGCGACCTCNNGNGCGAAGCCGATCTCGTGGGTGACGACCATCATGGTCATTCCCTCGCCNGCCAGCGTGCGCATCACGTCGAGCACCTCACCGACGAGTTCGGGATCGAGCGCCGANGTCGGCTCATCGAACAACATCATCTTCGGCTTCATGCTGAGNGCCCGAGCNATCGCAACCCGCTGCTGCTGACCACCNGAAAGATGGGCGGGGTANTCGTGGGTCTTGTCGGAGAGCCCGACNCGCTCGAGCATCTCGCGAGCGATGCTGATGGCCTCCGCCTTGGGNCGACCCAACACGCCNGTTTGGGCAACCGTGAGATTCTTCAGCACCGTCAGNTGNGGGAACAGNTTGAACTGCTGGAACACCATGCCGATGTTCGTGCGGAGTTGGTCGACATCGGCATCNGGGTCGGTGATGTCCTCACCNTCGATCAGGATCTGACCCCCGTTCGGNTCCTCNAGCCGATTGAGACACCGAAGCAGGGTGGACTTCCCGGATCCNGATGGCCCGAGCACACAGACGACCTCACCCGTTTCGACGGTGAAGTCGATCCCCTGGAGCACCTCAAGGTCACCGAAGGCCTTGTGCAGATTNCGGACATCGATTGCGTGCGTCATCGGGCCTTTGCCGCCGATCGTTCGAGGCGCCGCACCAGGAAGGTCAACGGCAGCGTGATGAGCAGGTACAAGATGGCGACGACCGTCAACGGTGTGGCGTTGCGCTCGGCGTTCATGAAGTCACGAGCGAACTTGGTGAGTTCTTTCGTGCCCGGCGTGGAGCCCAAGATGAAGAACAGCGATGTGTCCTTGATCAACAGGACGAGTTCGTTGGTGAGGGGCGGAATGATGATGCGGAACGCCTGCGGCAGGATGATGGTGAACATCGTGCGGGTCTGTGACATGCCCAGCGACCGGGCCGCTTCGGTCTGGCCCTTCGGCACGGCCTCGATGCCCGCTCGGATCGTTTCGGCCATGTAGGCACCGGCCACGAGCGCCAACCCGACCGAGCCCCTGCCGAGCACGCCACCCGGAATACGGAATCCGCTGAACGCGATCGGAAGACCGAACCCGACGAAGAGCAAGGTGATAAGCGCCGGAAGCCCTCGGAAGAGCTCGATGTAGCCGATGGCGAAGGCTCGGAACGGCTTGAGGCTCGAAAGCCGCATCAGGGCCAACGCCAGCGCCAACACCATGCCCAGGACGAACGACAGCGCGGTGTAGAGCGCCGTGTTCTTGACGGCCGAGGTGACCACCTCGGGGAACATGTCGGCCGCGATCTCGGTGTTGAAGAAGTTCTTCTGGATCTTCGGCCAATCGGCCTGCGTCACCACGACCAACACGACAACGGCAGCGAGGCCGTACATCACGAGTTGGTAGACGAGAACGCGTTGGCGTGGCTTGAGCTTCTTCATAGGGCGAAAACCGGTGAGGGGCCGGACCCTACGGCCCGACCCCTCATTGGATCAACTACGCGTGGTCAGGCTCAGGCGCCCGGGAACCACTCGGCGTAGATGGCGTCGTAGGTGCCGTTGCCCTCCAGCTTGGCAAGCGACTCATTGACGGCGGCGAGGAGATCCTCAGCGCCCTCTTCCTGCACGGCGAACCCGTAGAACTCGTCGGTGGCGTAGGACTCGATGACCATCGCCCCACCGGTGTCGTCGACGTAACCCTGGTTACCGACAAGGTCGGTGATCACACCGTCGACGTCGCCAGCCTCGAGCGCAAGGTACAGCGCACCGATGTCGTCGAACGCAACGACCTCGACACCGTCAGGCGTGTTGTCCTGAAGCCAGATCTCACCGGTGGTTCCGGACTGGACCGCGACCGCGCTGAGATCAGCAAGGGCCGAGGCGCTGCTGTCGTCGGACACAAGGAGGGACTGCTTGCCCTCGAAGTACGGCTCGGAGAAGTCGATGTTCTCTTCGCGCTCGGCGGTGATGGTGATCGACGCAGCCGAGATGTCACAGTCGCCAGCCTCGTTGGCGAGACCGCTCGTGATCGCGTCCCAGCCCGGGGTCGCAACAGCGAGACCGAGACCGAGGTCGTCGGCGATGGCGCGCATGAGCTCGATGTCGAAGCCGGTGAACCCGCCCTCAGCATCAGGATCTTCGAATTCCATCGGCGGATACGGGACGTCGGTGCACACGGTCAGCGTGTCGGAGCTGACAAGGCCGAGAGCGCTGTCGCCATCGTCGTCACCGCACGCGGCGGCGAAGAGACCGATCGTGAGAAGCAGCGCAAGAAGCTGCAGAAGTCGCTTGGACATGGGGTGTTCCCTCCAGAAGTCGTGCACCGCCGTGGCGGAGCACCAGAAAGGGTAACCGAGGCGATGAGAAATCGTCGATCTGCGCCGCCGACAGCAGTCAGGGGCTCGAAACACCGACCAGCTCGAGGAGTTCCTTGACGAGCTTTGCCCCGACCATGGCGGTCAGGCCGTTGATGTCACGCTCGGGGTTGATCTCGACGATGTCCGCCCCGACGACGACGGCATCGCTCCGCGCGATACCGGCCAACGCATCAAGGAGCTGCCGAGTCGACCAACCACCGGGTTCGTGATGCGACATGCCCGGAGCGAACGCCGGGTCGAGCACGTCGATGTCGATCGTGACGTACACCGGACCGTCGATCGACGGCATCGACACGACGCCCTCGCGAGCCTCGTGGACCTCGACGCCGAAGCGTTCGGCCTGCGCCCGCTGATGTGGGGTCATGGTGCGAATCCCGAACTGGACGAGACGGGCAACCTTGCCCTCCTCCATGATCCGAGCGAACGGGCACGCATGGGAATACCGGTCGCCATCGAGCTCGTCGTAGAGATCCGGATGCGCATCGAAATGCAGGAGTGTGAGCCCGTCATGCTCACCGGTCATCGCCTGGACGAGCGGCCATGTGACGAGATGATCGCCGCCGATCGAAACCAGCCGACCCCCACCGGCGATCGCATCTGCGGCCGCCTCCCGGATGATGGTCAAGGCTGGCTCGACCTCCTCGGGGAGATCGAGATCGCCGAGGTCCCGCCACGCGGCACCCTTCACCGGATCGAGATCGATCCCCCGCTCGGTGCACCAGTTGGCGGATCCGCCATCGAGCGCAGCCCTGACCGCAGTCGGAGCGCCGGCCGGGCCGCGAAGAAACGACGAGTGCGCGTCGTACGGGACACCGAGCAACGAAACGGCCGCCAACGAATCACGCATCGACATAGATCTCGAGCGAGCCGTCGCGCGCGAAACCAGCCAACTGCAGCCCGGCGCGCTCGGCGGTTGCGACCGCCAACGCTGTTGGCGCGCTCACGGCAACGAGCGCGCGGAAACCGGCCGCCCAGGCCTTGTGCACGAGTTCGAAACTGGCCCGGCCACTCACGACCACCGCCCGTCCCGTCGCAGGGACCTGCCGATCCAGCACGAGTCGGCCCACCACCTTGTCGACCGCATTGTGACGACCGACATCTTCTCGGGCCAGCACGACGGCACCATCGGGATCCAGCACGCCGGCTGCGTGCACCGCGCCGGTCATGTCGAACAGTTCCTGCATCGGTCGCAAGCCATCGGGTCCGGCGGCCAACGCGCCCCACTCGACCAGGTCGCCCTCGACCGGTGCGAGCATCGCCGCCAGTTCATCGATGTTGTCGGTACCGCAGAAACCGCACGAGGACGTCGTCGTCGCCAGCCTCGGGGTCGGCTCCGGGGCACGGCCGCCGGTCGAGACCGTGACGATGTTGAAGGCGGAAGCCGCCGCCGAACCATTCGCGCAGTACTTCACTTCGACGACTGGTTGGCCAGCAAGCAGCCCTTCATTGTGGCAGAAACCGACGGCGAGCTCGAAGTCGTGGCCCGGGGTTCGCATGGTTGTCGCGACTCTCGTGCCGTCGAGCTCGATCGCCAACGGCTCCTCGGTGGCGAGGGTGACTGGTCGACGGCCCTGCGACGGGTCGTCGGCGGACCAGGGCCGGACCAGCCTCGTTTCGGCGCGCGATCGCGAACTCACGCCGTCAGGCTACGCCTGAGACTCCGGCATCGACTCGATCTCGATCGAGCCGCTCGGCCGTTCCACGTGCAGAACCCGATGCGTCGGCGTCGCTCGTCAGGGCTGACGGGTCAAGACGCTCCGAAGATGATGGGTGAGCGGCTCACCCATCGCCGCCATCCAAAAGTCACACGTGAGCGTGTCGCCCTCGACCACATACCGGCGGCGGGTCTCGCGCACCATCTTCGCCGACGGCGACAGGTGCACCGCCTCGGCGGTCAGGTCGACGTCGACTCCCGCCTCGGTCTCGGCGACCGTCCCGGTGTGGATCTCAACGATGCCTGATGGCTGGCTCAACACGAGTTCGATCGTCCCGTCGCCCTGAGGTCGCAGATAACCGGCCTCGGCATGCAGTGGTAGACCCGACTCGCGCTCCTGGGTGCGCTGCTGCAGCGCGAGGAACGGCTTGCCGACATGCCCGAAGGTCAGCGTCTCGCCATACGAGAACGATCGGATCGTCGGGTAGGCGCCCTCCCCCGGCCCATGCCACGTACCCAGCAACGGGATGAGCGCAGCGTTGAGTGGATGCAGATCCGGTGCGTCCATGCCGAGACGGTAGCGCACGTGCCCGAGCGCGAAACGGCCCCCGCCGTGGCGGGGGCCGTTCGTCATACTTGAGGACGGGGCCGAATCGACGACCCCGCTGATCCTTGGGATTTCTTCCTACGTCAGAAATCCATGTCGGGCATGCCGCCGCCAGCGCCCTCGTCCGGGGCGTCGGCAATGACGGCCTCGGTGGTGAGGAACAGCGCCGCGATCGAGCCTGCGTTCTGCAGTGCCGAGCGGGTGACCTTGGCGGCATCGATGATGCCGGCCTCGACCATGTCGATGTACTCGCCAGTCGCAGCGTTGAGGCCGTTGTTGCCCTCAAGCGAGCGCACCTGCTCGACGACGACGCCACCCTCCATGCCGGCGTTGACGGCGATCTGGGTGAGCGGGCCCTCGAGCGCACGGGCGACCATGCGGGCACCGACAGCGGCGTCGGCGTCCTCGATCGAACCGATCATGGCGTTCACTGCGGCCTGAGCACGGATGAGGGTGGTGCCGCCACCGGCGACGACACCCTCTTCGATGGCGGCCTTGGTGGTGGAGACGGCATCTTCGATGCGGTGCTTCTTCTCCTTGAGCTCCACCTCGGTNGCNGCGCCGACCTTGAGGACGGCCACGCCACCCGANAGCTTGGCGAGGCGCTCCTGNAGCTTCTCGCGGTCGTAGTCGGAGTCGGTGTTCTCGATTTCGGCCTTGATCTGGGCGATGCGGCCGGCGACGTCGCTGCCGTCGCCGGAGCCTTCGACGATGGTGGTCTCGTCCTTGGTGACGACNACCTTGCGGGCCTGNCCCAGCATGTCGAGACCGACACCATCGAGCTTCANNCCGACCTCTTCNCTGACGACCTGNCCNCCGGTGAGGATNGCCATGTCCTGCAGCATCGCCTTGCGGCGCTCNCCGAANCCCGGNGCCTTGACCGANACGGAGGTGAAGGTGCCACGGATCTTGTTNACCACGAGCGTGGCGAGGGCNTCACCCTCGACGTCCTCGGCGACGATCAGGAGNGGGCGGCTCGACTGCATGACCTTCTCNAGCACCGGGACCAGCTCACGGACGTTGCTGATCTTGGCCGACACGAAAAGGATGTAGGGGTTGTCGAGCACGGCTTCCATGCGCTCGGCATCGGTGACCGAGTAGGGCGAGATGTAGCCCTTGTCGAAGCGCATGCCCTCGACNAAATCGAGNTCNAGACCGAAGGTCTGGCCTTCCTCGACCGTGATCACGCCGTCCTTGCCGACCTTGTCGATCGCCTCGGCGATCGTGGCACCGATCTCGGCATCGGCAGCCGAGATGGCGGCGACGTTGGAGATCTGGTCCTTGTTCTCGGAGACGTCCTGNGCGTTCTCACGGATCGAGGCAACNGCGGCCTCGACGGCGGCCTCGATGCCCTTCTTNAGNGACATCGGGTTGGCGCCGGCGGCCACATTGCGCAGACCCTCACGGACCATCGACCANGCGAGGACGGTGGCGGTNGTGGTGCCGTCGCCTGCGACNTCGTCGGTCTTCTTNGCGACTTCNTTGACCAGTTCGGCGCCGATGCGCTCGAACGGATCCTCGAGCTCGATCTCCTTGGCGATCGAGACGCCGTCGTTGGTGATCGTGGGGGCGCCCCACTTCTTGTCGAGCACGACGTTGCGGCCCTTCGGGCCGAGGGTGACACGAACGGCGTCGGCGAGCTGGTTCATGCCCGCTTCAAGGCCACGGCGGGCCTGCTCGTCGAATTGAATGGTCTTNGCCATCATTCCTCCGGAGGACTGGNTTCAGGGCGCTGGCACTCTCGTNCCGCGACTGCTAAGTCAACCCCGCGAACCCCCGGNTCGCAACCAGGAACGNCGCAATCACCCGCCGGCAACNGCNGGGACGATCGACACGACCGTGNCGGCGCCNACNGANGCCGCAAGACCCTNGAGNCGACGGCACTCCGTGTCATCGATGAAGACGTTCACGAAGCCNTGCAGACGNCCNTCGTCNGTCATCANCCGCTCCTCNAANCCGGGNTGTCNGGCCTCCAGCGNAACCAGCACGGCNGCGAGATCGGCACCNTCNANCGTGAGTTCACCNACGCCACCCGTGAGNGAACGCAAGGTGTTGGGAATNCGGACGAGNGCCACGAGCGACGACCCTAGGTCAGCGAACCCTCGTCNGNCAGGTGNCCCCGGACCCCNGCGGANCCCCCGGCCTCTACCATCGGGGCATGANCTTCGANCGTCCGGACGCANNGCCGCCAGCGCCCCGANTTCCTCTCGCAGCGAAGATNGCCGTCGGCGCGCTCGCCCTCTGGGGNACCTTCACCGTGCTCGACTGGTTCATCTCCAGCGCACTGCGGCTGATCCGCTTCGGGCTGTTCGTGGTGATCGTCATCGCCCTGTTCGGGTGGGCGGTCAGCGCGAAAGGNCGTCGCTGATCGACNCNGTNACGNCATCNGCGGTNGCCGNCATCGCTGTCGTCTCGCCATGNGCGTCGACNAGNTCCANCCANGCGACACCNAGANCATCGAGGCGNTGNCGGGCNTCNTCGTCNATCCGNCCACCGATCACGAGCACGTCGCATTCGGCTGCTGCTGCGAGNTCGATNACCGCNCCGACCACCTTGCCGTCGAANGAGGTCGCATCGACCCTGCCCTCNCCGGTGACGACNAGGTNGGCGNNCTCGATCTTGTCGTACAGGTCGACGGCGTCNGCGATCAGGGCCGCNCCNGACTCNAGNCGAGCCCCNGCAGCGACGAGACCACCNGCGAGTCCNCCCGCCGCTCCCCCACCNNCGACNNCCGCAACATCGGCNCCNTGCTCGGACCGGTACACATCGACCAGGCGTTCGAGCCGNGCGGTGAGCANACGNANCTGNGCCNCANTCGCNCCCTTCTGCGGCCCGAACANCNGAGCTGCGTCCGTGAANCGCGTCTCGACGTCNCAGGCNACGACCAGATCCACCCCACGCAGCCGNGANGGTGCAGNCAGGGCCCGGAGTGCGCCAAGNCCCCCGTCGGTGGTNGCCGAGCCACCCAGCCCGANGATGATCTCACTTGCGCCTGCCTCGACCGCCTTGGCGATCAATTCACCGGTTCCCGCAGTGGTCGCCTCGAGTGGATCATTGCCGTCGGCGCCGCCCACGAGCGAAAGACCCGACGCCCTCGCCATCTCGATCACCGCCCGTCCACCCGACAACCGCCACGCAGCATCGACCGGTTCGCCGAGTGGTCCGGTGACCGTCGTGCGCCGATTCGGCCCACCGAAGGCATCGAGCGTTCCTTCGCCGCCGTCAGCGAGCGGTTGGACCACGACCTCATGGCCCTCGGCACCAGCGACCACCGCGGCCCCGAACTCTGGGGCGGTGAGGGTTCCACGGAACTTGTCGGCGCAGGCGAGTACGTGCATCGCCCCCATGGTGCCCTGCAGACGACGGCGAGCGTCAGTCAGCCCGACGCCAACGCGACGAGTCCGACGAGTTCTTCGAGCAACGCCTGCGCCCCCGCCGGGCCTTCGACGACATGGTCGGCCCGATTGAGCAGGATTGGCGGCGCCTCGTCGGATGCAACGGCGACCCGAACCGTCGCCACGCCACGAGCGGCGAGCACGTCGAGGCCATCGAAGGCGGGCAGATCGCCGAGGTCGTCACCGACGTACGCGACCGCATCAAGATCCGCCGCCCAT
>PABW01000034.1 GCA_002699625.1 Acidimicrobiaceae bacterium
CCGATGACGTCATTGTTCAACCGGCTGATGAGCGTGCCGGTCTGGGTGCGGGTGAAGAAGGCGATCGGCATCCGCTGGACGTGGTCGAACAGCTTCACCCGAAGGTCGTAGATCAGGCCCTCACCGATCCGGCTCGACAGGTAGCGCTCAACGAGTCCGAGCACCGCTTCGCCGAGCGCAGCGGCGATCATAAAGAGGAAGAGGATGTTGAGGTAGCCGCCGTCGCCGTCGAGGATGGCATCGTCGAAGATCTCCCGGATCAACAGCGGGGGCAGCAGGCCGAGGAAGGTCGAGGCGATGATCGTTCCGAGGAAGCCCACGATCGAGGCCCGATAGGGCCGGGCGAACGACATGACACGCCGGCGGGTCTGCTTGGTGAGTTCCTTGCCATCGAGCACGGACCGGTCGGCCGTCATCGAGTGCATCACCATGAACGGGCTGGGAGCATTCATCAGGAAAAAACGTACCCCTGGGCGGGACGTTCTGACCGGCCCGGGCGCTGATCGATCACAAGGGCACAAACGATGCCGGGGTCATGGTGGGGTCCCGTTAGGGTGAAGACGTGGAACCGCCCACGTCGGCGCTGCTGACCGATCACTACGAACTCACGATGGTCGCCTCGGCACTGGAATCCGGTGTCGCCCATCGACGAGCTGTGTTCGAGGTCTTCGCCCGCCGACTCCCGGCCGGTCGTGCGTACGGCGTCGTCGCCGGCATCGATCGCGTGCTCGACGCCGTCAGCCGCTTCCGCTTCGACGACGCCACGATCGACCATCTCGTTCGGGCCGGGGTCGTCACCGACGGCGAGATGACCGACTGGCTGCGGGAATATCGATTCAGCGGCGACATCACCGGCTACGCCGAGGGCGAACTGTTCTTCCCGTACTCGCCGGTTCTGACCGTGACCGGAAGCTTCGCCGAGTGCGTCATGCTCGAGACGGTGATGCTCTCGGTGCTCAACCACGATTGTGCCGTCGCCTCGGCTGCGGCCCGCATGGCCGATGCCGCTGGCGGCCGCCTCTTGATCGAGGGCGGCTCGCGCCGCACCGATCCCGAGTCCGCCGTGGCCGCTGCTCGCGCCGGTTTCGTCGGCGGGTTCGACACCACGTCCAACCTCGAGGCCGGTCGGCGTCACGGCATCCCCACCGGCGGCACCACAGCGCACGCGTTCGTCCTCGCTCACGCCAACGAGGAGGAGGCGTTCGAGGCGCAGCAGGCCACCCTCGGCGTCGACTCCACCTACCTGGTCGACACGTTCGACGTGATGGAAGGCATCCGTCGGGCCGTGAAGGTCGTCGGTCCCGACATCGGGGCCATCCGCATCGACTCCGGCGAGTTGCTGCGCGACAGCGTGGCGGCCCGCGAACTGCTCGACAGCCTCGGCGCGACCGACTGTCGCATCGTGGTGAGTTCCGACCTCGACGAGTTCCGGGTCGCAGAGCTCGAAGCGGCGAGCGCACCGATCGACGCATACCTCGTCGGCACCAGCCTCGTCACCGGTTCGGGCCACCCCACCGCCTCGATGGTCTACAAGCTCGTGTCGATCGCCGTCGCCGACGACCCTCACAGCGAGTTGCGCGCCGTCGGCAAACTCTCGCCCGGCAAGAAGACCCTTGGTGGGCGCAAGGATGTGCATCGCGTTGTCGATGCCGATGGCCGGTTCATCCAGGAGGTCCTCTCGGTCCTGCCCGTCGAGCTCGCGGACGACACGATGAATCCGCAGGTGCCGCTCGTACGCGACGGTGAGATCGTCGCCGACCTCACCAACCCGGCTGAAGCCCAAGCCCGATGTGCGGAGCGGCGCAGCCGACTCCAGGACGCCGACCGCACGCCGTGGCCCACCCACTCGCCTGCCATCCCCACCGTCTGGGAAGGTGTTGAAGAGCCCCTGTCGACCCCCGTCCCCTCCGGAGGTGCCCAATGAGTGAGACCACGCCGATGCCGGAATCCCTAAAGGCCCTCGTCGTCGTCGACGTGCAGAACGACTTTTGCGAAGGGGGTTCGTTGGCGGTCGACGGCGGCGCCGCTGTCGCCCAGTCGATCACCGACACCGTCGGCCTCGACCGGGCCAAGGGGACCTACGCCTTCGTCGTCGCCACCAAGGACTGGCATCAAGATCCGGGTGAGCACTGGGCGACCGGTGACGACGCCCCGAACTTTGTCGACACCTGGCCGGTTCACTGCGGCGCCGAGACCCCCGGTGCGGAGTTCCACGACAACCTCGACATCGCTATCGATGAACTCTTCCTCAAGGGGCGCACGACGGCGAGCTACACCGGGTTTGACGGCGGCGCGTCAGCAGACGAGTCGGTCCTGCTCGGCGCGTGGCTGACTGCTCGTGGCGTCATGGCCGTCGATGTCGTCGGGCTTGCCACCGATCACTGTGTGCGGGCCACGGCACTCGACGCGAAGGTGGCGGGCTTCGACACCCGCGTGCTGCTCGACCACTGCGCCGGCGTCGCCCCCGACACCACCGAGGCCGCGCTGGCCGAGATGACCAGCGCCGGTATCGAACTGGTGTGAGCACGCCGCACGCCGACCCCGGNTGGGGTCCGGTACTTCGGACCTACCCGAAGTTGATCGTGCCGTTCATCGGCATGCGNGCGATGGTCGGNCAGACCTCGGGCCTGCAGTCNATGCGGATGGTCTGGCTCGGCTTCGCCAACGTGTTGGTGATCATCTGGATCCCGGTGCTGCTCTTCGGTCAACGCGANGNCGCCCCGCTCGGCCTCTCNACCGGCATTGCGATCACNGCGATGCTNGGCGTCTTCGCCCAGCTGCTCGTGCCCCGNTTNGTGCANGAGCCCGACGTGTCANCGCCGGAAGCGTTCGCCGGCTCCTACCAGCGCGCCACCTTCATCCGAATCGGCCTTGCCGAGGCAGCNGGCTGGATCGGCTTTGTCTGCTTCCTNCTCAGCGGTCACTGGTTCGTNTATGCGGTCGGATTCNTGATCTCCGGTGCNGGCATGTGGGATGCGGCGCCCCGACGCAAACATCTCGACGCCCTGCAGGANCAGGTCGAGTNGATGGGGTCGGATCTCCANGTGGTCCGCACGCTCNATCAGCAGCGGTTGACNCGCTGAGCANCCGGCANCACNGGNGGNGGNGCACCCCGATCGACGGGTGGNTCAGTCGAGATGACGCAGCAGGGCATCGAGCGCTGCCGCGTAGCTGTGCTTNCCGAAGCCCAGGACGACGCCGAGACACACACCCGAAAGCATCGACCGATGCCGGAACTCTTCTCGTGCGTGCACGTTCGAGAGATGGGTCTCGACGACNGGCAGTTCGCTGCTGATGACCGCATCCCGAAGCGCAATNGAGGTGTGGGTGTAGGCGCCCGGGTTGAAAATCACGCCGTCGGCCCACTCGNGGGCGTCATGGAGNGCATCGATCAGCGNGCCCTCGTGNTTCGACTGGACGTGNCGCAGCTCNGCGCCCCGCTCGGCGGCGATGGCGGTGAGTTCGGCGACGATGTCGTCGAGCGTGTCGGTNCCGTAGACCTCGGGNTCGCGCGTGCCGAGGAGGTTCAGGTTCGGTCCGTTGAGCACGAGGATCTGCGGTGCCATGCCTGAACAGTACGAGGAATTGGCGAGCTACNGCGTGACGTTCTCGCCTACGGTCGCGACATGGAACCCGAGTTGCACGTCGACGACGTCGCCCGGGCAGCCGAGCGNCTCGCCGGTATCGCCAACATCACCCCCGAACTCACCAGCCGAACCCTNGACGAGCGCTTCGANGCNCATCTCCGNNTCAAGGCCGAGTGCTTCCAGCGCACCGGNTCGTTCAAGTTCCGTGGCGCCTACAACGCCATNGCCTCGCTCNCNCCNGATGAACGCGCNCGCGGTGTGGTGACCTANTCCTCAGGCAACCACGGNCANGCGATCGCGCTNGCCGCTGCGTTGCACGNCATTCCGGCNGTGATCGTGATGCCCGNNGACGCTCCGGCGGTGAAGCGNGCGGCGACGGTCGGCTACGGCGCCGACGTCATCTTCTATGACCGCTACACGGAGCGCCGGGAGGACATCGGGGAACGACTCGGCGAGGAGCGAGGCCTCACCCTTATCCCGCCGTTCGATCACCGTGACGTGATGGCCGGTCAGGGAACCCTGGCGATGGAGCTCTTCGACACGGCCCCGTTGGACACACTCGTCGTATGCGTCGGCGGAGGCGGACTGATCTCGGGGTGCGCCACGGTCGCCGCGGCGATGGGCCCTGTCCGCGTCATCGGGGTCGAGCCCGAGGCAGGCGACGACGTCAAGCAGTCACTNGAGCAGGGNCGCATCGTCGAACTNNNCGACACNCCACGAACCATCGCCGACGGCCAGCAGACGCGNGCGCCAGGTGCGCNCACNTTTCCGGTGATCNNGGAGCGGGTNGACGAGATCGTCACNGTGACNGACGANGAGATCGTGGCCGCGATGCGACTCGCCTTNCAGCGCCTNAACGTNGTCGTCGAACCNTCGGGCGCNTCNGCGCTCGCNGCGGTGCTCAGCGGTGCCGTTGACGTGACGGGTCAGCGGGTGGGNATCACCCTNTCGGGNGGCAACGTCGANCTCGATCGGTTCCGNGCGTTGACCGCCTGATCACNTTCCGGCCGNNNGGCNCAGTCGAGGTANCGGTCGAGCACGTTGGCGGTCACNCGNGCGACTCGGGGGTCGCCGAGACCGAACACCCAGTCGGTCGNGCCGCACACGACGACCTCGCCGCCATNGTCGAAGGGNCGAGCGACCGACATCACGGCNTTGCCNTGGCGNGCCGATNCGANNGGGTCGGCCGTNTNGGCGAANACCCGGTCGGCGACGAACTCNAGGTCGCCNTGGTCGCCGAACGCCGCNACCGACTTCGGGTAGTCGCCCATCCCCAGGTTGGTGGCNGGTGTCCACGCCACGATCTCNTGCTCTGCCGGAAGATCGTCCCGNGNGCGCGGCACCGGAAGGTTNACGTCGTCGAGTTGGATCGGACAGCCGACGGTTTCNTAGCCGACGATGCCNGCNTCGAGGCCGAGCACNTCGCCGTACCCGAGGCCGGTTCCCTCNAAGAGCCAATGGTCGGACCGGTAGACGACNAAGCCACCGACNCCTCGTGGCGTGCCGCTCCCGAACCGGGCGTACAGNCCAAAGGCCGAGCCGGCGCCGAGGAACGACCATTCGGGCNGGCCGACGAGCGGNTCGGCCCACATGCCCGACATCGACGCTTCGTCGTCGGTCCCCACNACCGGATCGTCNCGATGGGCTGCGTACTTGTGNCCGATCATCGCCGTNCCCCGNTCGCCNTCGGTGATGCGGACCTGCCAGAACATCGTGTTGCCCGAGAACGAGGCGTAGTGGCCACCGCGNNGCACGTGGCNNTCGATCGCCGTGCGNTGCCCNGCCGACCAGTACTCGTCGTGACCGACCCCGAGGACGAGGTCGTAGCCGTCGAGNCAGTCNGGNTGNAGGTCGAGGTCGGTCGACGCNAGNANATCGAAGGAGCGCCCNTCGCGCTCGGCCCACTCGACGAAGCGGCGGGCGTGGGTGAACCAACCNGTCGACCCGATCGCCGACGGATAGTTCCGGGGCAGNCGGTACTCCTGGAAGANGAACCCCCCGTCGTCGGGCTCCTCGCCGGTGTGGACCGGNCGNGACTTTCGGTCNTCACGCTCGACCTCGGGCCGNTCGAGCATNCCGCGNGNCCANGGNCGCCGGAACGAGACCTGGTGGCCGCCGGTGTANAGGCTCTTGCCGCCCCACGTGTTGTAGGCGTTCCANGTGTTGGTGGCGAGCACGAGCACGGCATGCTNTCGCTGCGCTCCGGCNCGCACNACGAAGCCGGTGTGGGCNACCCGTCGNCCGTCGGGCCCGTCGTGGGCNCGAAGGGTGATCAGATGAAAGCCCGACCGCCACGATTCGTCGATCGGGATCTCGATCGNCGTCGGCCAACCGCACCCGTTCGCGTCGGCATCGGCCGGGGGTTCGTGGAAGGTGCCGGGCACCGTGTTGGCNGCCCAGGCGATGGTNCGCTCGCCACCCCACCGCTCGACGACCACGTCGTACGCCGCTGCGTGGGTGGAGACGTGCACCGTCGCGGTCTCACCCGGCGCGTACGACAGCGCGCCGCAGTAGGCCTCGATGACGTCGTGGAACGTCTGGTCGTCGGCGCCNCGCTCGAGGCTCGGTTGATTCATGGNGCNGAGTNTGGCCGACCTCGGNNTCGGCGTCAGCCCATCGCNCCGTCTTCGCGNANGAAGACGGGNTCGTCGGNGGTCGAGCGTTCGGCGTCGTAGNGGTAGCCCATNCCGTCGAATTCGACGAGGGCCTTNGCGCTCTTGATGCGCTCTCGGATGATCCANCCCGACATGGCGCCNCGAGCCCGNTTCGCGAAGAACGACACGATCTTGTNNGGACCGCCNTTCTTGGANTCGAGAAAGGTCGGCGTCATGATCCGGGCNTCGATCNNNNCGGGCTTCACCGAACCGAAGTACTCGTTGCTGGCCAGGTTGACGAGCACGTTCGCGCCCGGCGACTCGGCGATGTCGGCNTTGAGNTGATCNGTGATGCGGTCGCCCCAGAACGAGTAGAGCGAGTCGCCNCGGTCGGTCNTNAGCGAGGTGCCCATCTCGAGCCGGTANGGCTGCATCAGGTCGAGGGGGCGGAGCACGCCGTACAGGCCCGACAGGATCCGGAGGACCTTCTGNGCGTGGGTGAAGTCGCGNTCGGTGAAGGTGCCGCTCGGATCCATGCCGAGGTACACGTCGCCCGTGAAGGCGAGGATCGCCGGACGGGCGTTGTCGGTGGTGAANGGCTGCTCGAAGTCCTGGTAGCGCTCATGGTTGAGTTCGGCCAGGCCCTGGGAGACCGACATCAGCCTGGCGATCTCGNCAGGCGACTTCTCTGCCATCACGTCGACGAGTGCTTGGGTTTCGTCGAGCATGCGCGGCTCGGAGTGCTTCTTGGTGGGGAGCTCAGACTCGTAGTCGAGTGATTTGGCAGGGGAGACGACGATCAGCACGACCCTGGTTTACCCCGTCCGGCCCCGACTCGGCTACCGGGGATCGGTTTCCGCGCCGTTGCCCGACCCGCCTCGGCCCGGCTTCGAGACCCTTGCCAGCACGTGGTCGAGTCCGTACATTCCGCCCATGGATTTTCCGAATGCCGGTCCCAACACCGCAGGCCACAACCAGTGGTATCCCTTCATGGATCGCCCCCTGCCCGAACAGGTCGACGGCGTCCTGCAGAACCCCCCGGTCGTTCCGCTGAGCAATGTCGCCGCCCTGCCGTCGAGTGCGAGCTATGTGGTCGTCGGTGCCGGAATCCACGGTCTGTCGACCGCCTACCACCTGGCTATGGCACTCGAGCGGAGTGGCAAGGGCAAGGGCAGCGATGTCGTCCTGATCGACAAGCAAGGGCCCGGCGCCGGTGCCACCGGCCTCGCCTGCGGCTGTGTCCGCAACCTCTACATGACCGGCCCGCTCCACTCGATCCTGCGAGCCAGTGTCGAGGTGTGGGAGTCCGACCCGGTCAACTTCGGTTTTCAGCAGGTCGGGTATGTGTCGATCGGCGAAGAGAACCAGACCGAGGACTACATCAAGCTCAACCAGAGCCAGATCGATTCGGGTTACCCGAGCGACCTCTACACCGGTGACGATGCGCATCGGTTCCTGACCTCGATCTGGCCTGATTTCAAGACCGACAAGTGCGATGTCGTGCTCCACGAACACCGATCGGGGTATGCGGGCACCCACATGGTGATGTGGGGCCTCGACCAGAAGTGTCAGCAATGGGGGGTGCAACGCGTCTACGGCGTCGAGGTCACCGGCTACGACATGGGTTCCGGCAATGCATCGTCGGGCGCCGGCGGCGGCGTGGGAGGCGGCTCCGTGAGGGCGGTCGAAACCACCGCCGGCACGATCACCTGTGATCAGGTCGTCATCGGCGCGGGAGCATGGACACCCCGCCACTGGGAATGGCTCGGTGGGCCCAACACGCTCGACATCGTCTACCCCGACGGCCACATCGCGAACGATCACGCCATGTGGACCTACTGGCGGCTCCTCGAGGGCGAGGTCTGGATGCCGCCCGGGGTCGACTACCGCACCGCCGACGGCAAAGACGCACCGGTGCTGCACGTCGAGTTGATGAACACGCCCGTGTACGGCGACGACGGCGAGATGATCCAAGACCACGTCTACACCTACACCCGGTACGCAGCCGAACGGGTCGGCGCCCCTGGTCTGCAAGGCGGCACGATCCCGATCCCGATCGGTGATTCCGCCCAGGTTGAGCCCTACGGCCACCTGTCTGACGCCTACCAGGCCGACGAGTGGTTCCCCGAGTACTACTGCAAGACCCTCGGCATGCTCTTCAAGCGNTTCGAGAATCTGGAGCCNTATTTCAAGCAGCGNCGCAACGGNGGCATCGGNGCNTTCACGCCCGACAATGTGCCGATCTTCGACCATGTCGCNGACAACGCCTTCGTCATCGCNGACTCCAACCACGGCTTCAAGATGATCGGTGTGGGCAAGCTCACCGCTGACATGCTCNTNACCGGCGAAATGCCGTGGGAGTTGACNCCGTTCGGCTTNGACCGGTTCGCCACCGGCACCACCTACGGCGACCGCAACTCGAACTGCCCGTGGGTCTGACGAGCTCTAGTTGCCGGCGGCTCGCCACGCCCGGTACCCGCCGACGAGATCGGTAGCTCGAGGCAACCCGAGATCATGAAGACCGGCGGCAGCAATCGACGATGAGAAGCCGTCGTTGCACACGATGATCACCCGCGAGTCGGCGGTGATGCCTTCGAGGCGGGTCGGGCTCGACGGGCTCATCCGCCACTCGAGCACATTGCGGGTGACGATGACGGCGCCCGGCAACGCGCCCTCGGCCTCCCGGTCGGCGCTGTCGCGGGTATCGATGACGATGGCGCCATCAGCGATCTCTTGGGCGAGATCCTGAGGTTGAACGCGATCGAGGCTGGCCCGCGCACCGGTGAGCCACGCATCGACCGTGATGGTCTCAGGCTGTTCCTCGGCGGGGGTCACCATGCGTTGCGGAGGCTAGCGACGAGGAGTTCCGCTGACGATGCGCTCGCCGCTCGTCATCGGTCGACGGGTCAGCAGTAGGCTCGGCGCCATGCCTGGCCTGCTTCCCGATATCGATCCCGACGGCCTTCTCGAGTACTCCGTCGTGTACACCGACCGCTCGGTCAACCACATGAGCGTGTCGTTCCAGACGGTGATGAACGACATTTCCCGGGTACTCGGCGATGTGTACAACGCTGATGCCGTTGTGGTCGTGCCCGGCAGCGGGACCTACGGCATGGAGGCGGTCGCCCGCCAGTTCGCCACCGGGGAGCACGTGCTTGTCGTGCGCAACGGCTGGTTCAGCTATCGCTGGACCCAGATTTTCGAGGCTGGGAACATCCCGGCGAGCCACACGGTGATGAAGGCCCGTCGAGCCGAGCCCGGAAGCCAGGAGCCGTTCGCCCCTGCCCCGATCGACGAAGTCGTCGCCGCGATCCGCGAAGAGAAGCCGGCGGTCGTGTTCGCGCCGCACGTCGAGACCTCGGCAGGCATGATCCTGCCCGACGACTACATCTCGGCGCTCGCCGACGCCGTCCACGAGGTCGGCGGCCTGTTGGTGCTCGATTGCATTGCGTCGGGGGCGATCTGGGTCGACATGGCGGCCACCGGTGTCGATGTGTTGATCTCGGCGCCGCAGAAGGGCTGGAGCGGATCACCGTGCGCCGGGCTCGTCATGCTCAGCGAGCGGGGCCACGACCGCCTGATGAAGACGCACAGCTCATCGTTCGCCTGTGACCTGCGCAAGTGGCGCGAGATCATGCAGGCCTACGAGACCGGCGGTCACGCCTACCACACCACCATGCCCACCGATGCGCTGCGCACGTTCCGCGACGTCATGCTCGAGACCGAGGCGTACGGCTTCGACAAGGTCATGGCTGAGCAGCAGGAACTCGGTACGAAGGTGCGTGCCGCGCTCGAGTCACGAGGCGTGATCTCCGTCGCCGCCGAGGGCTTCCANGCGCCNGGTGTCGTCGTGTCCTACACGAGCGACCCTGAGGTGAAGAGCGGCGCCAAGTTCGCNGCNGCCGGNATGCAGATCGCCGGTGGCGTGCCGTTGCAGGTGGACGAGGGCGANGATTTCTCGACCTTCCGCCTCGGGCTGTTCGGCCTCGACAAGCTGCACAANNTCGANCGCACGGTCGCCTCGCTCGAGGCCGTCCTCGACCGCGTGCTCTAGGCCGCGTCGACCCGGCGATCGATCAGAGGCTGTCGCCGAACGGGATGTCGGTGACGGTCATCGTGAGCGCCACACCCTCGGCATCGACGTCGAGCGTGGTCCCTGGCGCCGCATGGCGGACCGGCACCAGCGCAAGTCCGATGTTGCGTTCCAGCTTGGGTGACCAGACACCGACGCGGAGCTCGCCGGCGGGCTGACCGGCGATGGTCGCCGGCCACGGGTTCTCCGAGGCGGGCATGTCGCCGTCGATGTGCACGTTGACGAGCAGCTTTCGGGCGTCGGGGTCCTCGTGGCGGGCGATGATCGCGGCCTTGCCGACAAAGTCACCGGCGTCCATGTTGCACCACTTGCCGAGGCCGGCTTCGACCGGATCGGTGTCGTCGTCGGTGTCGGAGCGATACGACAACAGCCCGTTCTCGATGCGTTCCATCTGGTGGGGGGTTCCGGGGGCGACTCCGTACGCGGCGCCGGCCGCAAAGGCGAGATCCCACAGTTCCTGACCTCGACTGCCGTCGGTTAAGAAGAGTTCGAAGCCGCCCTGACGGCTCCAGCCCGACCGCATGACGACCATCGGGATGCCCTGGAGCTCGACTTCGCGGAACTGGAAGAAGCCGATCTCGTCGACGATGTCGCCGATCAGGTCACGAACGAGATCTTCGGCCTTGGGTCCCTGGATTGCGAGCGGCGAGACGTCGGGCTCGCGGACGGTGACGTCGAAACCCTTTGCGCCGGCGACACCCTGGCAGAACAAGGCGACGTCGCTGTCGGCGATCGACAGCCACCACAGGTCCTCACGGATCGGCATCGCGATCGGGTCGTTGATCAGGATGCCGTCGAAGTTGGCCATCGGCGTGTAGCGGCCTCGGCCGACCTTCAGGGTCGAGAGGTCGCGGCACGAGACATAGTCGGCGAAGGCACGAGCGTCGGGGCCCTCAATTTCGACTTGGCGCTCGGCGCCGACGTCCCAGATCGACACGCCGGTCATCAGGCGCTCGTATTCGCCGAGGGCGTCGCCATAGCTCGTCGGCATGTACATGCGGTTGTAGATCGTGTAGTGGCTCGCGCCCGCCACAGCCGCGGCGGCGTGGAACGGCGACTTCTTGATCCGAGAACCGATCGTGATCTGGGCCATCCCGACAGGCTATCGGCCCCCTTTAGCCTTGGGCTAATAGATGGGATCCTGCCGCTGGTTTCTCGGCGGCGCGTTGATCGCTACCAGAAGTTGGTGCCCGGCTCGCCCTTGAACGGGCCGACCACATCACTCGTGACCCAACCGCCGTAGAACAACCCGGGCTGCGGCTGGACTCGCTCACCATCGACGAAGCACGCCACGAGTGCCGGGTAGAAGGCGAGATGGTGCTTCAGGTCGGCGAAGTCGCCGGTCGGTTCCTCGTACCACCAAGCGGCACGTTCGACCCGTCCATCGGGAACGACGACATCGAAATAGGCGGCCTCGCCCTTCCATTCGCAATACGTGCCGCCAGGAACGGCCTGCAGCAATCCGAGTTCCACATCGTTGGGTTTGACGTAATAGGTCGGCGGGTGGCTGGTCTCCAGAATCCGGATGGGGGCGCGGGTGTCGGCCACGACCAGGCCACCGACTTCGACCCGGACGTGACGATCGACAACCTCGATGTGGGGTGGGCGGGGGTAGTCCCAGACGGACTCCTGGCCGGGCCCGGCAGGCAGGGGGGTGGGGCGGCGCATGTCAGGACTACGATCGCCGTCGTTCGCCCGGATGCGGAGGTGGCCGATGGCACCCACGATCAGCGGCGACGCCGACGAGCGGTTCGAACCGGTGCGGTCGGCGCTCGCCACCAACTTCGACGAGGATGCGGAACTTGGCGCAAGTGCTGCGGTCGTGCACCGTGGCCGTCTCGTCTGTGACGTCTGGGGTGGATCGGCGTCGGTCGACGGATCGCGCCCGTGGGAGTCCGACACGATCGTNAATNTGTGGAGCACGACCAAGACGGTCGCGGCGCTCGTCGTGCTGCTCCTCCACGACCAGGGTGTGCTGTCGGTCGACGATCCAATCGCCGCGCACTGGCCCGAGTTCGCGGCGGCCGGGAAAGGCGATGTCACCGTTCGCCACGCGCTCACCCATCTGGCCGGGCTCCACGAGTTCCGGCCGCCACTCGAGCACGAGACGATGTTCGACTGGGACGAATGCTGCTCCCTTTTGGCCGCGCAGCCGCCGATTCGACCTTCCGGGGAGGCGTTTGCGTACCACGCCTTCACCCAGGGGTTCCTGCTCGGCGAGGTCGTACGCCGGGTCACCGGGCAGACGATGGGTGACTGGATCCGCGCTGAGCTCACCGAACCGCATGACATCGACTTTCACCTGGGCGTTCCTGAGTCGGTCCGGCCGCGGATTGCCGAGACCGACCACGCCGCAATGCCGCCATCGAACGANGGTCCCGACCGTGTGGCCGACGTCAACACGGTTCGGTGGCAGGCGTCAGAGTTCCCCTCGTCGAACGGCCACGGCAACGCTCGCTCCGTCGCGCAGTTGCTCAGCCTCCTCACTCGCCACCCGGTCATCGATCGCGACCCACTCGGCGAGCGGGCGCTCGATCTCGTCCGCACGGTCGACTGGGATGGTCCCGACCCTGTCACGGGCACGAATGTCCGCATGGGTGTCGGCTTCGGACACAGCTCTCGATCGATGCCGGTCGGGGTGAACGACGAGACGGTGTGGTGGGCCGGCCTTGGCGGCTCGATGGCGGTCGTCGACCTCGAACAGGACCTCGCGGTCGTCTATGCGATGAACCGGATGTTCCCGTCGACTGACCATGTCATGCGGTCGATACGGGTCGTGCACGCAGCGCACGCGGCCGTGCGAGCCTGATCCTCAGGCCGAGCGGGTCGCTGCACTGTCAGGCCCGTCATCGAAGGCGATTGCCTCGGTTCTGGCAACGGAGCGGGCGACCGTATCGGGGTCGGGAACGAGGGCCGAGGTCAACCAGGTCCCGTTCTGCACGATGAGGATGTCGTTNGCCCGCCGTTCGACCTCGCCAGGANNGAGATCNGGCCGGGCGGCGGCCANCAACGNGACCAGNCCGGTGAGGTAGCGCCGTTGCGCCGCCTGGTTGATCGCGGCGTANCGCTCGTCGACGCCGGCGAGCGACCACAGTTGGAGCCGGAGGGCCAGGTAGGGAACGGACAGGAAATCAGGGTCGGCGATGCGGTGGAGAGCAACTCGCAGCGCTTCGCCGGGCTGGGCACCGGGGGTCGGTTCGACGAGGGCGGCGTCGCTATCGGCGATCCGTTCGAGCGCCGCAGCGACGAGACCGTCCTTGTCCTCGAAGTAGTAGGTGGCGAGGCCGAGTGCGACCTCTGCTTCTCGGGCGACGGCTCGCATGGTCACGCCCGAGATGCCGTTGCGGGCGAGCACTGCGAGGACCGCCTCCAGGATGCGTTCCCGCTTGTCGGTCGAGGNGTCGTCGTGCATNAGAGCCGCATCTGCTGGACCTGTGCCGACAGGCCTCCGTCGAGCACCCACAATTGGCCGGATGCGTAGCGGGCCTCGTCGCTCGCCAGCCAGTTGACGAGGTTTGCGATGTCGGTCGGTGTGCCGTACGTGCGCAACGGATGGACGTCGCGGACGGCTTGCTGCAGCGAGTCGATGTCGCCGTTCTCCTGAAAGAACGATTGCAGCATTGGTGTATCGACGTAGCCGGGGCACACGNCGTTGACTCNAATGCCTTCGGGGGANTGGTCGCACGCCATTGCCTTGGTGAGGGCGTGGACAGCACCCTTGGTGGCGCAATAGGCCGCCAGTTCAGGGTCGGCGATGAAGCCGTCGTAGCTGCCGAAGTTGATGATCGAAGCGTGGCCTTCGCTTTCCCGAAGGAGCGGCAACGCATGCTTCGACGTGAGAAACGTGCAGGTGACGTTGATGGCGAAGATCCGGTTCCATTGGTCAAGCGTCGTGGTCTCGATCGTTTCCTCGATCTCGATACCGGCAGCGTTCACGAGGATGTCGAGTTGGCCGTGGGTGTCGCGCACATGGGTGAAGCCAGCCATGACGGCAGCCTCGTCGGTGACGTCGAGGGGGAGGAAGGAGCCGGCGGGCGCGTCGCCACCGACACTGCCGCCGTCGTTCAGATCGCCGGCATAGACGATGGCGCCCTCGGCCTCGAAGCGTTCACAGACCGCCCGTCCGACACCGCCGCGTCCACCGGTGACAACGGCGATCCGATCATCAAGCATTCCCATCGAGGGTTCCTTTCGGGTTTGGGCCGGTGATGCCAGCCCGGGTGGGGACGGGTTCGGTTCGGGTGCCGGACGGCCATGTGGCGCTGCGCCGCCAGCGAGTACCGTCTCGGTCATGAGCACCACGCGCTGGGTCACTGAAATGGGCATGGGCGTCGACGTCCGAGGTCGCGACTACACCAAGGCAGCCCGACGGGCGGTCTTCGACGCCCTTCGACACAGTTCGCTCAACCTCTTCAATGCGGCCGGTAAGTCCCGCGACGACATGCACGTCGATGTGATGATCGGCTGTGCCGATCCCGATGCCGTCGATCTCGATGCGGTCGCCGACGAGGTGCCGTATGGCGTCGTGACCGTGCAGGCCGAAAAGGGCGGTCTGAACGTTCCGCCCATCGATGCCGACGGCACCGGCGGGGTCACGATTGCCTGCGCGGCGATCCTCGTGAGCTTTCCCGACTGACGTCCGACTCATGTGCCGGCGCGATACGCGTCAAGCACGAGCCCGTGGAAGTGATGCACGGCGTGCTCCGAGAGCCCGGAGCCGGTCGGGTCGTGCACGATGCGGCCCTGACCGAAGGCAGGGGTGCGCATACCGCGCTGCACGCTCTCGACGAGACCGATGTCCTCGGGTTGAAGGACGTCGTCGATATAGCGAATCGAGTCGAGCTCGGCCTCGGTGGGTTCGGCGGTCTCCAGGAAGAAGTCGTACGTCTCGAGCGTCCGTTCCGGCCCGACGGGGATGATGTGCATGACGATGAAGTTGCCACGGCCCGGGTAGCGCATCAGGCAGGTGTTGGGCCACAGCCACCAGACGGCGTGGTCGGTGACGGTGGCCTCGCTGACGTCGTAGGCGGAATTCGTGCTCTTCCCGGCCTCGGCCATGTGGGAGCTGTAGATCCCGTGGGTGGTCACCTTGTAGGTGTCCATGTCGACGAGCGAGACGAAGTCCTTGTGGGCGACGTGGCAGTGGTAGCACTCGAGGAAGTTGTCGACGACGTTCTTCCAGTTCGACTCGATCTCATAGGTCAGACGATGAGCAAACGTGAGCTGCTCGACGTCGGGCGCCCAATGGGCGATCTCTGCGCCGAGCTCGCCCGCCTGTTCGGCGAGCGGTGCTGCGGTCTGGTCGAGGTTGACGTAGACGAACCCTCCGAACTCGGTGACCTGGACCTCATCGAGGCAGATCTCGGCGGGGTCGAATCCGATCAGGTCGCCCGTGCGGCGAGCACCGGTGAGGTGGCCGTCGAGGTCGTAGGTCCAAGCGTGGTACGGGCACACCAGATTGCGGGTGGTTCCCGCACCAGCGACGAGCTCATGGGCCCGGTGCTTGCAGACATTGTAGAAGGCCTTGAGTTCGCCCTCGAGGGTCCGCACGACGACGATCGACATCCCGGCGATCTGTGCGGTGATATAGCTGCTCGAATCTCGGACGTTCTCGACGTGGCCGATCCATTGCCAGGTGCGGGCGAAGATCGCCTGTTGCTCGTGCGCGAACCACGTGGGCGAGGTGTAGGCGTCGGCACGCAGCGACATTGAAGCTGCCGGATCCTCGTGGTAGCCGGTCCCGATCGATGCGAGGTCTGCGGAACTCGGCAGCGACACGTGGGTTGAACGATCGTTCAAGACGGTCATGTCTGCAGTGTTTCGAACCGCTGACCACTTCGTCAAGCATCGACGTGACGGTTGTCGCATCGGCGTCTCGAGATCGGTTCTCGTCCGTACAGTGAAGACACGCCCGCAACTTCCGTGCGGAGCGAAACTCGGAGGTATCCCCCCAATGCTGCTCCGTCGTCGCATCGACATCCCCACCACACTGTTGGATTCCACGGTCGCCTCGACCGTCCCCACGGCCGAACTTGAGACGGTGCTCCGTCTCGGCACCCGTGTCACCGTTCCCGACGGCACGACCATCATGGACGAAGCTGGCTTTGGTCGCGAGTTCCTCGTCGTCATCGACGGCTCGCTCGCCGTCAGCCGCGAGGGTGACGTGGTCGCCACCCTCGGCGCCGGCGACATCGTCGGCGAGATCGCACTGCTCGAGAACTCTCGCCGCACCGCCACCGTCTCGGCGCTCAGCGACGCCGACGTCCTGGCATTCAACCGCCGCGAGTTTGCCACCGTGCTTGACGAGTGCCCGGCGTTTGCTGCGTTCGTCGCCGCCACTGCGGAGTCCCGCCAGGCTGCCTGAGCCCCACCGGCTCACAAGAATGCGCGTGCACATCGACAGCCGAGCCGGGTCGGGCGGATCATGGCGCCCAGGACTACGGTCCCGGCGATGACGTTGCGACACGGAACCCCGATGGTGGCGATCCCTGGTCCCTCGGTCATGCCCGAACGGGTGCTCGCGGCCTTCCGGCTACCGATGCCCAACATCTACGAAGGCGAGTTGCTCGATGTCGCCGACGAGGTGTTCGCCCGGCTCCCGGCAGTAGCCGACACCGCCGGTCACGCCTTCTTGAGCATCGGGAACGGCCACTCCGGTTGGCAGATGGCGGCCGCCAACACGCTCAGTCGAGGCGACAAGGTCCTCGTTCTGGAATCGGGTCGCTTTCCNNCTGTNTGGGGACTGTTCCTCGAGCGTTCCGGCATCGAGGTCGAGACCCTGCCGGCATCGCCTCGCTCACCGGTCGACCCTGATGCCGTTGCGGCCCGACTCGCCGCTGGCCCGACCGACGAGTTCGCCGCCNTTCTCGCGGTCCACGTCGACACGGCGATTTCGGTCCGCAACGACATCGCGGCCATCGGGCGTTCGATCGCCGCATCAGGATCATCGGCCCTCTTCGTCGTCGACTGCATTGCATCGATGGCGTGCGACGAATTCCACATGGATGCCTGGGGTGTCGACATCACCATTGCCGCGTCACAGAAGGGTCTCATGACGCCGCCGGGTCTCGGCATCGTTTGGGCCAACGAGCGTGCGATCGAGCGCGGCCGCAACGCCGACCTGCGCGATGGGTACTTCGACTGGCAGGCCCGACTCGAGGGCGAGCAGATCTACCAGCAGTTCTCCGGTACCCCGCCGGTCAGTCACTTGTTCGCCCTCCGTGAGGCCCTGCGCATGATCGACGAAGAGACCCTCGCCGTGCGCTGGCAACGTCATCGGGTGCTCGGCGATGCCGTCCGGTCAGCGGTGCTCACGTGGGAGACCCCCGGTGGGGTCGAGTTGATGATCCGCGAGCGTGGAGCGCAGGCCGACTGTGTTACCACCGTTCTGACCCCTCACGTCGATGCGCTGACGCTCGCGAGCATCTGCGAGAACACCGCCGGACTCACGATCGGTCTCGGTGTCATGGACCACACCGGCAGTTTCCGGATCGGGCACATGGGCCATGTGAACCCTCCTGCGCTCCTCGGGGCGCTCGGCACCATCGAAGCAGGCCTTCGGGTCCTTGGCGCGCCACTTGGTGGTTCCGGTGTGGCGTCAGCCGCTGAGGTGATCGCCGAGGCGATGGCGACCCAACCCCACGCCTGATCAGCCGACGTCCTGGTTGAACACCGGCGCGCGCTTTTCGAGGAAGGCCCTCATCCCCTCGGCGGCGTCGGGTGTGCCCATGGTTGCGTGCACCGCCGCCCGCTCGGCAACGAGGAGTTCGTCGAGGGTCTTGTGCTCGGCGTCGTGAAGCGCTGCAAGCATGCCGTGCACGGCAAGGCGGGGTTGTTTGGCGAGATCGACGGCGAGCTGGATCGCCCGCTCTTTCAGTTCGGCGAGCGGCCAGACCTCATTGACGAGGCCGATCGCCAGCGCCTCTGGGCCGGTGAGGGTCTGGGCTCGCAGGATCATGTCGAGCGCGTGCTGGCGGCCGACCGTCTTGGCGAGGCGGGCGCTGCCGCCCCACGCCGGCGTCGAGCCGAGATCCATCTCCGGGAGGCCGATGTTGGCGCCTTCCTCGGCTGCGAGACGAAAGGTGCACCCGAGCGGGAGTTCGATGCCGCCGCCGAGACAGTGCCCGAAGAGGGTGGCGACCGATGGTTTGCCCATCGTCTCGATGCGGCTGATCAGCGCCAGTCGTTGATCGAAGAAGGCGTCGATGCTGCCCGCCCGCTTCAGGCCCTCGGGCAGTTGCTTGAGGTTCATGCCGACGGAGAAGTTCGTCGTGCCCTCGGCGGTNACGACGAACGANCGGATCGAGTCGTCGGCGGCNATGTCCTCGACCNCNTCGCTGAACATGTCGACGTANTCGAGCGTCATGCGGTTGAGCGGATCGTCGTTGGTGGAGACGATCGCNACGCCGTCGTCGCGCTTGGTCAGGATCAGTGCATCGGCCATGGGGGCGAGCGTAGATGGCGGCCGCGCTTCGCTTCCCGTCGACGAATCAGCAGGCGTGNTCGGACGACGAGGTGNCGAGCGCCTNGTCGTAGGCCGACCAGTCGNTNTTCGGCCAGCGNTCNNTGGTGCGNGCGAGTGTCANCTCGGTCCAGAACGGGTCGCCGGGTGCGGGGATGCCGAGGCAGGTCCGCTGCTCGACGCTGGCGTTGTCCATCACGAGNTGCCACGGCTCNCGGAAGAAGCGAGGCCAGGCCGACCAGCCGATCTGGTCGTTGCCGGCGGCNTTGTAGCTNGCGGTGACGGTGAAGCGATGGGCGTCGGGCAGGGTGAGGTTGGTGCCTCGGTGGAAGACGTCGATGCCNTAGGCGAAGACCGACCCGGCGGGNGCNGCGCCNCTCCGCTCGATTGCNCGCANNTGCNCTTCNTAGCCNGCTGCCTCACCTGCGAACTGGGGGCGCATCGGGCCNGTGATCGGATCCGACNCCGGTACCGGCACATAGTGGATNGCTCCGTGCTCGTCGGTGACGTCGGTGAGATANATCATGAAGTTGATCGTGCGATCGACGTTCGTNCTCGCCNGGCACNGTCAGNGTGTGGTTCTTGTAGTCGCANTGAAACGGCTGATCGAAGTCGGTCTGGCCGGTGAACTTGGCCCACGTNTGGCATTGGTACATCCGNACGTCNTNGGTGCCGAGCGCCNCTCGNGCGCAGGCGACGAGGGCGGGATGCAGNCCGATCAGGTTGAGTTCGGGAGTGGCNNGGAACGGCAGGTCGGNGGTGTTCGCGAACTGGGCGGCGTAGCGGGTCTTGGCGTCGNAGTTCTCGTGGGCNGCCGGATCGTCGGGGCGCAGGTGCCCGTACATCTGCTCCATGCCGTCGACNCACGGAGCNAGNTCATCGGCCGTGAAGAACGAATCGAGGATCANGCCGCCGTCACGACGCCAGATGTCGAGTTGCTCGGTCGTGTGACGCACGAACGCCAACGTAGTGGCCGNCCGNCGGCGGGACCCAGCGTGACCNGATCAGCCGGCGAGGATNGTTTCGGCGCAGCGNCGACCGGANTACANGGCNCCNTGGATCGACGAGGTGTCGCGNTGGTCNCCGCAGACGTGNAGTCCNTCGCCNAGCGCCGTCCGCTGTTTNGGGGGAAACGACGGCGGCTGNGANGGCTGGCCGTGCGGGATGGCGTCGGTGCGGAGATGGANCCAGCGGTCGACNTGGNCCCCCCAGATGTCGCGGAGTTGNGCCCGGACCNNCNGCTCGGCGTCGGGGTCGAGCATGCCGGGGCAGGCGCCCCCGATCAGCGCCTTGCCGGCNGGCGCATACGCCGGTGAGACGTTGCTCATGATCGCAATGTTGCGNGCCGGTCCCTCGCCGTCGAGGACGAGCAGNGGCNCGGTGATCGGTGGGGTGTCGGCGGCGAACCAGACGCAGGTGGCCGGGTTGGAGTCGACCGGCGGCAGGCCGAGCAGCTCCGNAGCNGCGGGNCCCTCGACNGCGACGATCACGTCGGTTGCGGTGATCGTGCCGCGCCCGGTGGTGACCGAGCCGGCACNGACGGNGNTGACGGGNGTGTNNAGGTGGATGGNNTCGGCAGGCAGGCGTGCGGCCAACTGNGCGGGGATCTCGCCCATGCCCTTCGCCGGGACGACNGCGTCGGCGCGGAAGAGTTGNTGCAGNACGACGTCGAACATGCGGTTGGAGGTCGACAGCGTCGGATCGAGTTGGATNCCGCCGACAAANGGACGGAAGAAGCNGTCGATCATGGCGTCGCTGTAGCCACGAGCCGCCAANCCCTCNCGNGTNGACGTNTCGGGCTGTCGCAACANCTGGGGGGTGTCGGTGCGGCCGAGGCGAANGCGATCCTTCANGAGCCGNAGCTTGTCGAAGAGGCTGCCGACCGGNGACAGCACCGACGACNGCAGNGTCGTCGGCTTGCGGAGTGGGTCGCCGAGCAGTGCGAGCTTCTCGCCNACCCGAACGAGTGCGCCNGGATCGAACGAGCGGAGATCGAGNGCATCGATGTCGAACTGACGGTCGAGTTCGGGGTAAGCCCGCAGCAAGATCTGGAAACCGCGATCGAGGNTGAAGCCGTCGACGATGTCGCTGCGNACCCGNCCGCCGNCGCCGTCNGACGCCTCGAGCACGACCACCGAGCGNCCCGCTTCGTGCAGGATCCGGGCGGCGGCAAGGCCGGCGAGACCNGCACCGACGACGACGACATCGCTGGTCTCGGGNAGGGTCGGCTGATCGNTCACGNCGATCAGGCTAGAAGGTAGCGTNGCGTCGATGGACACCCGGCCGGCGCCTCCNCCCNCNCTGCGCAACGCACCGCAGCTGATCACNTATGTCGACCGTCTCGCCGGCGATCTCGTCGGCCTCGGNGAGGTNATGCGCGGCCCGTTTGGTGGGGCGTTCGGCGGNACGCACCTNCTGCCGTTCTTCCCGCCGATCGATGGCTCGGATGCGGGNTTCGANCCGATCGATCACACCCAGGTCGATCCCCGGCTCGGGGGCTGGGCCGAGGTCGGTGCCCTCGGGGAGGACTTCGAGATCATGGCCGATCTCATCGTCAACCATGTCTCGTCGGAATCCGAACCGTTNCAGGACTGGCTCGAGAAGGGCGAGGCCTCGGAGTTCCNCGGCATGTTCCTCACCAGNGACATGATCTTCCCCGGCGGNGCCACCGACGAGGANCTTGCGNCGNTCTATCGGCCGNGGCCNTGGCCNCCGTTTACGACCTANGAGGTCGCCGGTGTGCCCACCGAGGTCTGGACCACCTTCACGTCCGAGCAGATCGACATCGACGTCTACCACCCGGCCGGCTGGGCCTATNTGATGACCGTGCTNGATCGGNTGTCGGAGAATGGCGTGAAGCTCGTNCGTCTCGANGCGGTCGGGTACGCCATCAAGGAGCGCGGCACCNCNTGCTTCATGCTCCCGGCCTGCTTNGANTTCATCTCCCAGCTGCGCACGGAGTCNCACANGCGCGGCATGCACCTGCTGGTCGAGATCCACTCGTACTTCGGGTTCCAGATGGAGGTCGCCTCTCGGGTCGACTTCGTCTACGACTTCGCCCTNCCGCCGCTCNTCTTGCATGCGCTCCATGCCNGTGACGCCGAGCCGCTCCGACACTGGCTCGNCATCCGCCCGACCAACTGNGTCACCGTGCTCGACACCCACGACGGCATCGGTGTGGTCGATGTCGCGCCTGAGGGCGACAAGCCGGGACTCCTCCAGCCTGCGCAGGTCGACGCGCTCGTCGAGGCGATGCATGACGCGAGCGAGGGNCGCAGCCGCGAGTCCACCGGCGCNNCGGCCTCGAATCTCGACCTNTATCAGGTCAACGGCACCTACTTCGAGGCGCTCGGCAGCGATGATGCCGCCCAGATCATCAGCCGTCTGATCCAGGTCTTCTCGCCCGGTATCCCGCAGATCTACTACGCCGGTCTGCTCGCTGCGCCCAACGACATGGCGTTGTTGCGGCGCACCGGTGTCGGCCGGGACATCAACCGGCCGTATCACTCCTCCGAGTCACTCGAGGNCGAACTTGAGCGGCCGGTGGTCCGGTCACTNCTTCACCTGCTTCGGTGGCGGACATCCGAGTCAGCGCTGTTCGACGGTGCCTTCACGGTNGGCGATACGGCACCGGAGCGNCTCGTCATGCGNTGGGAGCGGGAAGGGCGGTNGGCAGAACTNCGAGTCGACCTCGCCGNCCGGACGTACGAGGTCNANGTCGACGGGGTCGNCGTCACCTCGGTGGACGATCTGCNNATCGGNTGAGGNCNGTCGGCCTGNCGGNGCCGNGCGACCTAGGGTGCCGCCATGCACACCGGTCGAGGCGATGCCGCGCAGCGGGCGAAAACNAGNGCCCGCATCCCGGTGGCGGTCGACGCGTCNGATGCNTCGTGCGGTTTCTGTGTCGGTCNGGATTTCGAGCGGTTCAGTCAGGTCGACGATGTGTTCAGNCGGTCNCGGTACGACCCCGATGTCCACACCGANAAGGCCGAGACGTTCTACGCCACCNACCGCCGACCCCTCGCCGACTGGNGAGCGGCGAAGGGGTANCAGCAGAACGACTATGCGTTCCGCAATGCGACCTGGCACGTCGCCGACGTGTTCGCCGAGATGTACGAGACCGACGATCGTCGCGACGGCTTTCTCGACCCGCTCTCGATGTTGCGGGACGGCGCAGCCGAGCAGGTCGAGCTCGGCTCGCCTGAGCAGGCCGCGGCCCGCATCAAGCATGCGGCACATGCTGCCGGTGCCGATCTGGTCGGTATTGCCGCCTACGACGATCGCTGGACTTACACCGAACGCTTTTCCGTCCAGGCTGGCGGCCCCAAGCCCAACGATCTTCCTGACGGGCTCGACCAGGTGATCGTGATCGGGCAGGCGATGGACTCGACGCTCATCGAAACGGCACCATCGGCCCTGTCGGGTGCCGCCACGGGGATGGGGTACAGCCAGGACGCGGTCGTTTTGCTCACTGTGGCCCAATATCTCCGTAACCTCGGGTATCGGGCGGTGCCGTCGATGAACGACACGGCCCTCGCCGTGCCGTACGCGATCCAGGCCGGACTCGGCGAGTACGGGAAGCACGGCCTTGTCATCACCCCGGAGTTCGGCACCAGCGTGCGTTTCGGAAAGATCTTCACCGATGCGCCCCTCGCCCATGATCGGCCGATCTCGTTCGGCGTGCGCGAGATGTGCGAGATCTGCAATGCCTGCTCCAAGGGCTGCCCGTCGAAAGCGATCCCTGACGGACCACCGACCACCGAACGGCACAACCGTTCGAACCTTGTCGGCGTGAAGAAGTGGACCATCGATGGTGAACGGTGCTTCGCCTATTGGACGCGGATCAACAGCGATTGCTCGATCTGTGTGCGGGTGTGCCCGTTCACTCGCGACTACACCCGTCGCCGGAATCGGGCGTGGCTGCGCCTTGCCGGATCACGGCTGCGTCGGTTGGCGTTGTGGCTCGATCGTCGGGAAGGGCGCGGTGCTCGCCGGCAGAGCGACGAGTGGTGGCCGGATGCCTGAGCTGAGGTGTGGTCAGTCGACGAGGCCGTCGACCAGCACGTTGGCCCGTTCACGATGCATCTCGGTGGCGCGGCCGTAGATCGATTCGGAGTGGTACGGCCGGTTCATGCGGTACGGGTCGTGCACATAGGTCGGGAGTCCGATGTAGCGGGTGGTGTCGCCGACGATTCGGGTGACCCGGTGCATCGAGAAGCGTCCGGCGAAGAGCTGGAGATCGCCGGGTTGGAGATCAAGTTCGTGCACGCCGTCGCGGCCCCGTCGAGGATGTGCTGGATGTGCTCGTAGTTCTCGGCCTTGGGCGTGCGGATGTTCGGGACGTACTCGAACACGCCGCCTTCGCCGGCCTTCTGGACGAGGATCGAGACGGTGAACTCATTGCCGTCGAAGTGCCACGGCAGGTAGTGGGTGGGTTCCATGACGTCGTAGGGGTTGCGGCCCAGCGGTAGATCGGCTGCGGGGTACCGAGGCACTCCCAGACGAAGTGCACGAGCACGTCGGCGTCGTAGATCTTGCGGAGCAGCGACTGCTCGGTGAGGAGGTCGGAGTTGATGAAGCCGCTCTGACGGTGCTGGAACGTGCGACGGGGATGATGCTCCGGGAACGATTCGTCGTCGGGCGAGAAGTAGGGGTTGTGATTCTGCACCGACCAGAAGGTCTGGTCGTGCAGCGAGGCTGCTGCGGCGGCCATGGTTTCGAGCGCTTCGGGCCGCACGAAGTCGCGCACTCGGAAGCAGCCGGTGTCGAGCATCGCCTCACGGGCCTCGGTGACGAGTTCCGTGCGTGCGGCATCACCGATGGCGTGGATCGGGTAGCGGTCGAGATCGAGGATCTCGTTCAGGTTGATCTCTGTGGCGGCAAAGGCGGTCGGCTGCATCCCCTGGACCTTGTGTGATGGTTCCTGGACGTTTGTCCAGTACGTCAGCGTACCGACTCCTGAACGATTGTCCAGGATCTGTTCTGCGGCTCGGCCGGTTCTGTCGAAGCCGGGTTCGGGCGCGACGATGGGCGGATGGACCCCCGCCATGCCACCTCGTTCCCCGAGGGCTTCTTCGCTCGAGGCGACGAGACCGACGACGCCGACTTCTATGCGTTCGACCGCTTCGTGACGCACATCGACGATGGTGCGATCGGCGCCATCGGCGAACTGTACGAGGAGCTCCAGCTCGCTGATCCCGGCTCCGGGCCGGTGCTCGACATCTGTTCGTCGTGGATCTCGCATTTCCCGACCAAGCCCGATCGGCTTGTCGTCACCGGCATGAACGCGAACGAGTTGGCGGCCAACGAGATGGCCGACGAGTGGCATGTCCAGGATCTCAACATCAACCCGGCATTGCCCCATGACGACGCAGCATTCGCAGCGGTGACCTGTGCCGTATCGGTCGACTACCTCACCCGACCGCTCGACGTCTTTGCCGAGGTTGCTCGTGTGCTGCGACCGGGCGGAGTGTTCGTCTGCACGTTCTCGAATCGCTGCTTCCCGACAAAGGCGATCCGGGGTTGGCTCGCGAACAACGATGCCACCCGGATGCGCATCGTCGGGGCTTACTTCGATCTCACCGAAGGATTCGGGGAGCCGACCCTGCAGCACCGCAACCCGGGCGCTCGCACCGACCCGCTCTACGCGGTCTGGGCGCGCAGGCTCGTCTGAACCCCTTCACTCGCCTCGCTCGCGGTCGATCACCGGCTCGAGGATGTAGAAGAAGGGATTGGTCTCGTCGGGGTTGGTGCCGGCCGTGATCATCGAGAGGCGCAGCATGCGGCGGTGCATGAGCCGGACGAGTTCGTTGTCGTCAGCCGAGTCGTCGGTGTCGATACGGGCCTGGAGTGCGGCGTCCGCCGCCGCGAGATCGTCGAACGATTCGCCGAGGAACGCCTCGATGTCAGTGCGCGAGATTGTCTCGAACCAGCTGCGGTAGAGCGTGTAGTTGAGAAGAAAGTCGGGGATGGCGCCGAGCAGGTCGCGCTCCCAGTCGGCGAAGGCACTCGAGGTCGGCAGTCGTCCGATGTCGGCGATCAGCTTCCGCAGGCCAGATGCCTCCAGCGAGTCGGGGGTCGGGTCGGGGAGCGTGAGGTCGTGATCCAGTTCGAGGCCGTGGAGTTCGGCGATCGCCTCATACGCCCGCCGGGTGATGCTCGCCTTCTCGAGCATGCCTTCGATCCAGTTCCCACCCCGGATCTCCGGCATCATGAAGAACGTCGCCCCGATGACGGCGAGCTGCAGGAACGCAACGGTGTAGTAGCCGACGACCCGGCGATCGATCGGTGTTCCGGTGACCCGCTCGTACTCGCGGTAAAGCGCCGGGATGTCGCCCATGTTCTCGTAGGGGTGACGACCTCGGAAGCACGCGAGATCCCAGTGGGTGTCGCCGACGTTGGCGATCTCGAAGTCGAGCAGGGCGACCACGTCGGTGCCGCGCGACATGAACTGGCCGGCGTCGCCGCACAGGAAGTGCACATCGTGGCGATCGGTCGGTGCGTTGCGGCGCAGCCACATCTGCAGGAAGGACAACGACGGATCGATGTTGCCCGCCATCTCGCCCATGGCGTACATGCGGTCCACGGCCTGCAAGGCGATGTCGCGTGGCTCGCTCGGTGGGTTGGCGAGCTGCTTCACGTCGGCGAACTCACTCACCGGTACGGCATGCACCGCAGCGAGGTGGGTCATGTAGCCGAGCGTGGCCTGCCAGCGTTCGGGATCCATCTCCGACGGTGTGTCCATGGCCGTGTGGAGCATCCCGGGGGCACGATCTTCGGTCTCGACCCAGTCCATGACGAAGGCGACCGGCTCGTCCATCCAGCCGTGGATGTGGGGGACGAGGATGCCGTTGCGTTCGAGGATCTGCATGCATGCCATCTCGAAGCGCAGTGCGTCGACCGGTGCGATCGGCCGGTTGCCGCGCACGAGTACGGCACCGGTCTCGCCGCCGCTCGTGTACGAGACCTTCCATTGTGGGCGCCAGCGTTCGAGCCGCTCCATGGCGACGACCTCGCCGCCCAGGTGTTCGGCGACCCACGACTCGATACCGGCGCGGCACTGCGCCTCGAACGCTTCGTGGTCGATCGTGTCGTGCGCCCCCGTCATGGCGTGATCGTAGGCCTGGCGGATACCCGGTCTCCCAAACGACGACTTCGGCTGGAGGTTGTCAGGCGTCGCGGTCGTTGAGAACGACGAGGCGATCGCCGGGCTGCGGATCGCCCGCTACATCGGGACGGAGGTGACGTCCGTTGCGCACGACCGAGACGAGCGACGCGTTGTCGGGCATCACCGGAAGATCGTTCGGTGACGCGCACTCGATCTCCACGAGCTCGAGTCCGCTG
>PABW01000015.1 GCA_002699625.1 Acidimicrobiaceae bacterium
AGAAAGGTGAGCGACGCACCGAAGCAGAGGCCCGAGATCAGTCCCCACACGACACCAACCCGCACCCGGTCGCCCAACTCCGGCGACACGGTCGAGAGTGCGAGACCGGCGAAGGCGATCACGGCGCCGACAACACCGAGCGCAGGGAGTGAACCGCCGGTGGCGAGTCCCCACACGAAGGGCACGAGCGAGGCGAGGGTGGCGGCGATCGGGGCGACCACCGCCGCCGACGAGGCCGCCATGCCGTGGTAGAGCGACGCCAACGCGAAGCCGATGAACGAACCAGAACACGCGCCGAGCAGCAGGTCTCCTCCGGAGACGGTGCTGTCGACGACGAAGACGAGCAGTGCCGCCATCACGGCGCCGCCGGCGACCAGCGCAGTAGCGACGGTCGCAAGCGCATTGGCCCGTTTGGTGATGAAGCCGCCGTGGTAGTCGGCGACACCGACCCCGAACGCGAACCAGAGCCCGAGGGCGATGGTCACCCGAGGAGGCGATCGTCGAAGGGATAGCGCGAGAGCAGCTCGGTGCCGGTCTCGGTGACAATGAGCTGCTGCTCGAGCTTCACGCCCTCTCGGGTGTCGGGGCCACCGATGAAACTTTCGACGCAGAGGGTCATCCCGGGCTCGATCACCCCGTCGTAGCCGAACGAGCCGAAATCCTGCGCGTGGTAGAGGTACGGGTACTCCCCCGTCATTCCCACACCATGAGCCGAGAGGTAGTAGCGGTGCGCGGCGTAACGCTCAGGCAGATCCCATGCCTTCTCGCTGTACCCCGCGAACGTCAGACCCGGCTCGATGATCGACAGGTTGTGATGAACCTGTTCGTGAGCGATCCGGTAGAGCTCACGCTGTTCGGCCGACGGCTCGTCGGGACCGGCGTGAAAGGTGCGTGAGTAGTCGGCGTAGTAGCCGTGGCAGCCGACGACGTCGGTGTCGAACGCGATCAGTTCGTTTGCGCCGATCACCTTCGCGCTCGTCTCCTGGAACCACGGGTTCGTGTGTTCACCCGACGACAACAGGCGGGTCTCGATGTAGTCGCCACCCTGCGCGATCACCTGCTGATGAAACACCGACCACAGCTCGTTCTCCGAACGCCCCGGCCGGATCTCGGCTTCCATCGCCGCCATTGCCCGCTCGGTCGCCCGCATCGACTCGATCTGACACGCGACCTCGTCGGGGGTCTTGATCGCCCGGGCTCGCTCGACGGCCTCCTGCGGGTCGACGAGGTTGAGGCCGAGGTTTGCGAGCGCGATCGCGGCCCCCGCATTGACCCGCTCGACGCCGACCGTTGCCTCGAGACCGACCGTCTCCGCAACGAGGTCGCGAATCTCGCCGGCCCAGCGCCGCTCCACATCGGCGATCGCCTCACCGGCTGCGACGAAGGATGCCGTGGTGGCGTGGCGGACCTCGGTGATGGTCTCCAGCCCGTCGGCGAGATGCAGCGCGCCGGTGAACTCGTAGAGCACGACCGGGCCGTCGAGGGTGACGAAGAGGTACCGCGCCGGATTCCGGGCGGTGAAGATCTGCATATTGCGGGCACCGCTGGCGTAGCGGATGTTGACCGGGTCGGTCAGCAGGACGGCTGCGACGTCGCGCGCTGCCATCTCCGACCGAAGTCGGGCGAGCCGGCCGGCGCGCAGGGCAACCTGGTCGATCGTCGTGTCGAGCATCGGGAGAATCTAGCCCTGGGCTGCCCGAAGAGCCCTGAACGATTGTCAGTAGACGACGAGCGAGGAATCCGTGTCCGCCGGGATCGACAGCCGATGCATCGAGACGCAGCCGGTCAGGCCGTTGACGAAGTCCATCCAGAGGCACTCACGCTCAAGATCGAGGCCGGCGAGGAAGTCGCTGTCGGGCGACCAGACCGCCCGGAGGCCGTCCTTGCGTGAGTCAAGCGTGACGATCTCGCCGGACTCGACCCCGTAGAGGATCGGCACGTCGTCGAGCGCAGTACCGCGACTGAGGTAGAGCCACTGCCCGTCGGGGCTCATGGCGACATCGCCCCCGACATCGAAGCCATCGAGCACCCACGCACGGCTGTCGGCGTCGACGATCCAGTTCTCGATCCCGGTTGTCGCTTGTCGACGCTCGAGTCGGCGAGTGCCGTTGGTGGTCACGACGTCGTGGCTCGACACCTGGACGAGGCCGCCACCGGTGACCTCGTAGGTGCCGCCGGTGTCGGGCTGGATGAAGACCCCGACACCGGCGATGACCTCGAGATTCGAGGGCAACGGCACCTCGGTGCGGGACCGATTCTCTCCGGGTACGTATTCACCGAACTCGATCCCCGTGATGGTGCGGGCGACCACGACATGGTCACCGGTGTGCCGTTCGACCACCACCGAACCCGACGCCACACGAACGGCGAGGTCGAGTCGGTCAGGATCGAATCCGATCACACCGAGTCCGTCGCGCAACAGCGCGAGGGATCCGAATTCACCCCTGAAATCGGTCAGTGCGGTCTCCTCGGTGACGGAGGTCAGCGAACCCGACGCCGTGTCGACGACGATCGGATGGCCGTCGGCCCCGACGAACGCGAAGCGAGGCCCTCCCCGCACGGCGTCGAGCGGCCGAATGTGGGTGTAGAGATCGTTGCCGTCGGCGTCGACCATCACCTCTAGATAGCTGCTGCTCTTCTCGAGGTCGGTAAGTGCCGCGATGTCGGCGGCGATGTCGAGTGGCGCCTCGGTACCCGTACCAAGGCGCTCGTCGGCTGCGGGTGTCGTCACCGGTGTACGGGCATCCGGCGCTGACGATCCTCCGTCGGAGTCATCGCCGATACCGAACAGCCACAGCAGGTACGCCAACACCGCCGCACCGATCAGCCAACGCGGATCGAGGCGCCGATTTGACGGGGCGGGCGTTGCGGATTTGCTGCGGATCGGTTCGTCGGTCGCGCGGTACCACTCGAGATCGATCTCGAGTACCTCGACGTCGGCCTGTGCCTCGCCATCGGCTCCATCACCGGCCATGGCTCTAGTACGAGCCTGACCGACGGTGCGGATTCAGATCGATCCGCCGGGGGTTCCGACACTGCCGGTCCCGAGTCCGACCCACGATCGCTCCGTGCTCCGCCTCAGCCCCCGGTGAGCGGAGCGACGAAATAGACGACCGTGTCGGGCTGCACCCGCACGAACTCGGGTTCGGCGTGGATCTCACCATCGATGCCGGCAGAGGAACCAGCACGCAGCGCATCACCGAGCCCCGGGAACCGACGGTCGAGATCGTCGATGATCTGACCGACCGTGGCCCCGTCGGCCTCGACGACCGCTTCACCACCGGCAAGCGGGCGGTGTTGGGTCATCAGGTGGACGGTGGCCACGGTGGTTCCGGACTCGGCTCAGCGGGCGTCGCCGAGCGCCTTCAGCACCTTGGGCGGCGACATCGGCAACGAGGTCATGCGGACACCCGTTGCGGCCTTGATGGCGTTGCCGATCGTCGCCATCGGCGGGACGATGCCGGTCTCACCGACGCCGCGTACGCCATAGGGATGCGACGGGTTCGGAACCTCGACGATGATCGTCTCGATCATCGGCAAGTCCGACGCCACCGGAATCCGATAGTCGAGGAAGCCCGGGTTCATGAGCACGCCGTCGCTCGAGAAGATGTACTCCTCGTTGAGCGCCCAGCCGATGCCCTGCACCGAGCCGCCCTGCATCTGGCCCTCGACATAGCTGGGGTGGATGGCGGTGCCGGCATCCTGCACGGCGGTGTAGCGGACAATCGCGGTCTGTCCGGTCTCCTCGTCGACCTTCAGATCGGCACAGTGCACGGCGAACGACGGACCGGCGCCGGCGGCATTGAGCGATGCCGTTGCGGTGAGCGGGCCACCGGTACGCTTCGCCTGGGCCGTGATCGCAGCGAGCGTGAGCGGCTCGCCGCCGTGGCTCGGCGATACGGCCGCACCGTCGACCCATTCGACCTCGGCTTCGTCGACCCCCATGGTCTGCGCAGCGCGACGGCACAGCTCGACCTTGAGCTCGCGGCAGGCCTCGACGACCGCCTTCCCGGTGGCAAAGGTGGCGCGGGAGCCCTCCGTGACGTCGGTAAATCCGACGGCTTCGGTGTCGGCGACGACAGGAGTGATCGAGTAGACGTCGATCCCCAGCTCCTCGGCGGCCATGAGAGCCATCGAGGCGCGAGAGCCTCCGATGTCGGGGCTGCCGGTGATCACGGTGGCGGTGCCGTCCTCGTTGAGGTTGACCGTCGCCGACGACTGCTCACCGATGTTGAACCAGAACCCGACGGCGACACCGCGCGCGGCACCCTCGGCCGGCTTGGACTGGTAGTGATCGCTGGCCTTCAGCGCCTCGAGGCATTCGACGAGGCCGATACGCGGATGGGGCATGCCCATCGCCGTGAGGTCACCCTCGACCGCGGCATTCTTGAGGCGCAGTTCGATCGGGTCCATGCCGAGCTCGCTTGCGATGTCGTCGATGACCGACTCGATGGCGAAGGCGGCGTGCGGGGCCGACGGCGCGCGATAGGCGGCGGTCTTCGGCGTGTTGGAGAGCACGCCCCACGACTCGAGCTTGAGGTTGGGGAACTTGTAGCTCGCCACCGACATCGCACCGACCATGCCGGCGAAGTCGCCGTAGGCACCGACCTGGTACGCCATCCAGCCGTCGATGGCGGTGAGTTCACCGTCGCTGGTGGCACCGATCTTGATGCGGAGCTTGGCGCCGGGTGCCGGGCCCGACGAGCGAAGCACCTCTTCGCGGCTCATCACCATCTTGACCGGACGGCCGGCCTTCTCGCTCAGGCGGGCGGCAACCGGTTCGAGGTACACCGTGGTCTTCCCGCCGAAGCCGCCACCGATCTCGGCCGGCGTGACCTTGATCCGGCTGGTCTCCCAGCCGAGCACCGCTGCGGTGATCGCACGAACCATGAAATGGCCCTGCGACGAGGCCCACACGTTGGCCTTGCCGTCGGCGCCGGTGTCGACGACACAGGCATGAGGCTCGATGTAGCCCTGGTGGACGTGGGCGCAGTCGAATTCGCGTTCGATCACGATGTCGGCTGCCGCCATGGCGGCGTCGGCGTCGCCTCGCTCGAGGGGCGTGTGGGTGGCGATGTTCGATGGATCCGACGGGCCGACGAACTTCTGGTAGTTCTGCTCGTTGGCGAGCGGCGCGCCGTCGGCCATGGCCTCGTCGATGCCGAGCACAACCGGCAAGAGCTCGTACTCGACCTCGATCGCGGCGACTGCGGCCTGCGCCTCCGCCTTGGTGGTGGCGGCGACGGCGGCGATCGCGTGGCCGTGGTACAGCACCGTGCCGCGGGCCAACACATTGATCGACACGTCGTGGTTCGGGTCGGTGATGTCGAGCGCAGGGAAGTCGTCACCGGTGACCACGGCCTTCACGCCCGGCATCGCCTCGGCCTTCGAGGTGTCGATCGACACGATGTTGGCGTGGGCGTGCGGCGACCGCAGGTACGCCGCGTGCAGCTGGCCCGGCAGGTTGAGGTCGGCTGCGAAGCGGGCCTTGCCCACGACCTTGTCGTAGCCGTCGTGACGGATTGGACGGGTGCCAACCCACTTGTAGGTCTTCGGATTCTCGATGGCGGTCACGTCGCGCTCCTGAGCTGTACGGCCGCTTCCTGGACGGAGCGGATGATCTTGTCGTAGCCCGTGCAGCGGCAGAGATTGCCCGCCAGGGCGTACCGGATCTCGGACTCGGTGGGATCGGGGTTGTGGTCGAGCAGCGCCTTGGCGGCCACGAGGAAGCCCGGCGTGCACACGCCGCACTGCAAGGCAGCGCCTTCGAGGAACGTCTGCTGCAGCGGGTGGAGGTGGTCGCCGCCAACCCCATCTCCGGAGGACAGGCCCTCGACCGTGAGCAGGTCACGACCCTGGGCTTCGGGGGCGAACACCAGGCATGCGCAGGTGACCTTGCCGTCCATCAGGACCGAGCAGGCACCACAGTCGCCCGTGCCACAGCCTTCCTTGGCGCCGGTGAGCCCGAGTTCGTCGCGCAGGGCGTCGAGCAACGAGGTTCCGGGGTTTGCGAGGAAGTCGGTGTCCTCGCCGTTGACGGTGCAGGTGATGTGTGTGCGGCTCATGCGCAGGCCCTTTCGGCGGCGAGGACGGCGGCCCGCTTGGCGAGCACACCGGCGACCTGGACGCGGTACTCGATGGTGCCGCGCTTGTCGTTGATCGGGTTTGCCGCGGCAGACGCCGCAGCGGCGACCTCTGCAAGGGCCGCCTCGTCGAGGCTCGAGCCGATGAGGGCCGCCTCGGCGTCAGGGACCCGCACGGCGGTGGGTGCAACGGCGCCGAGCACCACACGGGCATCGGTGCAGGTGTCACCATCCATCGTGACGCGGACAGCGGCGCCGACGATGGCGATGTCCATCTCCGTGCGGGGAGTCATCCGGATGTACGCATCACCGGTGCGGGCCGGGGGATCCTCGATCTCGAACTCGACGACGAACTCACCGTCCGCAAGCGAGAGTTGGCCGGGGCCGGTGACGACATCGGCGACCGGGATGGTGCGCTCGCCGTCGGTGCCGGCGATCACCGCACGCGCCTCAGAGGCGATCATCGCCGGGACGCTGTCAGCGGCGGGTGAGCCGTTGCAGAGGTTCCCCCCGAGGCTCGAGCGGTTCTGGATCTGATCGGAACCGATCCAGCCGGCCCCCTCCGAGATGCCGGGAAAGACGCTGGCGAACTCACCGTTGCTGGTGAGTTCGGAGGTGGGCATGGCCGCACCGATGGTCCAGTGACCGTTGTCGTGGGCGACCGACATCAGTCGGTCGATGCGCTTCAGGTCGATCAGCACCGAGGGCTCAGGGCGACCCGAACGCATCTGGGGAACAACGTCGGTGGCTCCCGCGAACACCCGGGACCCGGGGTTGTCGGCAAGCAGGGTCCGTGCTTCGTCGACCGTGGTCGGGGCGGCGTACTCCATCTGGCTTCCTCTCTCTTTCCGTGGCTGCGAACGGCCGCCAGCATGCCACGCCTCGAGCGCCGAGAAAGAACCGTCGAGGTCAGGCGGTCGCCACCGGTTTGTTCGGGTAGAAGGCAGCGACGATCACTGCAACCGCGACATAGGCGGCGACACCCACCATCCAGGAGTCCTCGTAGGCCGCGAGCGCCTCGGCAGGGCCAGCCGGGCGCCCGATGATGGCGACGGCAACGGCAATGCCAAGGGCGATCGCCATCTGGAACGCCGTTGTGCGTCCGGCGCCGCCCATGGCGTACTGATGTGGTGGCACATCGCGCATCGCCGCGCCGACGAGTTGTGAAAATCCGGTGCCGGCGGCGACGCCGACGAAGAGGCTCGGCAACAAGATGTCTGAGAGGTACTGCGGTTCCGCCCCGAAGTTGATGATGAACAAACCCATGCCGATCGCGCCGCTCGATCCACACACGGTCAGGATCAAGCGGTTGCCGATGCGATCGGCCATTCGTCCGGCCGGAGGAGCGACGAAGAAGGCCATCAGCGGCCCCGGTGCGATCGCGAACCCGGTCGTCAACACCGACCAGCCCCACACGCTCTGGATCAGCGTCGGGAGCGGCACGAGCCAACCGAAGAACGCAAAGGCGAAGAAGACGGAGGCGATGTTGGCCACGGAATAGCTGCGAAGCCGGTAAAGCTCGAGGTCGAACAGCGGCGCAGGGTGCCGTGACGACCGCACCGCGAAGGCCGCCACCAGCACCAGACCGAGAGCGAACGAGCCGATCACCGCCGCTGATGCCCAGCCCCACGTCTCACCCTGAACGATGCCCAGCACCAGGGCGCCGACGCCGACACCGGCGAGCGGAACGCTGACGAGATCAACATCGTCGGTACCTGGCGATGGTGGGGTGTAAGGCAGCCAACGACGCCCAAGAACCAGCGCCACGCCGATGACCGGGATGTTGATCAGGAACACCGCCCGCCACCCGAACGCCTCGACCAGCAGCGCGCCGAGCGTCGGGCCGGCTGCGGCGGCGAGGGCGCCGGCCGCTCCCCAGATCCCGATCGCCATCTGATGCCGAGCGGGCGGGGCGGCGGCGAGGACCAGGGCGAGACCCGAGGGCGCCTGCAACGCGCCGCCGGCCGCCTGGACGACGCGGGCGCTGATCAGCATCTCGCTGGACACGGCGAAACCGGCCAACACCGAACCGAGGAGGAAGATCGACACGCCGGTCAGGAAGATCCGTTTGTGGCCGTAGCGCTCCGAGAGCCAGCCGCCGATCAGAAGGAGGCTGGCGACACCGATGTTGTAGGCACTGAAAATCCAGCTGAGCGCCGACTCCGACGCCTCGGAGAACTGTTCGCGGATCTCCGGGAAGGCCAGCGAGATGACCGTGATCTCCATACCCACCATGAAGACGGCCGCCGATGCGATGCCGACGGTACGCCAGCCGTCACGGCCGACCGGTGGGAGATCGCTCATCTCGACGGACTCTAAAGGCGACGAGGTGAACACCTAGCATTCCGGACATGGACTTCTCGCCCAACCCCGACCATGCGCTGATCGCCGAGGCCGTCGACGCCGTGTGCGCAACGTACGACGACACGTACTGGGCCCAACGCGACGAACGACACGAGTTCCCCTGGGACTTCTACGCCGAGATGGCTGCCGGCGGCTGGGTCGGCATCGCCATCCCCGAGGCCTACGGCGGGGGCGGCCAGGGCATCGCCGAGGCCGCGATCGTGCTCAACCGGGTCGCCGCATCGGGCGCCGCAATGAACGGTTCCACCGCACTGCACCTCACGATGTTCGGGCTGAACCCGGTCGTGAAATTCGGTAACGAGCAACTCAAGGAGACGTTCCTCCCCCGCGCCGCCGCCGGCGACCTGCACGTGGCCTTCGGGGTGACCGAACCCGACGCCGGCACCGACACCAGCCGCATCATCACCCGAGCCACCGAAGACGGCATGGGCGGCTGGATCGTCAACGGTCGCAAGATCTGGTCGAGCAAGGCGCTCGAATCCGAGGTCTGCCTGCTCCTTGCTCGAACCGATGGCCAGCCGGGCGAGTTCAACGGTCTCACGCTCTTCCTTGTCGACCTCGACCCCGAGCACTGTGACATCGCGCCGATCCCCAAGGTCGGCCGCAACGCCGTCGCCTCCTGCGAGGTCGCCTACGACGACCTCCCTGTGGAGGGGTGGCGCATGGTCGGCGAGCGCGGCCGCGGCTTCCATCACATTCTCCACGGCCTCAACCCCGAGCGGATCCTGCTCTCCGCGATGGCGTGTGGCATCGGTGAAGCGGCGCTGCGTCGCGCCACGCACTACGCCAACGAGCGAGAAGTGTTTGGGCGCCAAATTGGCGCGAATCAGGCGGTGTCCCACCCACTCGCCAAGGCCCACATGGAGCTCAACGCGGCGATAACGATGATGCACCGGGCCGCCTGGCACTACGACCACGGGCTCGAGTGCGGCGAACTCGCCAACACCGCCAAGTATCTCGCCGCCGAAGCGTCGTTCTTCGCCGCCGACCAGGCGATGCAGACCCACGGCGGGCTCGGCTACGCCAGCGAGTACCACGTCGAGCGGTATTGGCGTGAGGCCCGGCTGCAGCGCATTGCGCCGGTCAGCCAGGAGATGACCCTCAACTACATCGCCCAGAACATCATGGGCCTTCCCCGGAGCTACTGATGCCGGGGGCGGACCACACACTCGAGCGCTGACACACCGAGCCCGGACTGTCACACTGGTGCGATGGAGGCGATGACGGACCGCGAGCAACGGGTCGATCAGATTCGTCGCGCCGCGATCCCCGTGTTCGCGAGCCAGGGTTTCAAACGCACCTCGATGGCCGACCTGGCCGAGGCGGCCGGTGTTTCTCGCCCCGCGCTCTACCAGTACTTCGACAATCGAGCCGACCTCTTCCGCGAAGCCCTGCAAATCATCCTCGTCGAGGCGACCGATGCCGCACTGGCGGCGCTCGGAGGTGACGGCCTCGTCGCTGAGCGCATCGACGGCTACCTCCAGCGGCTCGTCGCCGATGGGTACGAGACGCTCTACGGCATGGCGTTCGCCACCGAGTTCCTTGAGGCCAAGCACGAATTCGCCGCCGATGTTTCCGACGCCGAGCTCGAGCGAGGCCGCGACGGATTGCGGGCGTTCATCGCCAACCAGACGCAGGCCAGTCCCGCCACCCGCAAGGCCGCCGCCGAGCTCGTGCTCCTCTCCCCCGCCGGGCTCAAAGCCGACTGGCCGCAGCCGGAGGTCTACCGCAAGCGACTTACGACCCTCGCCACCGCGGCGGCGCTGCTGCTCGACACCTGACCTACGCTCGTTGCGGTCAGAAGGCGACGGGCAATGATTCGAGTCCGAGGACGAAGTTGCCGCTGCGCTCGGGGCGCTTTTCCTGCGGGCCGACGAGACGGATCTCGGGCAGCCGATCGAGTACCTCTTCGAACAGCACCGTGAGTTCGAGACGGGCGAGGTTCGCGCCGAGACAGTTGTGGCGCCCGTTCGCGCCGAAGGCCTGGTGCTTGTTGGGGCTGCGGAAAATGTCGAACTCGTGGGCGGTGGGGCCGAACTGTTCCTCGTCGCGGTTGCCCGACAGATAGAGCAGCAAGGTGCGGTCGCCCTTGAGGATCTTCTGACCACCAAGTTCGACGTCGACCGTGGCGGTGCGGTTCATGTTGCGCACCGGCGTGACCCACCGGAGCATCTCTTCGATCGCGCCCGGCAGCAGCGAGCGATCGTG
>PABW01000016.1 GCA_002699625.1 Acidimicrobiaceae bacterium
CCAGTGCGGTGAGACGTCGGACATCGGACTCGATCCGATCGGTGGTCGGGTCATAGGCGATCGCCTCACCGGAACGGTCAACGGCCACAACGATCGCCCGGTGGTCGGCGGGGCGGATGCGGGCCGCCACTGCCTTGACCGCCGGCCCGAAACGAACGCCGAGAAACGGAAGCGGGCTCGCAGTTTCGTCGAGGAGCACTCGTCGATGGTGGGTGGCGACAACCGGACATCGCTGGGTGTGGGCGATGGTGGCGAGTTCGGCGAGGGTTGGGGTGGCGGTGGGCACGGGCGTGTCCTTCGTTCGGTGCAGCAGCGGCACTTGGGGTGAAGGCAGCCAGCCCGGCTGCGAGGTGCCCTTCACCTTGTTGAGACCGTGTGACAGTCCGTTTTTCCTGCGGACGAGCACGGACCGGGCCGGTGGTCGCGTTCGCCGTTCGCAGTGGACTGTCACACCCCCTCGGCAGAGTGCGGACAGTTGCATGGGCCGAGCACGAGCCCGGCCTAGGATCGCCAGTCAACCCCGGAGACCCTGTGACCGAACGCCGAAAGACCACCGCCACCACCGCCTTCGGGGTGGGCCGTCGTGAAAGCCACGACGCATCCGATTTCTACGCGCGCTTCACGCCCCCTGAAATCAGCACCGACGACACGGTCAACACCGTGCCCGAGGATCTTGCGCCGATCCACAATCGCAATAGTCTCGAGATCGCCGAGGTCTTCCCGGCGAATTCCGTGGCGCTCGTCGTCACCTCTCCGCCGTATTTCGTCGGCAAGGAATACGAACTCGCCGTCACGGGAGATCCCGATACCCGCAGCGGTGTGCCAAGCGTTCCGGAGTCCTACCTCGAGTATCTCCAGATGTTGCACGACGTCTTCAGGGCGTGCGTCGAGGTCCTCGAACCAGGCGGACGCATTGCGGTCAACGTCGCCAATCTCGGCCGTAAGCCCTACCGCTCGCTGAGCGCTGACGTCATCTCGATCCTGCAAGACGACCTCGGTCTGTTGTTGCGGGGCGAGATCATCTGGCAGAAGGCGGAGGGCGCCACGGGTTCGGTCGCCTGGGGCAGCTACCGCAAGGCCACCAACCCGGTGCTGCGTGATCTCACCGAGCGAGTGATCGTCGCCAGCAAGGGCCGGTTCGACCGGGTTTCGCCGAAGGGGCGCGAGTCCACCATGTCGGCCGACGATTTCATGGAGGCGACCCTCGACGTCTGGAAGATCAATCCCGAGTCGGCGCGGCGCGTCCAGCACCCGGCGCCATTCCCCGTGGAGTTGCCACGGCGTCTGATCGATCTCTACACCTACGAAGGCGACGTCGTCCTCGATCCGTTCCTCGGCTCGGGATCGACACTTGTCGCTGCGGAGCGCACCGGTCGGCGCGGGTTCGGTTTCGACCTCGATCCGGAGTACTGCGAGATCGCGCAGGCTCGGCTCGACGCCGAGCGCCAGCGACCCAAGCTCCGTGCGGTTGAGGTCCTCGGCGAGGAGCAACTCTTCGAGACCCCTGACGACGATGACGACCGCCTCGAGTTCTTCCAGGCTCGCGCCACCAGCGAGGGCAAGAAGGCTGCCGACATCGCCGAGCGGGTGCTCACCGATGCCGGCTTTACGGTCTTGTCCGATCCGGTCAAGATCCCGAAGGTCGGCGTGCAGTTCAACTTTCTCGCCGAGGACGCCGAGGGCGGTCGCTGGTACGTCGATGTCTCGGGCGCATTCACGACTGTGCGGCCCGGCCTGATGCGAACCGACACGCTCTGGAAGACCTTGGGCCGCATCCATGTGCTGCGGGCCACCGACGAACCGCAGAATCCGAGTCGGGTCCTCGTGCTTACATCGAATCTCCCGAAAGCCAACAGCGAAGGCGACAAGGCGCTCCGTGCGGTCGGTGTCGATCAGGTGTTCGACGCGATCGAGATGTTCGACCCCGCCAGCGTGGCCCGCCTTCGTGAGTACGCAAAGGGCGACACGGTCCTGCCGATCCCCGGCTTCTGGGCCGAGGCCGACATCGCCACCTTCGAGGCGACGGAGCGCCGCCCCAAGTGACCGACAATGTCTCGTACGCCGTGGTTCACACCGAACCGCCCTCCATCTTCTTGGCCGACGACATTGACGTCTTGCATCGGGTGCTCGCCCTCGAGGTCGTCGCCCGAACCGATCCGGCGATGCTGGGCGCAAACGCAGGCTCGATTTGTGACGCCTTGCTCGAGGAACGGTGGGGCGATGCCGTCGTTGCGTGGATCCAGGCTCTCGGCACCGGGATCGATGTCTACGACGGCAAGTCGATCTACACCGCCGACGACCTTCCGGCCGACCTGATCGGCGCCCAACTGCAGTTCACTCGCCTGTTCGGTGGTGGACGCATCGGCGAACTTCGCCGGCTCGGCTGATGCCCGACACCCGCACCGCAGTGAGCGAGATCGTGACTGGTCTCGGTCTGTACGGCTTTCGGGATCTCGCCCAGGCGTTGGCGGCCCGCCCCCGGTTCATCACCAATGTCGACGACGACGTCTACGACCAACTCGACGAGGCGTTCGCGTCAGGCACCCACGCTGACGTGTTCCGGGTGGCCTGGGCCAACGGGCAGCGCTTCGCCCGGTCGACCGATGGCCTCCGCGGCCGGCCCCCCTGGTCGGTGGAGTGGAAAGGCCCCCACAAGCCACCCGCCTACGAGCAGATCCCAGCCGATCTCCGAGTCGATCACGTGTATCTGTTGAGCTGCAAGTACGGCTCGAAAATCCTGCAGAACGCTTCGCCCGCGAACCTCTTCGACCGGGCGCTCAGTGAGCGGCGAACCTCTGCCGTGGATTGGTTCGATGCCGTCGCTCCCACGTCGTATGGCGAGTTCTACACGGAGGTCGTGGCGCACACAGGTCTCACTGGCCTCCCGGCCGACCCCACCGAACTCGACCGAAATCATCGCGAACGACTCCGGAAGGCGCTTCCCGGCCGCTGGCCGGCCGAACTCCGCGAGCATTGGGGGCTCGTGGCGTTCGAGATCGCCCGGACCAGCGCCGATCGCTTGCTCGACAACATCTCCGCCAAGGGTGAGCGCGAAGCGTTCGTGTGGCGGCTGCTCCGACTCCAAGCCGCTCCGTACTTCGTGCTCGGCGCCGATCTCAAGAACGTCCCGTTGCACTATCGGGTCACCACCCCCTGGGATTTCCGCACGCGCTTCGCACTCCGATCGGTTGACCTGTGGGGCGAGCACGCTGGCCAACCGCTGGTTCGGTGGCGAGTCGACTTGCACGATCGGGAACTCGACACCGACCGAGTCATTGAGGGGCACGTCGAAGTGCGCTGGAGTCACGGCAAGTTCGGTGGTGTCCCCGAGGCGAAGATCTATCTCGATACCCCGCATCACGACGTGGCCGGCTACCAGCCGCTCGACGACGGATCCTGATCGACCCACGCAAAGCGGTCGGTCCGTCGCTCAACGAGTTGACGAGCGAGTCGGGCGTCACTCAGCACGTACTCATGCATCTCCTCGGGCGTGAGCTCATGGATGCGGCGACGGTCAACCTCGACGGGTTCGAGCCCCACAAATTTCGCGAGCGACTTGAGCCCACACGAGATCGGGAGGTTCTGCCCGACGTCGGCCCGGTACGCCTGAAAGCCGTCGAGGTGGCCGAGCCGATACCACCGGCCCCGCACTCGGCCCGGCTCGCCCGGCAACGGATCGTGGCGCCCGGCGATCGATGGGTCGTGCCGGGTGATGAGACCAAGAGACAGGTCGAGAATCCGAGCACGCGTCGCAATGAAGGGAAGGTCGAACCCTGCGCCATTCCAGGTGACGAGCACCCCGCCTTCGATCGATGCGAGGAGGCGGTCGGTCTCCACGAGCACGGACCGTTCGTCGGGCCCGTCGAGAACCGCCTCGATACCGCCGCCCGAGATGGCGACGGCGAGCACCGCCGACTGACGAGGGTCGAGCCCATCGATCGTGGTGTCGGTCTCGATGTCGAGACCGATCAGGGGAGTGGTGGTGTCGATGGTGTCGAGACTAGGCATCGGGTGCGACACCGATGGCGAACAAGGTCGGCCACTGTTTGCCGGTCAGCCAGAACGATGTTTCGTCTCGCACGGCGATGCCGTTGAGCACCTCGCGACTCGGCGCCGTCGAACCGACCTCATCGACGAGTGGCGTGCCGTCGATTGTGGCGACCGCTCGGCCGTCGGGTCGGATCACGATGATCGCCGGTGACTGCCAGATGTTCGCGATCACATGGCCGTCGACACACTCGAGTTCGTTCAGGCGGGTGACGTCGTCGCCCTCGAAGGTCACCGTGACCTGTTCCAGGATGGCGAAGTCGTGAGGATCGCGGAAGGTCAGCGTCGCGCTGCCATCGCTCATGGCAAGTCGATCGCCGAGCAAACACAGCCCCCAACCCTCGCCCTCGAAGGCCCAGGGTTCGAGCGGAGTCAGGTCGCTGAGGTGCCATCGACGGGCGCGGCCGGACTGCCAGGTCAGCTGCACGATGGTGTCGTCGACGACGGTCGCGCCCTCGCCGAATTCCTCGTCGGTGAGGTTGGCGGTGTCCAGCACGACGCCGGTCGTCGGGTCGACAATCCGGATCGTGCTCTCCCCACGGAGCCCCGTGGACTCCAGGAGCGTGCCGTCACCGAGCGCCTCGAGCCCCTGGGTGAAGGCGTGGGCGTCGTGAGGGAATCGATCCAGCACCTCCACGCCCCACCGCGCAGGAGCATTGGGGTCGAGCGTGTCGAGCGGCCTCGGCCATCGCTGTGTTGCCAAGACCGGTTCGATGCCCGCGAGGCTCGGTTCGTTGTCGCTTGATGCACGGTCACCGCCGCAGGCGGCAAGCCAGAGGGTGAGGACGAGTATCACGCTCGTCGAGCGGCAGGCCGGCATGGGCGAGAGTCTGGCAGGTCGGCGTCGACAACCCGGTGTGCCGTGTCGAGCTGCGCCAGTCGGACCGAGGTGCAGGTCTACGGTGGATCGAGCAGCCTGTCCTCGAGGGCATCGAAGGAACGCTGGCTGATGTACGGCTGATCCGGCACCTCGATCTGGCACAGGAATGTCACCATGCTCCGACTGGCCTCCAGCCCGGGCGCAGGACGGGTTACCAGTTGTTGGAAGCGCTCCTTGTCACCCTCGAGGATGATGTCGGCGGTGTCGAAGGCGAACGGCTCAGCGGTGTCGAGATAACTCTGGTAGTAGTCGACGACAGCACCGATCTCGACGGTGGCGCTCTCCACCGCCACGACCTCAAGGTCGCTCCAATAGGACAGGGCAAGGCGGGCGAGTGGGCCGGGCCCGGAGTCGTCGGGGATCAGCTTGGCCTCGGCAACGAACGCTGCCGACCGTCTGCAGGTTGCTTCGACCGCGTCTTCGAGGAGGGTCGTCGTGCTCTGCGGTGCGGTCGTCGTGGTCGATGTCGTCGTGGTGGTCGTGACGGTGGTGATCGAATCGATTGGCCGGCCCTCGATCCATTGCCATGCCCCAGCGATAGCGAACACGATCGCTCCGACCGCGAGGAGGCCTCGAAGGTCGGCGAGTCGGCTCACGAGGCTGACTCCCCGCAGGGGGCTTCTCGCACGGGGACGTCGAAGCCGTTCTCTGCGTCAACCCTGCGCACCCACCGCCCGGACATGGGCTCAGTCTGCCGGAGGTGACGCCTGGGTTCCGATCGCTCCGGCGTCGACGAGTGCATCGATCTGGTCGCTGCGTCCGAGTTCGGTGAGGATCTCCACCGTGTGCTGGCCGAGATCCGGTGCGGTGGAACGGGCGGCCCATGGAGTTCCGGCGAAGTCGGCCGGTGTCGCGATCATGTTCGTGGTGCTCGTGCCGTCGGGCACTTCGACCAGCGCGCCGGATGCATAGAACTGCGGGTCGGCGAGCAGGTCGTCAGGGCTGTTGACCGGTGCCCAGAAAAAGTCGGGTTCAGTCGCAAACACCTCTTCCCACTCCGCCATGGTCTTCGTTGCGAAGATCTCGTCGAGTTGGGCGATGATCTCGGCCGCATTGCGGGCCCGGTTGCGGGGATCGGCGTAACGCTCGTCGTGAAGCCAGTCTTCGCGCCCCACCGCCCGCGCAAGCGGGGGCCAGTGCCGCATGCCATCGAGTCCGACCACCCAGAAGCGCTTGCCGTCGCTCGCCGAGTAGTTGTTCATCGCAACATTGCCCATCGACTCGCGCTGGCCGATCTGTAGCGTGAGGCCCCAACCAAGCAGTACCGACAGGTCGAAGCTGATCGTGTAGAGCCCCTCGCGCAGCAGTGAGGTCGAGACCAACTGGCCCTCGCCGGTTTTTTCTCGGCTGTAGAGCGCCGCGCACACGGCAGCGGCGCCAGCGAGGCCGGCGTTGTGATCGCCCATCCCGCCGCGCTGGAACGGCGGGTCCTCGCCGGGCTTGGTGAGGAGGTGAGCAATTCCGCTGCGAGACCAGAAGGCGGCGATGTCGTAGGCGGCTCGGTCGGCGTCCTCGCCCTCCATGCCGTAGCCGGTGATCGCCGCGTAGATCAGCCGGGAATGGCGAGTGGTCAGGGTCTCGGCATCGAGGCCGAGACGCTCGAGGCCGCCGAGGCGAACGTTCGTGACGAAGACGTCAGCCTCCGCAATCAGGTCGTCGGCGATCTCTTTGCCCTCTGGGGTGGTGAGGTCGAGGACGATGCTCCGCTTGGACCGGTTGTCCATCTCGAAGATGGGGTTGGTCGGCATCATCTGGCCGGTCAGCGAGTACTGGAACGTGCGAGACGGATCGCCGGCGGGCGGCTCGATCTTCACGACCTCGGCTCCCCAGTCGGCGAGGATTCCACCCGCAGCAGGGCCCGCGACCCACACGCCAAGTTCGACGACCTTCACGCCTTCGAGTGGTCCTGCCATGTCTGCCTCCCCGGGGATCGAACCGGATCGTAGAGCGAGACGCTCGCCGAGGCGGAACCCTTGACTGTCCCGTGGGTGCCGCCGACACCAACGCAACCTTCGAACGCTCGGCGCGGTCGAGAAAAAGAAACGGAATTGCTGATGCGTTTCGACCCGACCCGTGCCGGGCCGTACCATTGCGGCATGTTCGATCTGCTGATCACCAACGGCACCGTTGTCGATGGCACTGGCGCCGACCGGCGCATCGCCGACATCGCAATCACCGACGGTCGCATCGTCGCCGTCGGTACCGATCTCGGCGACGCGCACGAGATCATCGATGCCCAGGGTCTGCTCGTCACCCCCGGCTTCGTCGACGTGCACTCGCACTACGACGGTCAGGCGACGTGGGACGAGTTGCTCGAGCCGAGCTCCTTGCATGGCGTCACCACACTCGTCATGGGCAACTGTGGCGTCGGGTTCGCGCCAGTGAAGCCCGGCACCGAGGAGTGGCTCATCCAGCTGATGGAGGGAGTGGAGGATATTCCCGGAACCGCCCTCTCCGAAGGCATCGATTTCACGTGGGAGTCGTTCCCCGAATACCTCGACGCCCTCGACGAGCGCCGCTGGTCCGTCGATGTCGGCGCGCAGGTTGCGCATGGCGCAGTCCGTGCCTACGTGATGGGGAAGCGAGGCGCGAAGAACGAAGCCGCCGACCCCGACGACATCGAACAGATGGCCACGATCGTGCGACAGGCGATCGAGGCGGGCGCGCTTGGTGTGTCGACCTCGCGCACAATCGCCCACACGGCGATGGACGGCGAACCGGTGCCAGGCACCTTCGCCGCCGAGGACGAACTGTTCGCGGTGGGTCGTGCTCTGCGCGACGGCGGTGGAGGTGTCTTCGAACTCGCGCCGGCCGGTGCCGCCGGGCTCGACCTCGTTGCACCGATGAAGGAGGTCGAATGGATGAGCCGTCTTTCGGCTGAGACCGGTCAACCGGTCACCTTCGCCATGCTCCAGGTGCCAGGTGCGCCGGATCTCTGGAAGGAGCAGATGCAGGCGTCGCTCGAGGCTCGTGAGAACGGAGCCCAGCTGTACCCGCAGGTCGCAGGGCGTCCCTTCGGCGTGCTCGTCGGGTGGCAAACCTGTCATCCGTTTATGCGCAAGCCGTCGTACCAGGCAATCGCCGAACTGCCGATCGACCAGCGAATCATCGAACTTCGTAAGCCCGACGTTCGAGCGGCGATCCTCGCCGAGGACGACGTCGAGGGCAGCGGTCTGCTCATCGAGGGTCTCGGCGGCCTCACCGCCGGCATGCTCGATCAGGTCTTCGTGCTGGGCGACCCACCCGACTACGAACCGACCCCGGACCGTTCCATCGTCGGACTGGCCGAGCGCAACGGCGTGACTGCCAACGAGGCCGCGTACGACGCGTTCTGTGCGGAGGACGGCCGAGCCCTGCTGATGTTGCCGCTCTACAACTATGTCGAGCACAACCACGACGTCATCCGTGAGCAACTGACCCATCCCACCGCCGTGTCGGGTCTCGCCGACGGCGGCGCGCACTGCGGTTTCATCTGCGACGCGTCCGTCCCAACGACGATGATCTCGCACTGGACTCGTGACCGCAGCCGAGGGGAACAGCTTCCGCTCGAATGGGTCGTGAAGAAGCAGACTGCCGACACCGCAGCCCTATTCGGGCTCGGCGACCGGGGCACGATCGAGGTCGGCAAACGCGCCGACCTGAACCTCATTGATCACGACGCCCTGCAGTTGGAGACGCCGGAACTCGTTCACGATCTGCCGGCTGGTGGCCGCCGACTGCTGCAGCGGGCAAGGGGCTACCGAGCCACGATCGTCGCCGGCGAGGTCACCCGACGCGACGGTGTCGACACGGGCGCTCGTCCGGGACGACTGGTCCGCGGTCGCCGCTGAGCGTGAGGTTCGGAGTCGGCCTTCCGGTCGCTCACCATCCGGTTCCCGAGTGGGCGTCGTCGCTCGAAGCGATCACCGCCGTCACCCGTGCTGCAGCCGCCGCCGGGTTCGAGCACGTGTTCGTCACCGATCACCCTGCTCCACCACAGCGCTGGCTCGCGGCCGGCGGGCACAGCAGCCTTGACCCGTTCGTGGCGTTGACGGCTGCGGTCGCCGCCGACCCGGGCATCCGGGTGCTCACCAATCTGTCGGTGCTCGGCTATCGGCACCCACTCGTCCTCGCGAAGAGTGCTGCGACCCTCGACCGGCTTTCCGGTGGACGGCTCACGCTCGGTGTGGGAGTCGGCTACCTCGC
>PABW01000017.1 GCA_002699625.1 Acidimicrobiaceae bacterium
GACAGCCGCGGCCGGGAGCCTGCACATGACCACCATCATCGAGGTTGACGCCATCTCGTCTCGTTCTCGCTACGCTCGCGATGTGAGCACCGCAGAAGTGCCCGTCGGGCATGACGTCGAAACCGCCTTCGTGCGCGGAGATGAGGACGCTCTTCGACTTGCCTACGACGAGTTCGGCCGCCTTGTGTACGGCTTCTGCGCCCGTTCACTCGATCCCGAACGCGCCAAGGACGTCACCCAAGAGGTTTTCCTGAGCGCCTGGCGGGCTCGGGAGCGGTACGACCCTGAGAAGGGCCGTCTCGGCGCATGGTTGATGGGCATCGCCCGCAACCGCATCATCGACAACGTCCGCTCCGAGAAGCGTCACAGCGATCGTCGAGCCGACGAGGACACCGTCGAACTGTCCACCGAGGCCGAGGTCGATGCGATGAGCGACAAGATGCTCATCGCCGATGCGCTCCTCGAACTTCCGGATCGAGCCCGCAGAGTCATCACCCTTGCGTATTTGCACGATCTGACGCATCCACAGATCGCCGAGCGTACGAATATCCCCCTAGGAACCGTGAAGAGCGACATCCGTCGTGGCCTTGCCCGGATCCGACGCCACCTGGAGAACCAGCATGACTGACGGCAGTCTCCAACTTGACGAAAGCGAAGCTCGCATCGGCGCTCTCCTGCGCTCGATGACCGCTGATGATCTTGAGTTCGCTGCCCCGCCGGCCGGCCTCTGGAACCACATCGAAGCTGCCGTGTTCGCCGATTCCCGTTCCGACACCATGGGAGAGGAGTCTGGTGAGTCCTCGACGAACAACGTTGTCGACATCACCAGCCGGTTTCGCCGAGGAACGGCCTTCTTCGCCGCCGCAGCCGCCGCGGTCGTCGTAGTCATCGGCGCTCTCGTCGTCACCGCAAGCGGGAACGACAGCCCCACCTTCGAAGTCGTCGGCGATGCCCGGCTTGATTGGCAGGAAGGTTTCGTCGACGAAGGACTCACGGTCACCGTCGACGCCACGATCCTCGACACCGGCACCGGTTCGGCCCAGGTCGTTCAACTCAGCGCCACCGCCTTGCCGCCTCGGGCCGGCGAGGATCTCGAGGTCTGGCTCATCGGTATCGACGCCTCCGGCGAACTCACCATTTCGGCCCTCGGCATCGTCGAGAGCGCCGCAGACAGTACCTACAAGGTTCCCGACGACTTCGACTCATCGGCATTCGACACCGTGCTTGTCGACATCAGCTACGAACCACGCGATGGCGACGAGACCCACTCCGGCGCCTCGATCGTTCGCGGCGAAATCATCCGCACCTGAGCCGCCACCTTCAACACAAGGACCGGGCGCCTCGGCGCCGACAGGTCAGGCCAGATTGTCGACGAACGCTTCGAGCTGGCGGAGGTTCCGCACTTCGAAGGTGCCGTCGCAGTGCTGGGCGTACTCGCCGACGATCGAATCGCCGGTGTCCCAGTAGCTCTGGGGCTCGGGATTGAGCCAGTGCACGGCCCGGGCCTTCTCGTTCATCGCCTTGATGATCCAACTCTCCGAGGCGTGGTAGTTGTTCCGAGCGTCGCCGAGAATCATGATCGAGGTACGAGGCCCGATCTCGTTCCCGTACTTCTCCCAGAAGACACCGAGCGCGTGGCCGTAGTCGGAGTGGCCATCGACCCAGACGACATCCGCTTCGGTGTTGACCCGGTGCACGGCTTCGTTGATCTCCTCAACGCCTTCGAACATGTGGGTGACCTCATCAAGGCCGTCGATGAAGACAAAGGCTCGAACCTTCGAGAACTGGCCCGAAATGGCGTACACGAGGTGAAGGGTGAAGCGAGCGAACGCAGCGACTGAGCCGGAAATGTCGGCGATGACGAAGATCTCGGGCTTGTGGGGCCGAGGGTTCCGGAACTTCGGCTCGGCGGGCACACCGCCATAGCTGAGACTGGCGCGCACGGTACGGCGGAAGTCGAGCGGGCCCTTGCGGCCGTGGCGCCGCTTGCGCTGCAGACGAGCGGCGAGTTTGCGGGTGAGCGGCCAGATCGCCTTGCGGAGCGATGCCATCTCCTCACGAGAGGCGTGCATGAAGTCGACGTCTTCGGGCAATGGCTTGCGGAGCGTCTTGGCCATCGCTTCGACACCACGGTCGGCGACAAGCCGGCGACGGATCTCCGCCTCGATCTCCTGCTGCAGCTGGTTGGCCCGCGATTGGTACTCGTCACGGGCGAGGCGCTGCTCGAAGTCCGACGGGGCTTCGCCGTCTTCGTTCTGTTCCTGCTCGAGCAGCCGTTCGAGCACACCATCAATGTCGAGGTTCCGCAGCGTGCGGTACAGGTAGTAGGTGCCACCGACCGGACGGCCCGGCTCCATGCCGGCATACCGCTTGACGGCCTGGCGGGCGACACCCCGCATCATCTGCTGATCGCCTCGCATGAGCGACTGGTAGAGCATCTCGGCCAACTCTTCGGGCGTGAGGTTCTCGCCTCCACCACCCTGCTGGTCGCCACTGCCTTGCTGGTCGCCTTGCTCGTCGTCGTCCATCTCCGGCAACTCGGCCAGTTCGTCGCCAATCTGGTACTCGTCGCCGCGCAACGAGAAATACACCTCGAAGACCGTCTCGAAGGCCTTCCAGTGGTTGTGGTGCTTGACCAAGGTTGCGGCGAGTGCGTACTTGAACGTCTCGCGATCCTCGAGCGGTACATGGCGGATCGCCTGCATCGCGTCGAGATTCTCCGTGAGGCTGACCGGCAGGCCCGCCGCGCGAAGCTGGACGATGAAACCGTTGAGGAGGTCGAGGATCGGATCCCCGACGCCCTCCGGTGTCGCGTCAGCAGCAGCGTCGGTGACCGTCATCAGGGTGTGACGCCGTCAGCCGTGGCCAGTTCCTTCAGCGCCTTGTTGATGTCGCTCTGGTACTTCAAGAGGATGTTGATCGTCGATGCTGCGGTCTGCTCGTCGATCTTCTCGACACCGAGCAACACGAGGGTCTTCGCCCAGTCGAGGGTCTCGGAGACGCTCGGGTGCTTCTTGAGCTCGATCTGTCGGATCGAGCGAACGACACGAGCGACCTGGTCGGCCAGGTTCTCGGTGATGTCGGGGACCTTGGTGAGAACGATCTCCTTCTCACGCTCCATGTCGGGGTAATCGACGTGGAGGTAGAGGCAGCGGCGCTTCAGCGCCTCGGAGAGCTCGCGCGTGTTGTTCGACGTGAGGAAGACCAGCGGGATCTGCTTCGCCTCGATCGTGCCGAGTTCCGGGATCGAAACCTGATAGTCCGAGAGGATCTCCAGCAGGAGCGCCTCGGTCTCGACCTCGACACGGTCGACCTCATCGATGAGCAAAACGACCGGCTCTTCAGCACGAATCGCCTCGAGTAGCGGCCGGGTCAGCAAGAACTCGTCGCTAAAGATGTCGTCGCTGAGGTCGGTCCAATCCTCATCGCTGCGCCCCTCGGCCTGGATACGCAACAGCTGCTTCTTGTAGTTCCACTCGTACAGCGCCTTGGCCTCGTCGAGGCCTTCGTAGCACTGCAGTCGGATCAACCGGGCGCCGGTGATCTCCGAGACGCTCTTGGCCAACTGGGTCTTACCGGTACCGGCAGGACCCTCGACGAGGATCGGCTTCTGAAGGCGGTCGGCGAGGTACACGACACCCGCAATGCCTTCGTCGGACAGATAGTCGACGCCGGCGAGTTCGTCTTTGAGTGCGGCGACGTCGGAAAAGCGATGCGACATAGAGGCGCAGGTTAGCGCCCGTTAACGCCCTATCCGTAACCGGTCGCGAGGTGTTCTCACCATCAAGACCAGTGGCGACCCAGCTCGGCGTGCGGCGAGAGCGATGGGGGTCAGCTACGGATCTGGCCGGTGCCGCGAACGATGAATTTCTCCGTGGTCAGCTGCTCGAGGCCCATCGGGCCGCGAGCGTGGAGCTTTTGGGTCGAGATCCCGATCTCGGCCCCGAAGCCGAACTCCTCACCGTCGACGAAACGGGTCGACGCGTTGACCAACACGGCGGCGGCATCGACCTCGCGGGCGAACCGATCGGCGGAGGCGATGTCGTTGGTGATGATCGCTTCGGAGTGACCCGTGGAGGTCTCGTTGATATGGCTGATCGCCTCGTCGAGATCTTCGACGACCTTGACGCTCATCTTCATGGCCAGAAACTCCGTGGCGAAGTCGTCGTCGGTGGCAGCGCCCATGGCGACGATCGCCCGAGCCCGTTCGTCGCCCACCAACTCCACCCCGTCGAGTGCCGCTGCGACCACCGGGAGGAACATCTCGGCGACATCTGCGTGAACGACCAGCGACTCAGCGGCGTTGCAGACACCGATGCGCTGCGTCTTCGCGTTGTGGGTGATCTCGCACGCCATGTCGAGATCGGCGGACGAATCGACATAGATGTGGCAGTTGCCGGCACCGTCGATGACGTAGGGCACGGTTGCGTTGTCGAGGATCGACTGGATCAACGACGGACCGCCACGGGGGATCAAACAATCGACGTAGCCGCGCTGTTGCATGAACGCAGTGGCTGCTTCACGACGAGTGTCGTCGACCACGACGAGGGCATCGGCAGGCAACCCCGCCTTCGGCAGTGCCTCTCGGAGCACGGACGCGATGGCGAGATTCGAGGCGATGGCCGACGACGACCCTCGAAGGAAGGCGACATTGCCGGACTTCAGGCAGAGCCCGAAAGCATCGCTGGTGACGTTGGGACGAGATTCGTAAATGATCGCCACGACGCCGAGCGGAACCCTGGTCTTCTCGATGCGAAGCCCGTTGGGACGCACCCAGCCCTCGGTAATCTCGCCAACCGGGTCGCGGAGCGCCGCGACCTCGCGGAGGCCACCCGCCATCCCGGCGATGCGGCTCTCGTCGAGACGGAGCCGGTCGACCAAGCCCGAATCCATCCCCTCGGCTTCCGCGTTCGCCACATCGACAGCGTTGGCCTCCGTGATGGCATCAGCGTTGGCCTCGAGCAGATCGGCAGCGGCATGGAGCGCAGCATCCTTCTCGGCGGTCGAAGCGACCCCGAGCGCGGCCGTGGCCGCCTTCGCACGACGGGCGAGTTCGGGGATGGGCGTCGGGGTGTCGATCACGAGACCCCAGCGTAGCGACGGCGACCACTAGCCTCGCTCTCGATGGCTCGGCGTCTCGAACCCACGGTCCTTCTCGCAGCGATTTCTCCCATCACGATTGCGCTCGTCGCTGGTGCCGTCGCGCTCACCCTCCTTCTGAGCGGCTCATTGATCGCCGCCATCGTCGTCGGTATCGCCGTTTACGTTCTCCGAGTACTGGTATCGCGCCTGATCGCCTCCCGCGTTGCGGCCCTCCCCCGCCGTATCGATCCCTTCGCACTGCGCGAGCCCTGGCGCTTCTTCGTCCGTGACGCGATCCGGGCCCAAACTCGCTTCACTGATGCACTCACCGACACCGAGCCTGGACCCTTGCGAGATCGACTGCTGGAGATCGGCGAGTCGCTCGACAACGGTGTCGAACAAGCCTGGAAAGCTGCGCAACGAGGTCAACAACTCACGGACGCACGCCGACGGATCGATGGACCGCGACTTCAACGCCAACTCGAAGGCCTCGATGCCGCCGACCCTCGCCGCAGCGGGCTGGAGGCCCAGCTCGCCACCCACGGCCGCCTCGCCGAACGCGAGGAGCGCACGCAAAGCGAGCTTGAGACGCTCGACGTGCGGCTTGATGAAGCAGTGGCCCGGGTAACCGAGTTGGGCACGCGCGCCGGAGATGTCGCCGAACTCGACGAGGTCGCAGCCTCGATCGGCAACGTCGTGCGGGAACTCGAGGCACTACGGCTCAGCCTCGACGATGTCGAAGGCGCAGCATGAGCAGGGCCGCCAACCGGGGATCGCTCCTCGTCGGTGCCGGCATCTTCGTGTCGCGTATCGCCGGCCTTCTGCGGGAGATGGTGAGCGGCAGGGTGCTCGGCAACAGCGCGGCGGCCGACGCGTTGGTCACGGCCTTGCGCATCCCGAATCTGTTGCAGAACCTGCTGGGCGAAGGCGTGTTGTCGGCTTCGTTCGTCCCGGTCTACAGCGATGCGCTCGAACACGACGACCATCGAGAAGCCAGCCGGATCGCCGGCGCCGTCGGCGCCATGCTGATGGCAATCACAGCTGTCACTGTGCTCGTGATCGTCCTGCTCGCTCGTCCGATCACCCGGCTCCTGGCGTGGGGTCTCACCGGTGACACATTCGACCTCGCCGTTGACTTCACCCGCATCACCGCCATCGGCGTCGGCTTCATGGTGATGTCCGCTTGGTGTCTCGGCATTCTCAACAGCCACCGGTCGTTCTTTCTGCCATATGCGGCACCAGTCGTCTGGAACCTTGCGCAGATCGGTGCGCTGCTCATCGCCTGGCAACGTGACTGGAGTCTCGCCGATGCCGCCCGAGGGGTGGCGATCGGTGTCGCCGTCGGCGCTCTTCTTCAACTGCTCGTCCAGCTTCCGACCGTCCTGTCGCTCGCACGCGGTCTTCGCTTTGCCTTCGACAACTCGAACCCCCGCGTCCGTGATGTCAGGCGCCGATTCGGGCCGGCTGTTCTCGGGCGTGGTGCCGTGCAGCTCAGCGCCTACCTCGATCTCTTTCTCGCCTCGTTCCTTGCCGCCGGGGCCCTGTCGGCACTCTTCAAGGCGCAGATCCTCTACACGCTGCCGGTGAGCCTCTTCGCGATGAGTGTCGCCGCAGCTGAGCTTCCCGAGCTGTCCCGCCTGTCCGACGAGCCGATCGCTGTCGCCCACCGAGCCAACGCCGCCTTGCGACGGATCGCCTTCTGGATGTTGGCATCGTCACTCCTTCTGATCGCAGCCGGAGAGCTGATCGTCCAGATGCTGTTCGAAGGTGGCGAGTTCGGCTCCGACGACACCTCGCTCGTGTGGTTGATCCTCGTCTTCTACGCCTTCGGCCTCCCGGCGATCGGCCTCAGCCGCATGCTCCAGAACGCCTCGTTCGCGATTGGCGACACGAGCGGACCGGCCCGACTCGCTGCGCTTCGGGTCACGATCGCCGCCGTGATCGGCGTCCTCGTCATGTTCCCGCTCGATCGAGCCTTCATCGGTGCCGACGGCATCGAGGCCCTCGGTGACACCATCGGGCTCGCAGGGCCACTCGACACCGACCAGCGCACCGACGAGTCGCTTGTCCGCCTTGGGGCGGTCGGTTTGGCCATCGGTTCGGCCATCGGTGCGTGGGTCGAGCTGATGCTGCTGGCCAGGCTTCTCGATCGTCGCCTGCCGGCGCTGCGGCGCCCGTCATCGGCGCTCTGGCCACCGACGATTGCCGCATCGATCGCCTTCGCCGTCACGGCGGCGATGAACCTGCTGACCGGATCACTTCCGTCCCTGGTCGCCGTTGTGCTGACGGTCGGCGTTGGCGGATTTGTCTATGTCGTCGCCTGCTTCCGCACCGGTGTCCGAGAGGTGGACATGGTGTTGCGCCCAGCGCGACGAGCGATCTGGCGCTGAGTCGCCGTCCGAACGAGGCATTTCTGATCTACGATCACTGCCATGCTCAGCTATCTCCGAAAGCGCTGGAACTACCTCCTGGCCAAGCTCAATCTGCGTCACGAGGAGACAGCCGATCCCAAGGTGCAGCTCGAACAGGCCATCTCCGAGGCAAAGGATCAGCACCGTCGCCTCCGCGAACAGGCGGCCAACGTGGTGGCCAATCAGAAGCAGACCGAGATGCGCATCAACGACGCGCTCGAAAAGCTCGAGAAGACCAACACCAACGCCCGCCAAGCCGTCCTGATGGCCGAGGAGGCCGCCGCCCGAGGCGATGCCGGGAAAGTCGATCAGTACACGTCGGCCGCCCAGCAGTTCGCCGACCGTCTCCTCGTTCTCGAGGAGGAGATCGAGAGCCTGAAGGCGATGCATTTCCAGGCCACCGAAGCCGCCGATCAGGCCAAGTCAGCCGTCAAGCAGAACGCACAAGTCCTCCAGAAGCGTCTGAGCGAGAAGTCGGCACTGCTGTCGAAGCTTGACCAGGCGAAGATGCAGGAGACGGTCAACTCGGCGATGTCGACCCTCAACGAATCGATCGGCGATGACGTCCCCTCCTTCGACGAGGTACGCACCAAGATCGAGGCTCGCTATGCGAAGGCCTCCGCCGTGGCTGAACTCAACGAGTCAGCGGTCGAGACCAGCATGCTCGAGATCGAAGAGGCGGCTCGATCCGTCGAAGCGGCTGCTCGGCTTAATCAGATCAAGGCCGATCTCGGAATCAACACCGCGCCAGCCCCCGAGGCGATCATCGAAGGCGAGATCGTCGACGATCCCGACACCGCCTGATCGGCGCCCGGCTCTCAGGCCGGGATCGTGACGAGATCGTCGGCGTGGATCACCACCGCTGGCGAACCCGCCGGCAAAACGTCACTGCGCTGTCCCGCAACGCGTCCGATCTCGGCACTGCCGTGGCGGGCCAGACCCTTCGCGAACACCGAGCCTTCGGTGTCGACCACCTCAACGGGCGAACCCGGGTCGAACTCGCCGTCCACGCTGCGAACGCCAGCGGCGAGCAGCGACTTTCCCGTTTCGAGCGCTCGGCGTGCTCCCGTGTCGACGACCACGCGTCCCTGAGCGACGACGGCAAAGGCGATCCAGAGCTTGCGAGCCGCGATCCGGCTCTCCCGTGAACGGACGGTCGTGCCGACCCCCGGGGCACCGGCGACGGCATCGGCAACGACATCCTCACGGGCCGCGTTCGCGATCACCGTGTCGACACCGGACCAGGAGGCGATCTTGGCGGCGGCGAGCTTGGAGGCCATACCGCCACTCCCCCGAACGGTTCCGGCCCCGCCGGCCATCGCCTCGGTCTGGGAATCGATCTCGTGAATCATCTCGATGAGCGACGCTGAGTGTTCGACGCGCGGGTCGCCGGTGAGCACCCCCTCGGTATCGGTGAGCAGGACGAGACGATCCGCGTCGACCAGATTGGCGACAAGGGCAGCGATGCGGTCGTTGTCGCCCCAGCGAATCTCATCATCGGCAATGGCGTCGTTTTCGTTGACGACCGGAACCACACCGAGTTCAAGGAGGCAGGTGAGTGTCTGGCGGGCATGCAGGTACTGAGCGCGAACAATGAAGTCGTGCGGGGTCAACAGCACTTGACCGGAGACGAGGCCATGGCTCGCCAACTCCGCCCGGTAGACCTCCATCAGCGCCAACTGGCCGACCGTGGCGACCGCCTGGAGGGTGACAGCATCGCTCGGGCGGTTCGCTCCGCCGAGGCCGAGTTCGGGAAGGCCAGCTGCGATCGCACCGGACGTGACGATCACAACATCGCTGCCGGTGGCCCGCAGTGCGGCCACCTCACGACAAAGCTTCGCGATCGTGGCTCGGTTGACGGCGCCCTCATCGTCGGTGATCGACGAGGTCCCAATCTTTACAACGACGCGGCTCACTCGTCTTCCTCGTAGTCGAAGCTGAAGTCGCCGATGTACACGGTGTCGCCGAACTGCACACCCGCCCGGCGTAACGCAGCGTCGACACCAAGCTGCGTGAGACGCTGCTGGGCGAACTCTAGGGCTTGCTCGTTGGTGAGGTCGCTCAGCGCCACTGCCCGGAGCGCAGCACGACCGATCACATTCCACGAGCCGTCGTCCAAGCGTTCGATTGAGACCTCGCTGCCCACCGGCCGGTGGATGGTGACGGCCTCTTCCTCGGGCGTGTCGAGGCGAGCCTCGCGGACGAGCTCGGTGAGCGCACCGAGCACCTGAGGCACGCCGGCGCGGGTGACAGACGAGACGACGAGACCGTCGAAGTCGTGCTC
>PABW01000018.1 GCA_002699625.1 Acidimicrobiaceae bacterium
AAAACACCGGCGTTGTTGCACAGCAGATGCACTGCGCCGAATCGTTCGAAGACGGCGACCGCAAGCGCCTCGACCGCATCGGCGTCAGCGACGTCGGCTGCATGGGTCACGACCGCATCGTCGAAGCCGGTCAGCGCCGACGCCGCTACGTCACAGGCGACCACCTGCATTCCGAGCGCAGCGGCGTGGTCGACCAGTGCCCGACCGATGCCACTCGCGGCGCCGGTGACGACCGCAACCTTCCCTGCGGGATCTCCCAGCGGCATCAGTCCTCCGGGAAGCGGTACTGCTGGGGATACGGGAAGAAGTCGGGCCGTTCGCCACCCTGATGACGGTCCTTCATCTCCTTCCAGAACTCCACGGTGCAGATCTCGGGGTGCACCTCGTCGAACACCTCGCCGACAACCCGGGGCGACCGCAGATAGGTGCGGAACTCCTCGGGGAAGACATCGTTGGGTTCGACCGGGAACCACGGCTGATCGAGCATCTCGTCCTCGTACGACTGGCTCACTGGCATCGTGCGGAAGTTGACCTCTGACAAAAGCGCTAGTTCGTCGTAGTCGTAGAAGACCACGACGCCGTGACGACTCACGCCGAAGTTCTTCGGGAAGAGGTCGCCCGGGAAGATGTTGGCCGAGGCGAGATCCTTGATGGCATTGCCGTAGTCGACCGCCGCTTCGCGAGCCCGATCCGGCGCCATCTCTCGCAGATACAGGTCGAGCGGGTAGAGCCGCCGCTCGGTGTAGACGTGATGAAGGATCACCTCATCCTCGGTGACGGTCACGCTGCGCTGGCAATCGGCCTGGAGTTCTTCGATCAGATCCTCGTCGAAGCGGTCGCGATCGAAGCTCAGGTTGGTGAATTCCTGAGCGTCGACGAGTCGACCGACCTTGTCGCGGTCGAATACCAGCTTGTAGCGCCGCTGCACATCCTCGGGTGTGGTGCGCTTCGACGGCGGGAAGCGGTCCTTGATCAGCTTGAAGACGACGTCGAACGACGGAAGGGTGAACACTGCCATCACCATGCCTCGTGCCCCACGGGCTCGTTCGAAACGCGTGTTGCTGTGCTCCATGTGGCGGTACAAGGCCCGAAACAGATTGGTCTTGCCGTGGGCGCTGTACCCGATGGAGGTGTAAAGCTCGGCCACCGGCTTCACTGGCAACAGGCTCTTGAGGAAGGCCACGACCGCCGCGGGCCGCCGGCACAGCACGTGGAAATAGGAGCGTGTGTAACCGAAGAGGCGGCTGGCTGAGAGCTCGGTGAGCAGCACGGCGTCGACGCGCAGGCTGCCGTCGGATGTCACTGCGACGGGCAAGATCACCGGATTGACCCGGTTGAGCCATCGCAGCCGCCCGACGAGGTAGGCGCCCTTGTTGCGATAGAAGACCGGCCGCAGGATGTCGATCGAGTCGATGTAGCCGTCCCAGATCTCGTCGAGTTCCGCCTGAATTTCGGTGGCGACGCGTTCGACATCGCGCTCGATGTCACCGAACTGGCTGGCGAGCGGGCTGTGCTCGAGGATCTGCCGGACCGATTCGCTGAGCGACTCGTCGACGGGGAAGTTGCGATATTCGCCGCGGGTGCCGTCGTCGGCGGGGAGGGCGGTGGGTCCGAGCCACAGGAACTCGAGCCCGATGTCGAGGCCGACAACCTCGAACAGCCGGCGGGTCACCGAGTTGTAGAACGTCTCGGCGAGCTCGAAATCCATCCGACTGCCGACGAGGGCGACATAGCGGCGCCGAGCATCAATCCACTGTCGGCGGGCGGTCTCGGCGTCGTCGGACAAGATGAGCCGGGTGGCATCGACCGCACTCCAGACGCCCTTCTTGTGCAACCCGAGACGTTCGGTGTTGTCGTCTTGATGTTCGTCCCACTCCCGGTTGAGAAAGCGGTTCGCGGCGCGGTGGGTGACCTCCAGATAGGCGTCGTGGTAGGCCACGAAGCTGTCGTGAAGGACGAGCGCGAGCCGTTCGACGGCTGGATCGGCGGCAGGGACGAGGGTCTCGATTTCGGTCATCGGCCAGATCACCCTAGTGGGGCCAGATGACCAGGGGCCGCCCGAGGCGCGTCGTGTACAGCGCCGCGCTCCGACAGTCACCTCCATGTCGGTGGCGCTTGCGCCCAAGACCCACACCGGCCACGCTCGAACGATGGGCGAACCTGCCGACACCCTCCAGATGCTCGTGCGGCGCTACGCCGAGATCGTCGACACCCGCACGTTCGACGCGTTCAACGAAGTCTTCATCACGGAGGCCGAACTCGAGACCGGAAACGGGCGACGGGTCGGTCTCGACGAGATCCGCGCCGCAATGCAGGGCCTCCATCGCTACGAGGCCACCGATCACCGGGTTGGTGCGTCGACGTTCACCGTCGACGGCGAACGGGCCACCGGTACCGTCGAGTGCGAGGCGCACCATTGGTCGACGAACGGCAGCGGGCATCGCACCGACCGGGTGATGACGATCACCTACCACGACCGTTACGAGCAGACGCCTGAAGGCTGGCGGCTCACACACCGACGACTGGACATTCACCGCATCGACGAAGTCGACGCTGATGGACTCAGGACTCCGTGACGCCAGCCCGCTCGTGGTGACGGATCACCTCGGCGATCACAAACCGAAGAAAACTCTCGCTGAAGCCGGGATCAAGGTTGGCCTCTTCGGCGAGCCGCCGGAGTCGGGCGATCTGGACCTTCTCGCGGTCGGGATCAGCGGGCGGGAGACCAGCTGCAGCCTTGTACTCACCTACGGCCTTGGTGACCTTGAAACGCTCCGCGAGCAACAAGATCAGCGCTGCATCGATGTTGTCGATGCTGGATCGGTAGGTCTCGAGCTGTTCATCGGCCACGATCGGCACGGTAGCCGCTCGATACGGGGGCGAAAACCACGAGGACCGACCCAAGGGCCGGTCGTGATGGAGTGGGCCGTACAAGAGTCGAACTTGTGACCTCCTGCGTGTCGAGCAGGCGCTCTAACCAACTGAGCTAACGGCCCCTAGGGACGAAAAGGCTAGCAGCGTTCCACCGGAACGCACCCCTGAGAACGGCGACGGGGGCTGCCGAACGGCAACCCCCGTGCTGACGAGCGCCGGGCGGGATTTGAACCCGCGACTGTACGGCTTTGCAGGCCGTTCCCTTGGGCCGCTCGGGCACCGGCGCCAGCGAAGGAAATGGTAGCGGGCCGGACCTGACGTGCGACCATGGTGTGGTGACCGACGACCCCACGCCAGCCCGTTCTCCGCTCGAGCTGCTTGGCGCATTGGCCAAGACCGACGCCGAGATCAGCGAGCAGAGCCGCCTTGTCGAGATCTACACGATGGAGGGCCTTCTCCAGATCTGGTGGTGGGGCGAGCCAAGCGCGAAGGATGTGGTGATCATGTGCGGCGGCGCCATGGGCGGTGTCACCGGACCAGGGCACGCCCTGTATGTCGAACTCGCGGCGTCGATGGCCGCCGAGGATCGGGCCGCGATGGCGGTCGACTACCGCAAAGCAGGTGATCTGAGCCGGTCCCTCCTCGACACCTGCGCAGCGGTCGACCTGGCCATGCGCAACGGCGCCGAACGCTTCGTCGTACTCGGCCACTCCTTCGGTGGCGCGGTGGCGGTGCAAGCAGCGGGCACCTTCCCCCACCTGGTAGCCGGGGTGATCACCTATGCGACGCAGTCGGCTGGGTGCGAGGAGGCGGCCCGCATGGGCGACACGCCGCTACTCCTCCTTCACGGCGAGCATGACTCGATCCTCGGGCCGGAGAACTCGATGATGGTGCAAGCCCTTGCCGGGCACGGCGAGGTCCGCACCTTCCCCAACGCTGATCATCTGATGAGCGAGGTGGCGGACGAGATCGCCGAGATCACCGGCGAATGGGTGCGGGCCCGCTTCGACGAGTACGCAGGGCGCTAGCGGACTGTTCCATCGCCGAGTTCGGAGTCGAGGAGCTCCTGCAGACCGGCCTCGACCCGTCGCAGCCGGGCGGTGGCATCGCGTAAGCGGCCCAGCAACAGCATGGCCTCCTCGCGTTTCAGCGCGTCAGCTCCTGCGGGAAGCATCGCCAGAGAGCGTCGGAAGTGCTCGATTTCGTGGTCGCCGGAGAAGTCCATCATCGCAACATACACGAACACCTGTTCGCTTTTCCAGATCGAAATCCGGTGCGCTGTGCGCGACGATGCAGGCATGACGATTGAGATCTCTCTCACCGGCCGCACTGCTCTCGTCGTGGGCGGAGGTGGTGGCGGCATCGGTTCCTCGGTGTGTCACCGGCTTGCCGACGCCGGCGCCGACATCGTCGCCTTGAGTGCCGTGGCCGCAGATCTCGACGCCACCCAGGCCGAGGTCGAACAGCGAGGACAACGGTGCGCATCAGCTGTCGTCGACGTCCACGACCTCGAGACGCTGCGTTCGGCGATCGAGGACCATCCCGAGGTCGACCTTGTCGTCAACGTCGTCGGCGGGGTCACGGTGCCGTACTGGCACCGACTGCACGACTACCCCATCGAGTCCTTCGATCATCTCCTCACCACCAACCTTCGATACGCCTTCACGAGCTGCCAGGCCGTTGCCGCTCGACTGATCGCCGATGCTCGCCCGGGGGCGATGGTGAACATCTCCTCGATCGCCTCGAAAGGGCAGCCCCTCCTCGCTGGTTACGGCGCTGCGAAGGCGGGTCTCGATTCACTCACTCGATCCATGGCGATGGAGTGGGGGCGCTATGGCATCCGGGTCAACAATGTCGCACCGGGCACCGTCAACACGCCTCGCTCCGGTCGACCGGTCGACGATCCGGACGATCCGCTTGCAAAGGGCATCACCCTGGGTCGGCGGGGCACACCGACCGACATCGCGAACGCGTGCGTCTACCTGCTCTCAGATCTCGCCGGCTACGTCACCGGCCAGACGCTCGATGTCGATGGCGGCCCGAGCCGCGGCGCGCTCGACGAGCACGACCTGCCAGTGTTCGTCACCAACCCGGCGATCCGGGCCCGCTTCGAGTCCTGAGCCGTCGCCTCAGGCCACCCGGTACCGGCCGGGGTCGACCTCGACGGCCTCGCCCCGATCGAGCATGCGGGCCACATGGAGTTCGGCAGTGCGCCGCTCGACCCGATCGACGATCGACATCTCGACATGAGGCCGGTACACGAAGCGATGCTCGACCATTTCGTCGAGCGTGTGCGGCTCAGCGAGAAAGGCGAGCATGTTGTCGTGACGCCGGGCGATGACGGCATGGAAGGCGTCGAGGAGCTCGAGGAACGTCTCACGCCCCTCGATCACGCCCTTGTGATGGAAGGTCACATAGACCTCGGCCTCTTCGTCACGCACCCGGATCAGGCTCTCCTCGAACTGCTCGAGACTGCTGAAGACGTCGCCGTAGTAGGGCCCGAAGCCGGTGAGGTCGATGTCGGAGAGGAAGAACACACCCTCGGAGATCCGCAGCCCGCAATGGCCTGCAGTGTGGCCAGGCAGATGCACGGCCTCGACCGATACGCCACCGAGATCCCACACGGCCCCGTCGGCATAGCCCTCGGCATCCGGGCGCGGCTCGTAGTGGAACTCCTCGAGGTACTGCTGCTTGAGGTCGGGATGCTCCTCCGGCGTGGATTCGGTGAGCGCCATCAACGCCTCAACGCTGCGGGTGACCGGGAGGTCGTCGTGATGGATGTGGATCCGAGCATCGGGGAACGCGCAGTTTCCGGCGATGTGGTCCTCATGTCCGTGACTATTGATCACCGCATCGACCGGCGCCTCGACCCCGCGGTCGACCACCGTGATCGACGGATCGATGATCACCGTCTCTCCCGCCCCCTGGATCAGCAGCGAATTGCCCGACGGGTACGCACCGTTGTCAGGGGTGCTGAGGACGGTGACGTGCTCGGTGAGTCGGCGGGCATGCTCACCCCAGGCGCTGAACATGCGGCGGACACTAGCGGCACCCACTACCGTCGACGCTATGGGCATCAGCCACATCGCACTCGCCGTCAAAGATCTCGAGGCCACCCACCGCTTCTACACCGACGTGATGGGCTTCGACCTGGTGAAGGTCGAGATCGCCGACATGCGCGGCGGCAAGGCTCGTCACGCCTTCTACTCGACCGGCTCGCCCGATGATCAGATGATTGCGTTCTGGGATCTTCGCGATGTGCCCGGCTTCGACGAGGGCTACAAGACCGACATTTCCCGTGATCTCGGACTCGATCCGTTCACGAACCATCTGGCGTTCCAGGCCGACAGCCTCGACGATCTCGGCGCCAAGCGCGACCGCCTGAAGGACGCGGGTCTGCATGTGGTCGAGATCGACCACGGCTGGATCCAGTCGGTCTACGCCGAGGACCCCGACGGCAACGTCGTCGAATTTGCGATCGTCACCGAGGGTTTCACCGATGCTGATGCCGCCGAGGCACTCGACCTGCTCACGGCCGACGACCCGCCGATGTCGCCGCCGCCGACGATCACCTTCTACCCGGCGGCGGAATAGACCGGAAAATCCCCGCCCACCCCTGGGCTTGACGAACAGCCTCGTTCTGCTACGAAGATGCCTCGTTCGGCACCAGCGGTGTCGCCTGGAGGTCGATCACGAACTGGTCGAGCATCTGGGCGAACACGGCCACGTCCGCAGCACGCCATCCTGCGAGCGCCTGCGTCAGATGCGCTTCGCGAAGGGCGATGACCTTTTCGCGCGTCCGGCGGCCAGCGTCCGTGAGATGGATGATCACTCCGGCGTGATGATGCGGGCTCGGGCTTCGCTCGATGAATCCCTTGCCCTCCAGGCGGCGTAGCTCCCGGCTCACCGCAGCGGCATCCATGTGTGTCACCCGGCCGAGTTCGGATGCCTTCTGCCCGTCCTGGGCCGCCACGAGCAGTTGGAGTGACTGCTGTGTGAGTTCGACCCCCGCTGCATCGACGAGGGCGGCATGCGTCGCCTTTCCCGCCCGCAGTCGCTGGAATCGCTGCACCGCCGCCCTAACCGCTGCGATGTCGGGAGCGCTCGGACTGCTTTGCTTCATAGCCTCAGACCTCCTGCTCTTGCGTCTTCGGTTGACCCATTCATTCCTGAGTGTTTGACTCAGTCAAGCATAGGGCACGTCGACGGAAGATCTCACGACGTGGATACCGCGCCAGCGAGGAGCACGTGATGACCAAACGTCGGATCAACTACGCCGGCTCCGTTCATGACGAACGAGAGATCGAAGCGGTCATGGACGTGCTGCGAGGTGGCCCCACCGCCCTCCGAATCGGCCGCAATGTCCGGAACATGGAGGAGCGGGTCGCTGTGCTACTCGGCAAGCGTCGTGGCGTGATGTGCAATTCGGGCAGCTCCGCGCTCTACCTCGCCATCGAGGTACTCGATCTCGAGCCTGGCGACGAGATCATCACGGCAGCCGTCACGTTCTCCACCGATCTCGCCCCCATGCTGCGGGCCCAGCTCGTCCCGGTCTTCGTCGACGTCACGCCCGACACCTTCCAGATCGATGTGAACGCCATCGAGGAGATGATCGGCCCCCGTACCCGGGCAATCCTCACTCCCGACCTCATCGGCAACGCTCCCGACTGGGACCGCATACGAGAAATCGCCGACCGTCACGACCTCTGGGTGATCGAGGATTCCTGCGACGCCCTCGGCCTGACGCTTCGGGGCACGCCCACCGGGACTCGCGCCGACATCAGCCTGACCAGCTTTGCGCTGTCTCACATCATCACTGCCGCTGGCACCGGTGGGATGGTGTGCTTCGACGACGACGACCTGGCCGATTGCGCCCTCACCCTTCGACGCTGGGGCCGACGTTCGGAAATCCAACTCTTCGGCTCACGCAAGGGCACTGGCGATCGATTCTTCAGCACGATCGATGGCGACCTCGAGTACGACAACCTCTTCATCTTCGATGAGCTCGGTTGGAACTTCGAGCCATCTGAACTCTCCGCTGCGTTCGGTCTGGTCCAACTCGACAAACTCGCCGACAACCTCGCTCGTCGGCAGCGGAACTTCGAACTCACCAGCAGTCACTTCGCCCGCCACGGCGACCTCTTCACCCTCCCCCGGTTGACCGACGGGGTCGAGACCGGATGGCACATGTTCCCGATCATCATCGAACCTGGATCCGGGATCCGCCGCGCTGAACTTCAGCACTGGATGGAACGCCATGGCATCGACACGCGAATGGTCTGGACCGGAAACGCGGCCCGCCAGCCGGCCTTTCGCGACCAGCCCCACCGCTGTCCGCCGGGCGGTCTCCCCAACGCCGACCGAGTGATGGAATGGGGGCTGATCCTGCCAAACAACCACTCGATGGATGACGACGACTGTCACTATATCGGCGAGTGCCTCGATCGGTTCGTGGCTTCGCACGGCCTCGGCTGAACCCGTTACCGCCGGCGCGACGCACGACTGCGAGCGCCCAAAACGAACGATCCCGCACGGAACCCGTGCGGGATCGAGTGAATCTGGAGCGGACGACCGGGTTCGAACCGGCGACCTCAACCTTGGCAAGGTTGCGCTCTACCAACTGAGCTACGTCCGCAGCGGGTCGCAATGGTATCCGCTCGCAGCAAGATCCCGCACCTGCGTGCACGAAAACCAACGGCGGTCACCCGTCGGACGACCGAAGGTCGATTCGAAGGGTCAAGATGCCGTCGGTGAGCTCTCCCTTGGCGTCACCGATCATGGTGTAGTCCATTCGCTTTGACGATCCGATATTACCCGAAACAACCCTGTCGGTGTTCAAACCAATTCCCATGTCTACGGCCATTTTACCGTCGACTTCCCTTTGAACATTCCACTCTCGCAGCCTCTTGATCATGTTGATCGCTGAACGAACAGCTCGGTCTTCATCATCGTCGTGAGCTACAGG
>PABW01000010.1 GCA_002699625.1 Acidimicrobiaceae bacterium
CAGGCCGTCGACCGACCCGTATTTCGGCTCGTACGGGAAGTCGTCGAGACCGACGAAGCGTTCGTCCGGGGTTCGGACGTACGCAACCCCGTCCGGTGTGGTCTGGTGCGTCATGAGACCACGTTAGGCACGGCCTTTCGACGCAGACCAAGAACCGTCGCTACCGTGCGGCCATGAGCGATGAGATGAACGTCGTCAAGACCTCGCGAACTCCTGAAGAGTTGCGCGGCCGACTGCAGGCGTGGCTGGTCGCCACCACCGACGACCCCGACGCGGTGATCGGACCAGTGTCGTCACCGGAGTCGAACGGCATGTCGAGCGAATCGCTCTTCTTCGACGCCACGTGGAAGGAGGGCAGCGGCTCGTTCGTTGCTCGGGTTGCGCCCGCCGCAAGCGATGTTCCGGTCTTCCCGACGTACGACCTCCAGAAGCAGTACGACCTGATCGATCTCGTCGCCAAACAGAGCAGCGTGCCGGTACCGGCGCTCGCCTGGATGGAGACCGATCCGTCGCACCTCGACCAGCCGTTCTTCGTGATGCACAAGGTCGCCGGGCGGGTGCCGCCCGACATCCCGCCCTACCCGATGGGTGGCTGGGTCCGCGATCTTGAACCGGCCGACCAGGTGGCGCTTCAGAAGGCGAGCGTCGCTGCGATGGTGGGCATCCACGGCATCGACATCACCGACGGGAAGGCCGACTTCCTGGAGTACGACTCCGCCCTCGGCGAGACGCCGCTGCGACGCCATTTCGCCGTCGAGAAGGCCTACTACGAGTGGACCTGTGAGGGCGCAGAGCGGCGCTTCCCCACGATCGAGCGAGCGTACGAGTGGGTGGAGGCCAACTGGCCGGCCGAGGAGCCCGAGTCGCGGATCTCCTGGGGCGACAGCCGCATCGGCAACATGATGTACGAGTCCGACGGTGTGAATCCGGTGGCCGTGCTCGACTGGGAGATGGCCTGCATCGCCCCGCGTGGCCTCGACGTCGGCTGGATGTGTTTCATGCACACGTTCTTCGAGTTCGTGCTGCAGAAGTACGGGGTCGACACGATGCCGTCGATGCTGCGCCCCGAGGACGTGCGGGAGCAGTACGGCGAGGCCAGCGGTGTCGACGTCGGCGACCTGCGTTTCGAGATGGTCTACAACGCCGTTCGTCACGCCTCGATCATGAGCCGCGTGCACCACCGCTCGGTCCACTTCGGGACCGAAACGTGGAGTGACGATCCCGACGATGCGTTCCGCTTCAAGGAGCTGCTCGAGGAGATGATCGCCGACTGAGCCTCAGGGGGTGGCGGTCATGCCACCATCGACGGGAAGCACAGCACCGGTGATCGCCGACGACGCCGGGCTGCACAGCCAGGCGATCGCAGCGGCGATCTCGTCCGGGGCGATCAGTCGACCGAGTGGCTCTTGATGGCGGATGAACGCCTCTGTGGACTCGAGGCCGTAGATGCGGGCCGACTCGTCGAGCCCGGCGGTGGTGGTCGAGCCGGGCGAGACGGCGTTGGCGGTGACGCCCGTGCCGGCGAGATCGGCGGCGAGCGATCGGGTGAAGCCGATGACGCCGTGTTTGGCAGCGGTGTAGTGGCTCATGTGGCGGAGTCCCAGCGAGCCGGCGGCCGACGCAACGGTGACGATGCGTCCATGCGGTGCAGCGAGGAGCGCAGGTACGGCGGCTCGGGCGGTGGTGAACACGCCGGTCAGGTCGGTTCCGATGACGGCGTCCCACTCGGTGTCGTCGATCTCCCAGGCAGGTGACCCACCGGCGACGACCCCCGCTGCGCAGACGACGGCGTCGAGCCGCCCGCGTGCGCCGGTGACCGAGGCGACAACCTCCGCCACTGCGGCGCCGACCGATACGTCGGCTTCGAAGGCGGCAGCGTTTCCGTCGGCTGCCGTGACGACGTCGGCGAGGTTGTCCGAGGAGGCCATCGGGTAGGCGATCGCCGGGTGAGGCGAACATCGGTCGACGGCGGCGACCCACCAGCCGTCGGCGACGAGGGCGGCGACGGTGGCCGCTCCGATTCCTCGTCCGGCTCCGGTGACGATCGCGACGGGCTGACTCATGCCTTCATGATTCCAGAAGGGCGGCGACCTCGTGGACCCACCCGGCGAGGATCTCCTCACCTCGGGCCGACGTGGCGTCGGTCGGATCACCGAGCACGCCGTTGGGCGAGACCGCTGCGACGCCACCGGTGCGGAGATCGTCGAGGATCTCGCGCAGCGGTGCGGTGTTGCCGGGCTCGGCTCGGTCGAACCGGACCCGTTGCGGATCGATGGCGAGCATGACCGACGTCTCGATGGAGCCGGCGTGGGCGTCGGCGTCGTCGAGACGGGCGTGCCACACGCTGATCGGTCGACCTTCGTACTCGCAGGTGGCGGCCGCCGAACGTACGGCGTCGAGATTGCCGCCGTGGGCGTTGACGATGACGACGCGGTCGAACTCCGGACCGGCGGTGCGGACGATCTCCACGATCATCGCCGCCAACACCTCGGTGCCGATCGAGAGCGTTCCTGCGAAACCGGTGTGCTCGCCCGAAGCTCCGATCGCAATCGCCGGGGCGACGACTGCGGCGGCGATTCGACCGGCCGCCAACTCAGCAACCGTGCGGGCGATGACCGCGTCGGTGTCGAGCGGCAGATGCGGGCCGTGTTGCTCCGTGGCGCCAAGCGGCAGCACGAGAACGCGCCCCTCCCCTACGTCGGGGTTCGTGAGATCGCCGAGCCTGGCCACCGGGCGAGCGTAGGCGGGATGTGTTCCGGCGTGATATCGAGCCGCAGACGGCGGTGGTGTGAACGTCAGCGGATCCGCGGCGGCGAAAAGCCGTCGGGCACGATGACGTGATCGGCCGTGAGGTCGTGGATCGAGCCGACCCCGATGCCGCGCATCGTGGCGTCGATACCGCCCCGGATGACGTCGAGCACGTTCTCGACGCCGGCGGTTCCGTTGGCGGCAAGGCCCCACAGGTACGCGCGACCGATGAGGACTGCGTCGGCGCCGAGGCACAGGGCCTTCACGACGTCGGAACCACGGCGGATACCACCGTCCATCACGACCTGAATGTCGTCGCCGACCGCTGCGGCAATCTCGGGCAGCACCCGGACCGAAGCGGGCGCAGAGTCGACATTGTTTCCGCCGTGGTTGGAAACCGATATGGCGGTAACGCCGGCGTCGACGGCGCGCCGGGCTTCGTCGGCCCGGACGACGCCCTTGACCATGAACTCGCCGTCCCACTGCGAGCGCAGCCAGGCCACGTCCTCCCAGGTCGGCGGAGGTGTCATCATCCAGGCGCCGTAGGCCTCGAAGAAAACCGGCGGCTTCGAACCGTCGGTCACGAAGTTCGGCACACCGAGTTTCGGGATGCTCCCGGATTTGATCCAGGACCACATGAACCTCGGCTTGCGGATCACCGCCGGGACCTGCGGAAGGAGTTCCTTGATCGTGAACGACTGCGGGATCTGGGGGCTGCCCCAGTCTCGGCCATGGCTGAACGACCAGTCGAGGGTGAGGATCATGCCGACGGCACCGGCGGCCTTCGCCCGCTCCATGCGAGCGACCATCGAGTCCTTGTCGCCGGCCCAGTAGATCTGGAAGAAGGTCTGGCCGTTGACCTCGATGACGTCCTCGATCGGCATCGACGCGAACGACGACAGACCCATTGGGATGCCTCGGTTGGCAGCGGCTCGGGCCACGCCAACCTCGCCGTCGGGGTGGATGGCCTGGGCGCCGGTGGGCGAGATCATGACCGGCATCGACGATGGTTGACCCATGATCGTCGTGTCCATCTGCCGCTCGGCGGGCTGGCCGGCGGTGACGGGACGGAAGCCGAGCTCATCGAAGGCGGAGGTGTTGTCACGCATCGTGATGCCGGCCTCGGCGCCTGCGACGATCGCACCGTAGGACGACGAGGGCAGACGCTTCTTCGCCCGTTGCTGGGCGATGGCGACGGTCTCGAACCACTGGTTGGCCACGGGGGAACCTCCGACGAATCAGCTGCTGAGGCTAACGGGCGGCCTCGACAGCCCCGCAATCCGGCGCCATTGCCGGTGCCGACCTGCGCTTCGGTGACTCGTGATGGGGTCGGCATGCCGGAGATCGATAGGATGCTCCCGATCCCAACCGTTCCTGAAGGAGCACCCCCAGCATGTCGTACAGCGACGTCGATCTTCGTCCGGCCATCCAGCTCGACGAAACCACCCGCGGCGATTTCGTCGTTCGCGTCTACCAGCACCTTCTGGGCGCCATCGTTGCCTTCGCCGGCATCGAAGCCGTTCTGCTCAACACCCCGTTCGCCGAAGGCATGTACAAGTTCGTGCGTGGCAGCGGCTTCTCGTGGCTGCTCATTCTCGGCGGCTTCATGGTGGGCCAGTGGATCGTCGCCAACGCTGCCGCCGACCTGCTCAACCCGCAGCGTCAGTACGCCGCCCTGTTCGGCTCGGCCGGGCTCTACGCCATCCTCTTCGCGCCGGTGCTGCACTATTTCTTCCGGGTCGCCGATGACGGCGCCACCTCGGTCGCTGCAGCTGGCCTGATCACGGCGGTCGCCTTCGCTGGCCTCACGATCGTCGCCGTCGTCACCCGCAAGGATCTCTCGTTCCTTCGACCGATCGTGATGTACGGCTTCGTCGCCGCGCTCGCCCTGATCGTCGGTGCGATCGTCTTCGGCCTCAGCCTCGGCGTGTGGTTCTCCGTCGGCATGGTTGCGCTCACGGGCGCTGCGATCCTCTACCAGACCCAGGCAATCATCCGGGAGTTTCCGGTTGCAGCGCACGTCGCTGGCGCCCTTGCGCTCTTCAGCTCCGTGATGACGCTTTTCTGGTACATCCTCCAGCTCGTCGGCGTCGCTCGCGACTGAACCTGGAAACGTCACGCCGATGAGCACCGGTGCACTCCTGGCGATCGATCTCGTCGCCGTCTTACTGCTGGCCTTCGGGCTGTATTTCCCGCGCTACCAGCGGCGCGACATGGTCGTGGCACTGCTGGGCATCAACATCGGTGTGATGGCGGTGGCCACCGCACTTGCCAACGCCGAGGTCAGCGCCGGTGTCGGTCTCGGCCTCTTCGGCGTGTTGTCGATCATCCGGATCCGCTCCGAGGAGCTCACCCAGCCCGAGGTGGTCTTCTACTTCGCCGCGATCGCCATGGGGGTCCTCGGTGGCATTCCCATCGAGCCGGCCTGGTACACCCCGGCCTTGATGACCGCACTGCTCGTGGCCCTCTTCATCGGTGACCATCCGGCGCTGTTTCGCGGATTTGAGCAGCATCGGATGACGCTCAACGAGGTCTACACCGACCGGGCGGCGCTCGAGACCCGGCTGGGCACCGAACTCGGCGGTTCGGTCAAGCGGATCGAGATCAAGAAGGTCGATCAGGTCCGCGGTACCACCACAGTGGACGTCCGCTACCGGCGTGGCTGATCGCCGTCGGCGGGGCCGGGTGCTGCTGCTCGCCGTCGCCCTCACCGCCGTTGCGTGCTCGTCCGACGAGGCGCCCGCAGACTCGTCAGCCGACACCGAACCGGTCGTCGCCCCGCCCGAGATCGACGACAAGCCGACACCGTCGGCGTCGCCCTTCGCTGATCGCAGCACCGACGAACTGTTCGACCCTTCGACACTCCACACGTTCGAGTTCACCGTCGCGGAGAGCGACCTGCAGTTCCTCGACAGCGACCCGACGGCAGAGGAGTACGTCCCCGCCACGATGACCTTCGAAGGCGAGACGATCGAGGTCGGTCTCCGCTACAAGGGATCGATCGGCGCTTTCGTGGGATGCGTCGATGGACCCAACCTTTTCGACCCGAGTGGCGCCAAGAGCTGCACGAAGCTGTCGATGAAGGTGAAGATCAACTGGAACGACGGTGACGACGAGTTCTTTGGGGTGCGCAAACTCCAACTCCACTCGATGAATCTCGATCCGTCACAGCTCCGTGAGCGGGTTGGCTACCACCTGCTGCGAGAGATGGGTGTCGCTGCTCCTCGATCGACCCACGCCCGAGTGGTCGTCAACGGCGAGTTCGTCGGGTTGTTCACGCTCACCGAGAACATCGATGGCCGCTTCACTCGAGCCAACTTCAACGACGGCACCGGCAACCTCTATAAGGAGGTCTGGCCCTTCACGGCGTCGGGAACCCTGACCGGTGAGACCGTCTACCTCGACAGCCTGCGGACCAACGAGGGAGACGAGGGGGTCAATGCGTCCCTGATCCGATCGTTCGCCGAGGAGCTGTTGGCCTCGGACGATCCTGCGTCGGTCGTGCGCCAGTACATGGACGTCGAGCAGCTGATGAGCCAACTCGCTGTCGACCGCACCATCCGTCACGACGACGGCCCCTTCCACTGGTACTGCGACGACGGCACCGTTGCCCGCTGCGGCAACCACAACTTCTTCTTCTACGAGGACCCGTCTGCGGGGTCGATCACCATGATTCCGTGGGATCTCGACAACGCCTTCTCGAACATCCTCGGCAATGGCAACCCGGTTACCCCCATCCCAGACGGGCTTGGCGATATCACGGCCGACTGCGAGGTTTTCACCCACGGCGGGTTCGGCCTGACCCAGCGGTCGGCGTCGTGTGACCCGCTGTTCGCCGCCTGGGCTTCGATGGAGGACGACTATCTCGCCGCCGTTCAACGACTCCACGAGGGGCCGCTGCGAGCCGACCGTCTCGACCCGCTGATCGACGCGTGGATTGCGCAGATCACCGCCGCCACCGTGGAGGCCGCGGAGACCCACGCCGATGCTCTCGACCCCAGGGACTGGGACATGGCGCAGACCGAGTTCAGAAGGGCACTGGACTACGCCCGGTATTTCCCGATCGGCGGCTGAGCCCGACAGAAGCCAAAGGCGTTCGAGTACCCCGACGTGACGGGTCGCCCGTTCAGCGTTTGCGCAGGGTGTCGAGCACGGGGCGGCAAAAGAGGGTGTAGGAGTCGGCCATCGCCGGCTCGCGATGGTCTTCCTGTCCCTTCATGCGGCGGGGGTCGGCAACGACCTCCATGAACTGACGTCTGCTCGGGAACTCGTTGAAACGGACCTGATCCCAGGTTCGGCCATCGCCAACGATCGTCCCTTCGGCCTCGAACCACCCGGCGATCCGCGCGCCGTGTTCCTGTGCGACGTCGAAGGCCGCATCGTGGTAGCCCTCCATCCGCTCGCGGCCGCCCTCGTTCCACTTGATGACGTGAAGGACGTGCAGGACGCCATCCTCGTCGTTGGGAGGATGCTCGACGTCGTCCCAGGAGCTGCTTTCCTTCTCCAGCTTGCTCGTGTCGATCTCCATCGGCTGGCAGCCGATCACGAAGGTCATCTCCATGCCGGCTTCCTTGTGGACGTGCTTGTCCTGGAAATCCGTGCGCTGCTGCATCTCAATGAACGAGCGGCGAGTCGGGTACTTCACGATCGCGACGCGGTCCCACTGTGTTCCGTCGCCGAGTGGCGTGGCGTCGACCTCAGCGACATAGACGATCTCGGCACCGACCGCCTTGAGCGGGCCGGTCGGGGTGTACTCGTCATCGGCGTCGCGTCCGGATCGTCCGCTGTCGGCGCCATCGCCGTAGTCGGCGACCTCCTTGTACTTCATGAGGTTAACCATCCAGACCGGGCCATCGTCAGCCGGGTCGGTGGTGGCGAGCTTGTGCCCGTATTCGTGGTCGATCTTGCCATAGCTGGGCATGGCTGCTCCTCAACGAAAGTTTTGTCAGCGCGACTGCCATATCTTGCCAAGGGCTCTGCAATCAGCGCAACTTCTTGGTCTTCTCCGGTGGCGATGCGATGAACGGCAGTGTCGTGCGTTCGGCGCTGCGTGCCCCCTCGACCGTCTCGACGGTGAGCACGGTGTCGTTGACATCGAAGGGAACATCGATCATGGCGAAGGCGATGTTGCGGTCGAGGCGGGGCGAATGCACGGCGTTCGTGACAAAGCCGACCTTCGTGTCGGCGCTCGTCACGGGCCATCGGTGCTCGTTGTTTTTCTGCAATGCAGGGCCGTCGAGGAAGAGGCCGATCAGGCGCCGACGAACACCTTCATCGCGCACCTTCTCGAGCGCGGCCTTGCCGAGGAAATCGGTGTCCCAGGCGATGAGTCGATCGAGACCGAGTTCGAGCGGGTTCTCGTCAGGGGTGATGTCGGACGCGTAGTCGAGCACGCCGCCTTCGATGCGACGAATGCGGTTGGGTGAGCCGGGCGAGATGCCGTACGGCTTGCCGGCCGTCATCAGGATCTCCCAGAGTTCGCCACCTCGCGCTTCGCCGAGGAGATACACCTCGTATCCGAGCTCGGAGCTGTAGCCGGTGCGCGAGATGACGACATCGATGCCGTCGATCGAGCTGCGCATCCACCAGTAGTAACGAAGGTCGAGGATCTCCTCACCGAAGACGTCGACCATGATCTCGGCCGACCTCGGCCCCTGCAGCTGCATCGGGTACACGTGCGGGGTGGTGATCTCGACCTCGTGGCCAGCGAACGCCGAGACGCCCTTCGCCCAGAGATACATGTCGGAATCGGCGGTCGACAGCCAGAAGCGGTCATCGGCGATTCGCAACATGACCGGGTCGTTGAGCACACCGCCGTCCTGATTGGTGAGGAAGACATACGCGCAGCGACCGGGCTCGATGGTCGTGATGTCGCGCGGCGTGAGCAGCTGCATGAACGCCTCGGCATCGGGGCCGGCGATCTCCACGCATTTCTGCACGCCGACATCCCAAAGCGATGCCCGCTCCAGCACGTTCCAGTACTCGTTGACCGGTGAGTCGTAGCCGACCGGCATCCACATCCCGTTGTACGGATGGAACTCGGTGGCGCCGTACTCGACGGCCTTTTCGAAGAACGGCGACTTCTTGATGCGCGGGTTGAGACCGTGAGCCTTCATCGCGTGAGCCTACGGCTGGGGTTGAGCCGGCGTCGTCCGAGAGCCTTCAGCAGTGACGCTTCAGCTGACGGGCTTGCGTCCGAGCACGACGGTGGTGCGGCTGTGATCCTTGCTCACGGCGGCACGGGCGACGGAATCCATCGCCTCCTCGCCGTGACCGAGCACGCATTCCGGGTCGGGACCGTCAAGCGGGATGCCCGTGAAGAACTTGGCCGCCATACAGCCGCCCTGGCACGCATCGAAGTGGCCACAGCTCGCGCACGCGCCCGCCGACTGCGGTTCGCGCAGCTCGGTGAACAGATCGCTCTCCTGCCACACCTTCTGGAAGCCGCCTTCGTCGCGCACGGAACCCGCAAGGAACTCATCGTGCAGCACGAACGGACAGGCGTAGACGTCGCCCACCGGATCGATCAGGCACACGACTCGGCCGGCACCGCAGAGGTTGAGGCCGGGCAGCGCCTCACCCAGTGCCGACAGATGGAAGAACGAATCCCCGGTGAGCACGTCGGGGTGGTCCATGAGCCAGTGGTAGAGCTCACGTTGCTGCTGGTCGGTGGGATGGAGCGCTTCCCACGAGTCGGCGCCACGGCCCGACGGGCGAAAGCGGGTCAGTCGGAGCTGGGCGCCGAAGTGGTCGGCCATCGCCTTGAACTCGTCGACCTGCCAGATGTTGTGGCGGGTCATCACCACCGAGATCTTGAAACCCTCGAACCCGGCGGCATTGAGGTGCTCCATCGCCTGAACAGCCGTGGCGAACGAACCCGCCCCGCGGACATGGTCGTTGGTCTCGGCGTCGGCGCCATCGATCGAGATCTGCACATCGACGTAGTCCGATTCGGCGAGTTGCTCCGCCACCTCGGCATTGATGCCAGAACCGTTGGTCGAGAACTTCACACCGACGCCGTGGTCGACGGCGTAGCGGACAAGATGCCAGAAGTCCTTACGAATCGTGGGTTCGCCGCCACCGATGTTGATGTAGAAGACCTGCATCCGTTGCAGTTCGTCGATGACGCCCTCGCACTCCTCGGTCGTGAGCTCGCGAGGGTCACGGCGACCCGACGACGACAGGCAGTGCACGCACTGCAGGTTGCAGGCGTAGGTGAGTTCCCACGTGAGACAGATCGGAGCATCGAGCCCCCGCTTCATCTGTTCGGCAAGACCGGACTGCTTCACCGGCGACAGGACGAGGTTGTCGGGGCGGGGCTCCTCGATCAGGGTCATGCGGCAGCCCCTTCGTGCGCATCATGCGCGTCGGGGACGAGGAAGTCAGAGGCGGCGAGCGAGGCAAGGGCTCGTTCGAAGCTGGGCCAGCGACGAGGATCGATCCTGGCGGCGTCGAAGGCAGCCTGCACGGAGTCGTGGTCGGCGAGCGACTCGACGAGCGTGACGAGTTCCTTGGCGCGAAGGAAATTCAGACGTCGATTGCCGTAGTGGTAGGCGAGTGCCCCGAAGGGTTCGGGTCGCAGCGCCACCTGCTCGTGCAGGCGGTACGCCCGATCGGCGTCGAAAGCAGCAGCGGTCACGAACGCAGGATCAGTAGACGCCGCACATGCCGTCGATGGAGATCTCCTCGACGAGCAGTTCTTCCTCGACGAGTTCCGTGCCGTCGCCCACCGGGGGCTCGACGGCGTCGGTGTCGGTTGCGTCGATGAGCTCGCTCGGCTCCATGGGTCCTCCTCAAGGTGGTGCGTCACCTACTGTAGGCGGCGAACCTGGCGAGCGGCGATTCGCCTACGCCGTCGGGACGCCCTTCTGGACAAGCTCAGCAAAGCGGCGCGGGGCGTTGGCGATCATCGACATCGCGATGCTGCGTTTTGGAAGTCGGACGTGGCTGCGCTCCTTCTCGATTGCGGTGGCGATCGCCGACGCGGCCTCGTCGGCCGCCATGATGCGGGCGAGGCCGAGGCGCTTGTAGCGATCGAAGCTGGCCTTCACGAAGTCGTTGCTGCGCAGATCATCGAGCATGTCGGTCTGCACGAACCCGATCTCCACCACCGTCACCCCCACCCCGGTTCCGGCGAGTTCGGTCTTGAGGGAGCGAGAGAACGACGAGAGCCCGGCCTTCGACGCCGAATAGGTCGCCCAACCCGGCGAACTCACGACCGACGCCATGGAGGAGACGTTGACGATGCGCCCACTCCCCCGTTCGAGCATGTGGGGTAGGACATGGTGGGCGAGCGTGATCGGCACCTCAAGGTTGACGCCGATGACGGCGCGAAGGTCGTTGGGATCCTGCTCGGCGACCTGACCGACGATCTCGATGCCAGCGTTGTTGATAAGGACGTCGATCGGACCGTGGGTCAACGCTTCGTCGATGACACGGTCGGCCACGGCAGGGTCGTTGAGATCGCCGACGACCGGGATCATGTCGAGTTCCTCGACAGCGGCGGCGATCGATGCCTCACTGCGGGCCGTCCCGATGATCGTCGCGCCCTGTGCATGGAGCGCGCGGGCGATCTCCAGACCGATGCCTCGAGACGCACCAGTGATCAGAACACGAGCAGCAGACAGATCCATCCGCCGACGGTAGCGTTCGCGCCCGATGGGAGACACCGCAACAACCCGTTGGAAGGTCACGCCCGATCTTCCGCTGCGACCGGCTGCCTTCTACCGCACGCTGAATCCGGTCGAGATCGCCATGCATCTGATGCGCACGTGGTCGCCTCTGGGCACGCGGGCGTTCATGTTGATCGTGGCGTGGGGAATCTGGGAGTTCGCTGCACCCGATCTCGCCAAGGCCGAATCGTTCGCCGTTGGCTGGATGGCGCAGATCTGGATTCGCAACATCGTTCTCGTCGCCGTCATCGCCGGCGCACTGCACTGGTGGCTGTGGATGCGGATGGCGCAGCAGGACCTCCGCTACGACTCCCGGCCGATGGGCAAGAACAAGCGCCTCTTCCTCTTCGAAGATCAGGTGAAGGACAACCTCGCCTTGACCCTCGTGTCGGCGATGCTCATCGGCACGCTGTGGGAGTCGGTCGGCTGGTGGGCCTACGCCAACGACATCGCCCCGATGATCACCTGGGGCGACAACCCGATCTGGTTCGTCCTGCTCTTCCTGATCGTTCCGGTGTGGTCGATCGCGTACTTCTCGGTGACGCACTGGCTGCTCCACCGCGGTCCCGCCTACACCCACGTGCACTCGTGGCACCACAAGAACGTCAACGTCGGGCCGTGGTCAGGCCTTGCGATGCACCCACTCGAACACGTCGTCCTCTATGCGGATGTGCTGCTGTTCCTGGTGCTGCCGGCACATCCGGTGCACTTCCTGTTCGCGATGATGCATCACTCCCTTGGCGCGCCCATGAGCCACACCGGTCACGATGCGCTGCGGCTCCCTGGTGGCTACCGCTTCGAGTTGGGGGACTTCTTCCACCAACTTCACCACCGCTTCATCGAGTGCAACTACGGCGGACCGGAGTCACCGCTCGATACCGCGATCAACGCCTGGCACGACGGCACCGAAGAGGGCGAACAGGCCACGGCTGCCCGTCGACGGCGACTGTCGGCGGCGAAGCGAGCTCGCTGACCTCTGCGCTACGTGGCGTCGAAAATGACGTCGTCGAAGAGAGAGAACCTGCGCATCAGGCTCCTCGCCCCCACACCGCTCCGCATTCACCCGGAGCGGAAGCCGGGTTTACACTCTCCCGATGGCGGCCAAGTCTCTCCATCCCGTGCAACGTCCGGGACGTCACGTCGAACTCGTTCTGCGCTTTCCGAGCCTGCCGGAAGCGCTCGTCGCGCTCGCCGACGACCCGTCGATCATTCCGGTCGCCGGCGGCACCGACCTCCTGCTCGACTTGCACCGTGGCGGCCCTGGTGAGCCGGTGACGCTTCTCGATCTGACCCCGATCCGTGAACTGCGAGGGATCACCATCGCTGACGGCATCGTCCGACTCGGTGCGCTCACGACCCACAACGACGTCGCTGGACATCCCGAGCTTCCGGTGGTTGCGCTTCCGCTCGCCCAGGCCTGCCTAGAGATCGGGTCGCCGCAGCTTCGCAACCGGGCCACGATCGCCGGCAACATCGCCACCGCAAGCCCGGCCAACGACACGATTTCGGCGCTGCTCGCGCTCGATGCGATGGTCGTCATCGCGAGCAACGGCGCCGAACGGATAGTGCGTCTCGACGACTTCTTCACCGGATTCCGTTCGACCGTCCTGCAACCAGGAGAGCTCATCACGGCGATCGAGTTCCCGACACTCGGTGACTCCGAGTCGGGGATCTGGGCCAAGCTCGGCAACCGCGCCGCCCAGGCCATCTCGGTCGTTCACCTCGGGATCGTCGTCGATCGCGCCGACGACGCCGTCGTTCGCGACGCTCGCATCGCGATCGGTTCGGTCGCCGCTCGCGTCGAGGTGCTTCACGAGGCGGCAGCGGCGCTCATCGGTCGAGCGCTCGACGACACGTCGATCGCTGCGTGCGCCGAGATCGCATCCGCAGCGGTGACACCGCTCGACGACGTGCGCGCGACCGCCGCATACCGCTCCGCACTCATCCCGACCCTTGTCCATCGGTCGCTCGACGCCATTCGCACCGGCGCCACCGACCACCAGTGGCCGGGCCGGGTGCCGTGCCTGGTCGGCGATATGCCGCCCGGCACCAGCGAGCGGCGGGCAGTCGACGACAACTCCGAGATTCAGGTGATGCTCAACGGAGCGCCGGTGAGTGGCCGGCACGCCGCCTCGGCCACCCTGCTCGACTGGTTGCGCGACCAGGCCGGACTGACAGGAACCAAGGAGGGGTGCGCCGAGGGCGAGTGCGGCGCCTGCACTGTGCAGCTTGATGGCGATGCCGTCATGGCATGCCTCGTGCCGGCCGCTCAGGTCGACGGCCACAGCGTTGCGACGGTCGAGAGCATGGCCGACCCCGATGGCACGCCACACGCAATCCAGCAGGCGTTCGTCGACGAGTTTGCGGTGCAGTGCGGGTTCTGCATCCCCGGCTTCATCGTGGCGTCGGCCAGCCTCCTGGGCGAGATCCACGATCCGACCGACGACGACATCCGACTCGGGCTCTCCGGCAACCTGTGCCGTTGCACCGGCTATTACCCGATCATGCAGGCAGTCCGCCGGGCCAGTGTCGTGCCGGTCGAACTCGACGAGAGCGTGTTCGGATGAGCATCGGTCAGTCCCCGCTCCGCCACGACGCCGCCGCCAAGACCGACGGGTCGATCGAATACGCAGGCGATGCCGTTCCAGCCGGAGCACTGCACGCCGTTGTCGTCTTCTCGGGCCGGGCTCACGCCCGGATGCTGTCGATGTCGACCGATGCGGCGCTTGCGGTGCCCGGCGTTGTCGACATCATCACCGCCGCCGACGCGCCCGTGAACGAGTACGGCCTCACGATGCGCGACCAACCGGCGCTCGTGGGGGTCGACCACACGGGTGCAGCCGCCGTCGACGCTGCGGTCAGCCGCTGGGAAGCGGATCAGATCGCCGTCGTGATCGCCGAGACGCGCACCGCCGCCACCGCCGGCGCGGCGGCGATCGAGGTCGAGTGGGAGGACCTTCCGCTCGTCGACACCATCGACGCTGCGCTCGCTCCCGGGGCCCTGCTGGTCCATCCCGAGAACGGGCTTGACACCAACGCCTACCACCACCTTCGAATCCGCAAGGGCGATCCCGACTTCGGCTTCGCCTTGGCCTACGCCGTCATCGACGAGGTGTACGAGGTCCCGCATCAGGAACACGCCTACCTCCAACCTGAGGCCGGTACCGCCTCGATCGACGAGGAGGGCCGGGTCACGATCGAGATCGGTGGCCAGTGGACCTCGGAGGATCGCGAACAGGTCGCTCACGTTCTCGGGCTGCCCGAGGATCGGGTCCGGATCATCTACAAGGCGATCGGTGGCGCGTTCGGCGGCAAGGAGGACATGTCGATCCAGATCGCCCTTGGTCTGGCGGCGATGCGCCTCGCCGAGCGAGGTGAGCACCGCCCGATCCACTGCCGGTGGTCACGGGAGGAATCGATCGTCGGCCATCACAAGCGGCACCGGGGCCGTATCCGCATCCGCCTGGGGGCGACCCACGATGGCACGATCACGGCACTCGAGGCCGACGTCGACCTCGACGCCGGTGCGTACAACTACACGTCCAACAAGGTGCTCGGGAACGCCCATCTGTCGGTCGCCGGCGCGTACCGCATCCCGCATGCCCGTATCGACAGCCGGGCGATCTACACCACCACCGTGCCGGGCGGTGCGTTCCGTGGCTTCGGTGGGCCTCAGGGCCACTTTGCGATCGAGTCGGCGGTCAACCGGCTTGCCGCCGAACTCGGGATCGATCCGGTCGAGATGCGCCTTCGCAACGCCCTCGTCGACGGCGACGACGGCATCACCCAGACCGTCATGCCCGAGGGGGTGAGCATGCGGGAAGTCATCACGGCGTGCTCCCTGCAGGCCGAACTCGACGAGGCCCTCCCCGACCCTGAGCCCTTCTCCCCGATCGCGTCGCTGCCCTCGGCCATGACCTCGCTGCGCAAGGGACGAGGATTCGCCGCCGGGTTCAAGAACATCGGCTTCTCGTTCGGTTTCCCCGAACGCTGCGAGGCCGAGATCGTCCTGCACGGCGGCCCCGACGACGAGGCCCCGACGAGTGCCGAACTCTTCCACGGTGGCGCCGAGGTCGGGCAGGGCGCTCATCTCGCGATGCGTCAGATGGCGTCCGAAGCCACGGGCGTCGCGCTTGATGACATCCACGGGCACTTCTCGGACACCGCCACCTCTGGCGACCCCGGCTCGGCGTCTGCGAGTCGCCTCACGTTCATGGCCGGCAATTCGATTCTCGGTGCCGCCGAAGAGGCCGAGAAGGCGTGGCGCGAGGGCGATCGGCCCGCTCGTGGCTTCTTCCGGTATACGCCGCCGCCCACCGAGGCGCTCGATCCCGAGACCGGCGCCGGTGCGCCGAACTTCTGTTACGGCTACATGGCGCAGTGCATCGAGGTCACCGTCGATGCCGATACCGGCCACATCCGTGTCGACCGGGTCACGTCGACCCACGACGTCGGCAAGGCGATCAACCCCGCGCTTGTGCGCGGCCAGATCGAGGGGGCTGTCGTTCAGGCGCACGGCTACGCAATGAGCGAGGACCTCCAGCTCGCCGGCGGCTTCATCACGAACCCTCGGTTCTCGGGTTATCTGATTCCCGGCATCGGCGACATTCCGTTGCAGGTCGACAGCCAGATCCTCGAGCTCGCCGATCCGCTCGGCCCGTTCGGTGCCCGCGGCGTGGCCGAGATGCCGTTCATCACGTATGCGCCGGCGCTCACCGCGGCGGTGTACGACGCCACCGGCGTGTGGTTCGACACGTTCCCGCTCACCCCGAGCCGGGTACTCGCCGGGCTCCGGGCCGCGGAGGAGTAGCGCGGCGGTAACGCCCTCTCTGGCGTCGACGCGTACTGTCGGCTTATGAGGGACGAACAGCATCGAGACGACGTAGTCACCGGCAGGGCGTGGGCGGACTTTTGCGATGCCTTGAAATCGGCCGGCGATCTCATCACGGCGAACAGCACCGATGACCTCGATCGCATCGAGGGTTTCCGCTATCTGAGCCGGCTGGCTCGCGGTGGGCTCACGGCGTTCATCGAGAACGGCGACCGGGTTCGCCCCTTCATCCTGCCGATCCCGTTCAACCTGAAGATCGGTTGTGACAATCCCGACGCCGACTATCGCAATGTCGGGGTCGACCCTCGATTCGACTACCGCATTACGGGCACGCGCGGCACGGTCAACTTCCTCAGCATCGGCGCCTATTCGGGCGGCTACGGAACGAACTCAGCGACACCGGGTGCACAGGGAAACATCACCGACAACGACCCGGACCACGACCGGCCGATCGACATCATCGCCAGCGTCGAACCGCCGGAACTCGCACCCGGCCAGCAGTGGCTGGAAATGTCTCCGGCGACGACGGTGATCATCGTCCGGAACTTTTTCCTCGACCGGGAGCACGAACGATCGTCGGAGCTCGAGATCGAGTGCCTGAATCCGCCAAGCGAACACCCCGACGCGCTGTCGGCCGACGAGTTCGCCACCGGACTCGCGATGAGCGGCTTCTATGTCCACGGCATCGTGCAACGCTTCCTCGACTGGCTGGTGATGTTCCGTGGGAACCCGAACACGCTAGAGCTTTTGCCCCAAGACGACGGCCCGGGCGGCTGGGGCGACCCGAACCAACTTTTCCGTCACGGCTGCTGGGATCTTCCCGAGGGCAAGGCGTTCCTCATCACCGTGCCAGCGATCGAAGCCTTCTATTGGAACTTCCAGCTCAACAACATGTGGGAAGAGTCGCTCGACTACCGCCGCTTCCCCGTCACGGTCAACAAACACACTGCCCGCTACGAGGACGATGGCACGGTCCGAATCGTCGTGAGCCGCAGCGATCCGGGCTGGGGTAACTGGATCTCGACCGCCCACCACGATCACGGCACCTGGGGGCTGCGTTACAACCAGGTCGTCGAGGACATCCCGCCGACGATCGAACTCATCGACGTC
>PABW01000110.1 GCA_002699625.1 Acidimicrobiaceae bacterium
CAACATCGCCGACAGACCGTAAGCGTTCAGACCCGGGCAGACATGTGGGGCGGCGCTCTACGATGGGTGGCGTGTTGAGGCGTTGGTTCGGGCTATGCCGCCCCAAGAATGGCGAACGTTTCTGGCTCCACAAGAACGAACCGGTGGCGTCCGGACGTTACGTGCGTTGTGTGCGGTGCAAGAAGCGGCGCAATGACTGGATTGACCCCGAACCTCACTCCGCAATGGACTGAACCCTCATCTCAACACAACGCGCAGACCGTAAACATGGATGAGTAGTGCGGGTCGTCTCGGCACGTCAACGGATAGCTGGCGTGTTCTGCTCGAACGAGGTCGGGACACATGCAGCAAAACGCATCCTATTCGAGTGGTTCAAGTAGTCCGGTATACCTCGACGTAGCCGCACGTCTCGCAGAAGTATTCCTCCGACTTGAGTCCGATGTGCTTCAGTGCTCGTTTCCGCAACTTCGGCTGAGAGATCTGGGTGCTCCCACATTTTGGACATATCCCGGTCTTCATCGAGATCCACTACCTCCTGCGTCGCCCAGTCGTCAGTTCTTCCTAGCACTCCGGTCGCAGGGAGATCCGATGAACCCGCTCTGACCTGGGGTTTTGTGAGTGGGGGAGCTGACACTCAGACCAACATCACCGACAGACCGTAAGCATCGTCTGATACGGCGGGTGCTTCGGCACATCACTCGGTAGCCGCGCTGGTCCGGGAGCTGCACGTAATACGGCCTGCTGAAGACCGAGCCGCTAGTTGGCTGCTTGATGCCCCGGGCAAAACGCCGTGATCTCCGGTCTCGGCATGGCAGATGAGCCGGATCTACGGTCGCGTCATGGTAGATGAACCGACCGAGCGCTCCGTCCCCAGTTGGGTCTTCGTCGTCGGAGGCCTTTTCGTTTTCTCGATCTTCGCAGGCGTGCTCATTCCCGGAGCGAGCTTCGGGTTCGCGTTCGTAGTGGGCGGCCTGCTCCTGCTCGTGTGGCAGTGGCTCAGCAAGTAACCCCCCGAACCAACATCACCGACAGAACGTAAGCATCTTCCCGATAGCGGATCTTTCCTCCACGTCTTGGTCCTGACTTCGATATTTCACGGGGCCGGTAGCAATTTGTTCAGGGGCGCAGCTTTGCGAGCTTGCGCAAACCAACGGTCAAAATGCTCCACAGGCAGAAGCGGTGCGAACGAGATTCCGAGCAGATGGTACGGGAACAGGATTGCCATGAAGACGGTGATCGCGACGTGGAAGATCAGTGCCATTGAGCTCCAGCTCAGTGCCCAACGTCGACCAAGTAGCGCGAGTGGCGCGCCAAGCTCAATCACTAGGGTCGCAACTGCCGCAGGGCCCAAAAGCCAGCTCTGACGAAGAAACCAACCGGCAAACGGTGAGGAGGCATCTCCTAGCAACTCTTTTCGAGCGTTATCAAAAGCAATTTGATGACTCAGTACATCGCCGTCAAGCCAAGCCAAGCCGCTAATGCGGATCTTGGCAATGCCTGCGACCACGTAGGTGCCTACTGTACAAACTGCCATCACATCGATCGTCCATCGCCGGTCACGGGCAATATGCATCGCGACAGCCAGCACAATTAGGTGCAACGCCACCAGGTTTTCTGTGTGAAAGAGCTGGCCCCATGAGTTCCGGTAGGTCGTGATCAGCAAGAACGCCGAAGCTGCTGCGGGGCCGCTAATTTTCGGGAGGCGTCCAACTGCAAAGACTGCGCAGCTGATGGGTGTAAACGCGACTAACCCGAGAAGGAAGAGATCGGGAAAAGGTTCACTAAGCCAACCGAGCGGACCTACTGGATCGAAGCGACGGTCAGCGAAATCACGCGGGCTGAGCAACGCCGGCGCCCGAACGAGACTCCATACCGCGGCATACGAAGCGATCAGCACTCGCAGTACGGCCAAACGCCGCTCGGAGACATCAGGCGACACAGCGAGCCCTTACGTCAACTCGGCTTGGCTCGACTCCGTTGGTTACTAATTTGACGACGTCAACCGTTTCCACCCGAACTTCTACGGTTCGACCCGGACCTAGCCGATTGGCGATTTCTGCGCAGAGCAAATCAGACTCACCTTGAGCGACTGACCGCTTCACCGTGACCGACGCGAGAATTACCTCGTCCGTGCCAGCAATAAGTTGGGGAGAAAGACGCAGTGCGGTACCGTCGACATCGATCTCGACCACAGTTGCGATTGCGTGCTGAGCGCCGCGATCTGAAGCAAACATTGGATAGGTCGAGAGCGGGTAAGTGTCGTCGGTGGGCTCCCGCAATACGGGCGAGAGGATTACCACCGCCATCAAGAGCGAACCAGCGATTCGCGCAGTCAGACGCATTACTGCATCGTAGGTTCACGGGTCGCTAGCGTGCGGAGGTGCGTTCGGTCGGTGGAAGGGTTGCAACTGCGCTGCTGGGATGGTCTCTGGTCTTCGGTATTGTCTCCATCGCCGTGCACCCGGAGGCCTGTCGTCGTCCGAGCGACCACGAACTCCGCGCAGCGGCCGAGGCCGCTGTGGTGTGGTTTAGGGCCAACCTCGATGACGATGGCCAGTTCGTCTACCGCTATGACCGCGACCGCCAGACCGAGGAGATCGGGTACAACGATCCTCGGCATGCCGGTGTGATGTTCTCGCTTTGGCAAGCAGCTGGCCATGGCATCGAAGGCGCTGAAGAAACGGCAGAGCTTGCTTTCACGCGAGTGGAGCGGCTGATCGTTGACACACCAGTCGGACCAGCCTTTGGGCGGGGGCAATCGGTTCGCAGCGGAGCAACAGCTCTGCTCGCTTCAGCGCTGGATGAACGTCGGCGCGCAACCGGACAAAGGGATCTTGACGCGTTGCTCGTGGCTTTCGGTCAAACGCTCGTCGGGGTTGTAAACAACGACGGGTCAGTCAGCGCAGCCATTCACGTACGAGACGGTCCCGATGACTCGCGTTCACCTTTCTTCACCGGCGAGGTGATGTGGGCACTTGCCCGGCTCCATCTCAGCTTCCCCGATCAGGGATTTAACGAGGCGGCGCTCAGTGTCCGCAGATATCTCGTCGAAGACCGAGACCGGGTCGAACGGCCATGGCCGATCGTCTCGGATCATTGGGGGGCGTACGGCTTTGAGACAATGGGGCGTTGGCCTAGTGCACCTCGTTATACCGCCATCGAAGAGACATGGCTTGACCGACAATTGGGTCTATTCGGGTTGCAAGTCCGCTACGAGAGCCAACGCCGGGGAGGAATCACTCGCCTGACACGTGGACCGATTGCTCTGGCAGCGGGTGTTGGTACTCTCGGAGAGGGTCTGGGAAATCATGTCCTCGAGCTTCACCGCCGCGACGCGCGTCCCGATGATCTCAGTCTGCTCATGGAACGGGCTGACTGTGCCGCCGCCCTCCTGGTTGACCGTCAGGTTGATGTCACCGATGCGTCTTCTGATAGCGAACCTGAGCGAACTTTTGGGGCCTGGTTTCGGCTCGGGGATACCCAGATGGATGATCAGCAGCATGCGTTAAGCGCTCTGCTGCTTCTGCTCGAAGCACGAGCGGCGATCGGAGCGGAATTATGACCACCACCCTGCTATTCCTTGCCCTCCTCGCTGCGGTCAACCCGCTTCGGGTTCAAGCCGTTGGGCCAAAAGAGATGAAGCCCGGGGTGCTCTGTTATGCCGGTGTGGTAGTGCTTGCGATAGGAACGGCCTCTGCCTGCCTTTCCGGCCCGTTGCTAGGGCTGCTTGATGTGTCGGTGTCATCTGCCCGAATCGCCGCTGGCGTTGCGCTCGTGGTCGTGGCCGCCTGGGATGCGGTCGGTCCGGTGCCGCGCCCAGAGCCCTCATTGACCGGCAGCTTTGCTGGGATCGTTCCTGTCGCATTTCCAGCTGTGTTGAATCCGGCGACGGTGTTCCTGATGATCGCAGCTGGAGCCGATCGCGGCGCGATTCGCGCAGTCGCCGTGATGACGGTTGTGGTCGTGACCGCTATGACGGCACTTTGTGTTCCTCGGCTATCTCCGGTTCGACCTTTTCTTGCGGCTGCCGGAGCTGGCGGTGCCGCAACTGGTGTGCTCGTGGTGATGGATGGTGTTCGTGCGATCTAAGTGAATCCTCGGCGAGCCATGGCGTCAGATCCTGATCTTCACTGGGCCACGCAGTGCGGGTATCAACTGGTCTTGCTCGCTCAATGTTCATCAGACCTCTGAGTGTGTCAGAGCAATGCCGCTGTATGCATCTGTGCCACCGGCTGAACCCTCAGACCAACATCACCGACAGACCGTAAGCATGGAAAGTTAGTGCGGGGTGCTTCGGCACATCACCCGGTCTTCAAGCCAGTCGTGGTCGTCGTAGACGAATGGTGGCGTTCGAATCCCTGCTGTCATTCGACGGTTCTGTCGTGGTCCCCGTCGTCGTCTTCTGCTGCCATTCGCCGGGCAAGACGGAGTGGAGCGGCGAGTACCAGTCAGTGAAGGAACAGGACGGCTCGAATCGCTGGGATGGAGCAGCTGGGCCTGCTGTCTGTGTCTCAGCAGGGCGTAGATGCCGCCTTCGACGACCGCGTATAGCACGATGAGGATGAACAAGATGCGGTCGTCGTTGTGCTCACCGGCTCATCCGTAACGAGAGCATCGTCGCTTTTGGAGCAGCCAACGGTGATAGCGGCAAACGGAACAACGAAGCATCCGAGTGCAAATCTGATTTGTTGATGGCTCATCACAACGCTCGGGACTCCTTGTTGCAGCCTAAGAACGTTGACTCCGCAACTCCTAGAACCTCGCATGGATAGCAGAGCCCTAATCAAGTGTGAGATTGGACAGTGCCCGTCGGGTTGCCTTCTTGAGAGTCATCGGCCTGGATGCCATGTCAGGTGGTCACCCGGAACCGACTGTCGACAGCCGAGCAGATCGCCCTCCTGCAATCCGTGCTGCGTCGGCCCGGGGATCGCGACTCACGGACGCCCATCTTCGTTACCGGACCGGTTTTCTCAGCGAGCGTAGGTCGCAGGCCCGATCCTTCGCACTGATCGACCTCAATCGTCGACCGTCCCGTCCATCTGCCCAGTACGACGGATCGAGTGAGATCGGCGAGCAGGGCCTGACCGGCTTTGGTGAAGTGCAGACCGTCAGCCGACCGGACCCGAATCAGGTCGCCGTTTTCGTCGGGTAGGGCCTCAACGAATTCGCCGTTGGTCCCGGCGATCAGACTCCAGTCGATGGTGTCGATCATGTCCGAACAGGCTGAGGCGGTGATGTAGATATCGTTCGCCACGTCGATGCGCGACTCGATCGGACCGTAGTAGCCGTTGGTGTTGGCGGGCGGCGAGAGGACCCACAGCACGAGGGCGCCGTTTTGCCGAGCCGAGACCGTGTACTCCCAGGCGAGTCGTCGCCACTCCTCCCAGATCGCCGGGGAGTCTGGAATGAGCTCGATGCCGTTGGCATCGACGTATGGGTCGGGTCGACGCGGATCTCCGGTTCCGCAGCACGACTGGAGGATCACGACGTCAGGGTCGTGTTCGGTGATGGCCTGGTCGAGCGCGTCGCGCCAGACCGCTTGGGCAGACATCAGAGTCTCTCCCGGCCGGCCGATCACGTTGGACTCGATCCCGACGCGGGCCAGGCGGTCTTGGATCGTCGGGTACGCCTGATGAATGAGCGAGTCGCCCATGATCAAGACGCGCTCGAGACGGGGCGGCGGGGCGGTCGTCGTAGTCTCGAATGCTTCGTCGGCTACAACCTCAGCGGGCGCAGACGTCACCGGCCCGAGCGAAAGCACGATGGCGGGAGCTTCCCCGGCAACGGCTCGTTCGTCTGATTCCTGCGCAGCCAGCCATGTTCCGCAGAGGATCAGAACTGACGCAGCGACGCCGATTGCTACTAGCGGCCGTCCGGCAAATCGACCTTCGCGGATCGGGCGTTCGAGCCAGACGAATGAGGCGATCGCCACGAGTGCCGTCGCACCGAGCCGCAGACCGGCGAGTGCCCAGCCGTTCAGACCGGTGCGCTCCGTGTCCAGCCAGAGGAAGAGGGGCCAGTGATAGAGATAGATGCCATAGCTGAAGAGGCCGAGCACGGTCAGCGGGCGCCAGCTCAAAATCTGCCGCGTCGGCCCGTCCACCATCGCTCCTGCGATGAGACCAACTGACGCTAACGCCATCAGCCAGAATCCACCTCGGTACAGCGCTCCGGTGCCAAGATCGACCATCAAGAACGCGCCGAGTACGGCGACGAACGCGATTGCGCCTACGACGCGGACTGCCGAGCGAAGCCGGGTTGGCATCTCCGTACCGACCGCAAGAGCTAACAGCACACCGGCGATCAGTTCCGCCATGCGGGTGAGGGATCCGAAGTAGACCCGGTCGGTCTCGAGCGGGTCGTGCAGCAGGAGCGTGGCGGCGATCGACACGATGCCAAGCGACCCGAAAACCACCAGCCAACGGCGAAGGGAGCGCCCGGCTGCGAGCACCACCGTGAGCGCACCGACGACCAGGTAGAACTGCTCCTCAATGGCCAACGACCAGTAATGCAGCAGCGGCGAGGGGGCCTCGAAACCGGCGAAGTAGCGATCACCGCTGGTAATGAACTGCCAGTTGGCAACATAGCCGAGGGCGCCGGCAACATCACCAGGCAGACCGGCAAGCTGATTGGCTGTCCACGCAGGCGAAAGAACGATCACCAGCGCGATCCCGGCCAAGCTGGCGGGGAGAAGGCGACGGAAGCGGCGAGTCCAGAACGAACCGAGATCGATCGTTCCAGTTGCTCGCCATTCGGCGACGAGCAGATTCGTGATCAGGAAGCCAGAGAGGGTGAAAAAGAGGGAGACGCCGAGGAAGCCCCCCGGCAACAGTTCGGAGTCGAGGTGGTAGACGACCACGGCGAGCACGGCGAGCCCACGGGCACCGTCGAGCGCAGCAATGTGAGCCAAGCGGCCCGATCCGGTCGGGCGACGAACGACATCACTTCGTTGCATCGGCACTTCGGATTCGACCGGTATGCTCAGAGGGGCTGCGGCTCCCAGCCACCCCTTGCCCATTCGTGACCATGCCGAGCGGTGCAAGGCACCGACGCTCCCTGCGGGTGCTGGGGCGACCGCAATGCATCTCGAGTCGGCCCCAGAACGGCATCGGGGACCTACGGTTGAGAGCAACGATGGGCACGAGCGCACATTGGCGGCCCAGACCGGCCATTGCAACATTTGCGCTACCGAGATCAACAAAAGGGTCCAGTCTTCCTTCGTCTGTATCGACGCCGGCCAGCGGGTGGTTCTCAACTCTGACGATTCCCCTATGTTGCGCACCGATCTCAGGCAGGAATTCGTGAAGAGGTTCCGCTAAGTCGTGAAGATGGCTCCCCACTTGGCTCTCCGAGAGGGCTGATCGGCACGCTGCGGACCGAACTCCCTTGAAATTTCAGTGGAGCTGAGGGGAATCGAACCCCTGACCCCCTGCTTGCAAAGCGTCTCGAAACCGTCCATCGGTGTCCGTGACCATCCAGATTCCGCGTGACTTCAAGCGCCGTGTTCCGTCGGTGTCCGTGGCGGTCCGCCGGTGGGTGTGGATGTTGGCTCCCCACTTGGCTCCCCGTGGGACGACTAGGAAAGAAGCGGGCGATTCCTCATCGCAGACCGGGGTCATCACCCTTCCCTGATGGTCCGTTACGGCCAACCGGCCAGGCCACTCCCGCGCTGGTTCGGCCAGGGCAGAAACTCAACACGCTGAATACGGCGAAGCGAGAGACCGACATCCGGGCTGGGTCGGCCGGCGTTCTGACCGGCGATTGGTATGGTGCGGTCCCTTCGTTGATTGCGACCAGGAGCGAGCGTGGAACTTTTGCAGACCCTCGGACGCCGGGTTCGCCGAGTGGCTTTCTGGTACCTCAACGCCACCAGCGCGCTCTTCGGCGCTCTGGGCGTCGCCGGCATAGCCCTCGTTGCCGTGGAGCAAGAAACTGCTGGGGCCGTGATCACAGGCATCGCTCTCCTCGTCGTGTTGCCAGCCCGGCTTGAGTCGGTCGAGTCGATGCGCCGGACCGTCGCTGAGCACCAGAAAGCGATTCGCGAGGTCTCCGACGAGGCCCGCCGAATTGCCCAAGCCTCGCGCAAGGACGCATTGGCTGCGGTCGCAACCTCTCGAGCCGAATGGTCGCGCCTACTTCGTGCCGAACGAGAGCTCACCGAGTCCACTGTGCGCCGAGCAATTGAATTCTCAGAAGCCACCGATGAGGTGGAGGGGTGAGCAGGTCTACGCCTCGGATCCTTGCATTCAATCCCTCGCACTCCACGAACCTAGAGAACCGGCTCTGGATCGAGCTGGCTCGGCGCTCGGCGCTTACGCAGTTCGCGGCGCGCAACATCCCTAATGTGGAAGGGGCGAGTACGACCCGAATCGCCCCGACCCTCAAAGAACTTGGAAAGCAGCTGCCGCTCGGTCGCAAGATCCTCAGCAAACTCCCCCCGTGGCTCGACGAAGATGATCTGCTGACCCACGTCGACTGGGAACACCGTCGGTTCGAGCGCCCTCGCCTCGGCGCGTCGGCGGTGGCGGGTGCGATCACTCTCGCGTGGATGGTCGACGAGATCATCACCTCCACCGAACCCGACGTGATCTCGACTACGAACAAGATCGATCACCCCTGCGCGTTCGCCCGCGCAGCGGCGCACCACTACGGCATCCCGACCGGGCTCATCGAGCGTTCGCCGATCGACTCGGTGTGGTGGGAGGTCGACGGCCTGTTCGCCGGCTCGGCGATCTGGCGTCATAACGTCGACCAGTGGCCAGCCATCGGTCGGCCCGGACCCCGGGATGGCCTGTTGGCCAACCCAGCGGGTTTCCGGGTCTCAGAGGCGTGCGACGATCAGATCACAGTCACCGACCAACGCCCGATCGTCTTCCTCCCGTTTGACAACGTGCTGTGGACGGGCTGGGTACACCCGGAGCGGGCGGATTGGGGCGCCGACCATATCGGATTCTCCTCACCCCAGGAAGGTCTCGATGAGGTGGCTGAAGCGGTGGGGGCCTGCGGCGGCACGGTGCTCTTAAAGTCGCACCCGAGCTGCCGAGAGACCCGCTCACTCGACCTGCCTGCGAACGTCCGTCTGGTGGAGGGCGCGCTCGACCACCTGATCGCGCAGGCCGATCTCGTCGCCGCGTTCAACACGAAGGTGGCGTTTCTCTCGCTAGCGATGCAACGCACCACCGTCACCCTCACCGACAATCCCGTCGCCGCCAGCGGCCAAACCATCCGTCACTGCGACGTCGATGGGGTCGCCGCGGCGATCGCCAAAGGGCTCGCGCTGGGCCCACATGCCGTCAACCTCGAGGAGTACGACCGCTTCCTCACCTGGCTCGAGGATGACTGCTTCTTCAGCGTGGAGCCCGATGCACGACGGGGCCCCGACGCCTTGATCGACACAATGCTTGCCACGCCCGCACAGCCTGCAGTCGTCGAGGAGATCGATCCCAACGCTGAGGAGGCACTTGAGACCGACGTCGACACCCGGTTCCACCCACCTCGGGAACGGGTGCGCGTGTTTCTCGACGTGTCCCGGCTGGTCGACCACCGCACCGTTCACAGCGGTATCAGCCGGTTCGGCCGCGAACTCCTCAGCTCCTTGAACAGCCGCGACGATTCCGAGCCCTGGGCCGTACTCGCCGAGCCCGATGTTGGCTGGCCCATGCAGGCGGTGCCCCTTTTCGTCGACGTGCTGAAGCGCTGTGACGGCCGCATCGTCACGACCACCGTGGGCCGGTTCCGGAGCTCGGTCCCGGCCGATGTCGAACTCGCCGACGACGACATCTACCTGAGCACCCACCCTGCGCTTCCACCAGCCGGCGAAACCGGCCCGGTCCGGCGCGCAGTTTTCGTTCACGATGTGCTCCACATAATGCGACCCGAGCTGTTCACCGGCACTGGAACCCCCACCGTGGTCCACGTTCTCGACTCGATCGACACCGATACCGACACCATCCTCGTCCCCTCGAATCAGACCAAGCTCGACGTGCTCCGTCTGCGCCCGTTTAGCGGGGAGCGCTTGACCGTTATTCCCGAAGGGGTTTCCCCTGCGGAGGAAACCAAACACACCATCAGGCGTGACATCTGCGCGCTGATTCAAAGCGAGCCGCGCAAGAATTCCAAGAAGCTGCTGCAGGCAGTCGCCCGAACCCTCAAAGACCCTCGCTTCGGCGACCACGACTTTGTGGGGCTCGCCTCGGGTGCCACTGGCGCACTCATCGACGAGACCCTCACAACCGAGGGTGTCGATCCGGCTCGCTGGCGTCGCATTGATGCCCCAAGCGATGCCGAACTCGCCGCCACCCTGCGCCGTTCTGCCGTGTTCGTCTTTGCGAGTGAGTACGAGGGCTACGGCCTGCCTGTGGTCGAAGCCATGTCGCACGGCTGCCCAGTCGTAATCCCGCCGTCGTCTTCGCTCGTCGAAGTAGCGGGCGACGCGGCCGCGTACGCCATCACGGTCGAGCCGGCCGATCTCGCCGCGACGATCGCCGCCGTGCTCGACGATCCCATCTACGGCGCAGCGCTGAGCAAACGAGGCAGCCGGCGAAGCCGCAGCCTCTCCTGGGATCGGACCGCAGCAAACCTGCTACACGCCCTGCGGGCGACGGCCGAGTTGGACTAACCGGCCGCAACGCCGCCGGAGCAGCGCCGATGGTGCGTTATATGCTGGTCCGGTCGGCAAGTTCTGCGAGGACGTCGCCGTGGCAGAGCTTTGGTGCGCACCAGCACCCGAGGCGGAGTCCACGAAGCTCCGAGAGCGCGCCCATCAATTCGGGCTGTTCGAGAACCCACGCTCGGTACTCAACGATGACTCGTTTGCGCTCCTCATCGCTGTCGTCGGCAAGCACAATCGGGTTCCCCCATTTGCTGGCTTCCAATCCGGCCTCAGGCACAGCTCGGCCGATGTACACGTCGTACTCGTTGTGCTGGTTGTGCACCACTGTGGTTTTGGTGTCAGACATTGAGGCCAGTGTGCCGCTTCGCGACGAAGCTTATGGGGCGGGTGCTCGATGCGCCTGAGGCGTCACCGGGGTCGACCCTCTTGTGCATCAGCTCCTGGTTGCCGAGGACGAATCTCTCAAGCAGCGCGTTGACCTTACCTAGAAGGATCTTGAGATCGTGGATCTTCGCAGTCAGCTCGCCGCACGCGGCCGCGTCGTGGTCAGCACCCACGAACGCATTGCTGCGCTACAGATCCAGCTGCGTGAAGAGCGCCGACGGCGGGTCCGGTATGCAGAGTTTGTGAGGACCGACGTCGACCAGGACCTCGAAGCGAACACCGAAGACTTCCTCGAGAGCTAGCGGCATAGGGAAGGGGAGTTGGGGACCTCTCTATCCGGCTGGCCGGAGGGTCTCTTCAGTCGTCGTTGCGAGTTCCAGCAACTGTTCGAGCTCGAGGTGCTCTTCGCCGCTCACGGCCGCCATGGTCGCCTTCGGCCACACCTCAGCATGTGCACTTCGTTGACCAAGTACTCGCCGTAACGGATGTGTGCGAGACTATCCATAATGGAACTAACCACTTCGCTCAACTATCTGGCCTGGACATCCGCTTTATGCATCGTGCTATGGCTTCCCTACGTGCTCGAGAGGATCACCAGTCAAGGGTTGGTGCCGGTTCTTAGCTACCAAGACAGCGACGCAGAACCGGCAAAATGGGCGCAGCGCACACACCGAGCACACCTTAATCTTCTTGAAAATCTGCCCCCATTTGCAGCCTTGGTGCTCATTGCCAATCTGACCGAGGTAGGCGTCGGTGGTGCAGCAGCAGTCTTTTTCTGGGCACGCGTCGCCCATGCGATTGTGCACATCGCCGGGATTCCGTATCTTCGGACTGCAGCTTTCTTCGTGAGTTGGCTTGCGCTGTTCAGCATCTTTTTCCAGGTGATCTAGGCAAACAACCAATCTCTTCTCGGCCGCAACCATCTCGACACCTTGGTGCGCGATTTTCCTGTCGTCGCCGTAGTTGTTGTTGGAAAAACCCACGACGGCGGCCTCGGCCACCGATGGGTGCGAGCCGCCGAGGGTGGATTTCCCGGCCGGCAAAGGGACGATGCTAGACCAGCAGAAACCGGGCCGATTTCTACTAGAGAAACCGACGAATTCTACTCGTCCCCCTGAGTGGAGCTGAGGGGAATCGAACCCCTGACATCCTGCTTGCAAAGCAGGTGCTCTAGCCAACTGAGCTACAGCCCCGGAATGCCCAATAGTAGCGGCGTCAACGGCGGTCCGGTCAGGGCTCGCCCCCTGTCGGATCGCGCTGCTCGCAGGACGCTAATCAGTTCTGGCGAGAACCCCGGATCATGAGCGACACGATGATCGCAAGTGCACCAGCGGATGCGACGAGGAAGACCATGGTGGACATGCGCCGAGTCTGCCAGACCGATCGACCCAACACGCCAGCGGTTGGGTCGCAAGGATCAAGTCGTGGCACGATGAGTCCGTTCGCCAACGGAGGTTTCCCTGTGCCCACCGGCCTGAAGAGCTCACCTGACGATTTCGATCTGCGCATGTCCGAGGAAGCTCGGCCCTTCTACGAGCAGGTCGTCGATTTCTTGGAGCGGGTCGTCGACCCGATGCAGAAGCAGTTTTTCAAGGAAGCCGACCCGATGAATCGGTGGGGCTACACCGAACGTCAACTCGAACTCCTCGAGGGAGCCAAGGATCAGGCGAAGGCCGAAGGCCTCTGGAACTTCTTCCTCCCCGATACCGGCCAGGGCCTCTCGAACCTTGACTACGCCTACCTCGCTGTCGAGCTCGGCAAGTACCCGCTCGGCTCGGAGTCGCTCAACTGCTCTGCGCCCGACACCGGCAACATGGAGGTGCTCGAGCGCGTCGGCACCCCCGAGCAGAAGGCGGAATGGCTCGAGCCGTTGCTGCGTGGCGAGATCCGGTCCGCCTACGCCATGACCGAGCCCGGCCTGCCCAGCTCCGATGCCAAGAACATCCGCACCCAAGCGGTGAAGGACGGTGACGAGTACGTCATCAATGGCGAGAAGTACTACATCTCCGGCGCCGGCGACCCCCGCTGCAAGATCATGATCGTGATGTGTCAGACGAGCCCTGACGGCCCGCCGCACCGCAAGCAGTCACAGATCCTCGTCCCGATCGACACGCCGGGCGTGAAGATCCTCGGTCCCATGCACGTCTTCGGCCAAGACGATGCCCCGCACGGCCACATGCACATCCGTTTCGACGACGTACGCGTCCCGGCCAGCAACATGCTCCTTGGCGAAGGGCGAGGTTTCGAGATCAGCCAGCTGCGCCTCGGCCCGGGCCGCATCCACCACTGCATGCGCTCGATCGGTGCAGCCGAAAAGGCGCTCGACCTGATGGTGCGACGCGGCGCCACCCGCGAGGGCTTCGGCAAACCGTTGGTGCGCCTCGGCGGGAACATGGAAATCGTCGCCCGAGCCCGCACCGAGATCGAAGCGATGCGGATGATGGTGCTGCGCGCCGCCAAGGCAATGGACACGCTCGGCAACGCCGAAGC
>PABW01000122.1 GCA_002699625.1 Acidimicrobiaceae bacterium
CTGTGAATTTCGACCCGGCGACTTTCACACGGTGACGCTCGAAGTAGACCACTACGACATTGTTGTACTGGGCCATGTTTGCCGAACCGAAGGTGAGGCGGGTGCACGCCGCTTGATTACGCGAGCTTTTGAGGCGCTTAAGCCTGGCGGCACCTTGATCCTGGCCGACTACTTTGTCGACGTCGAACGAAAGTTCAACCCCCATGCTGTGATCATGGGCACAACGATGATGGCCAGCACGGAAAGAGGCTTCTGCTTCACGCATCAGCAGTTCTCGGAATGGATCCGAGAAGCAGGTTTTGGTCAGCTTCGCCTAGTCGAACCGATCGGCTTCCAGCAGAGTTTCGTGGCTGTGAAACCGCGCTGAGTTCTCGCTACTCGATAGTCCAGCCCGGAGGCAGATTGACCTCACCGACGACCTCGTGCGTGTCATCGTCGGTCTCGGTGTCGGGAAGGTGCTGCCAGAGCATGATCTGGTTCCCCCAGGGATCGATGAACGATGCGTTGCAACCGCCGAATTCGGTCCAGAAGTGCTCTCGCCACAACTCGGTCCCACCGAGTCGGACAGCCGCCTCAAGAATGCGCTCGAAGGAGTCGTCTTCGCTGACCAGGATCCAAGCCCTCATTGCACGTCCGCCGGGGTTGAGGTGGGTTGGCTCCGTGGGTCCTGGGTCCTTGTGGGGTCGCATGTTGGCGGCGCTGGAGATCCCCATGTGAAGATTACCGATTTCGCTGGGCGTGCCGTCTTCATTCTTGAAGTGGCCACCGGGCACAATCCGAGCGAAGGTGTCGGCGATGCGGTCCTCGACCTCCCAATTGAACACCTCGGCGTAAAATGCCCGGGCTTCGTTCACATCAGAACTCGGAAAGTCGACAAAGACGAGGACGTTGGGGTCGGTCACAGTTTCTCCTTGTAGTGCTTGCACCAAACAAGATACATGTGGTCGGATGGTCGGACCGCATTTCTTGCACGGAGGCCGATTATGACCGAAAGCCCGATCTCGCTTCAAAGCCTTCGAAAATCCTGCGGGACGCATGAGAGTGCAGTCGGACTCCCGCCCTCAACATATACGGACTCAGATTTCCACCACTTTGAGATCGAGTCGGTATTCGGCTCCGAGTGGCTTTGCGTAGGCCGGCAAGAACAGATCCCGAATCCCGGTGATTATCTCGCCGTCACGCGCGCCCAAGAGCCATTACTTATCGTTCGCAACGGCTCGGGGTCGATCTCAGCGATGTCAGGGGTTTGCCAGCATCGCGGCATGTGTCTGTCCGCTTCGGTCGATCGGAGCGATGAAGAGATGCTCGACCGGCCACAATTTGATCCAGGAAGTGGCCGGCAGTTTCGGTGCCCCTACCACTACTGGGTTTACGACCTCGATGGCCGTCTGGTCGGGGCGCCCGAAATGGGTAAGACGCCTGGATTTAACCCCGAAGACATCCGTCTTCCTCAGTTGGCGGTCGAAGTCTGGAACGGCTTCATCTTCGTGAACTTCTCACTCGACGCAGCGCCCCTTGCGCCGCGCCTCCACAAACTGGAGGCAGTGCTGGCGAACTACGACGTCGACAACCTCGTCACCGTTGCGCCAGAGGTGATGCACGACGTCCCATTCAACTGGAAGATCATGATTGAGAACTTCATGGAGATGTACCACAACAGTCGCCTCCACAAAGGAATTCATGACTTCGCACCGTCGTCAGGCGCGTGGTACGAGGAGTATGAGGCGGGCGACGGGGCACTGTTTGGCTTCAATCAGATGGTCGAGGCCGATGGTGGATTCAATCCGACCTTCAAAGCCCTGTTTCCGCCCCTGCCCGGCATCACGATGGAGGAACGACAACGCATTGTGTTTGCCTTAGTGCCGCCGACACTTTTGCTTGGTTTCCAGCCAGACTCGGCGTTCTGGTTCGCTGTTGACCCAACCGGGCCAACCAGCCACGACCTGGCTATGGCCTACATCTTCCCGGAGTCAACTATCGAGCGTGAGGACTTCGATGAGACGCTCGATGCTGCGATCGACGGGGTCGGCAATTTTGTCCGCCAGGACATGCCGACGAACGTGGCCACGCAACTTGGCTTGCGCTCCCGTTTCGCGCCTCGCGGTCGCTACTCGTGGCAGGAAGGTGTCCTGGCTCAGTTCAATAGCTGGCTCGTTGAACGCTACGAGGCAGCGTCGGTGTAGCCGATCAGCTCACGAAGATGATGTCGCCAACGAGCTGACGCCTTGTCCGACTGGACATCGACGAGACCGCTGCGTTCGATCGTGAGTTCCCCAGAGATTGCTTCGAGCATCGCCTGATCCTCAAGGGCGACCTGGAGCTCGAAATCCACGATGTCGTTCCCAGTTGCGGCGACATCGTCATTGCGCCACAGGACAAAGGTGAAATAGCTCTGCTCGGTCCCTTCCGGCGTCGAGATGGAAGGGCTCGCAGTCTGGAACAGGGTCTGTTTTATCCCGTTCTCGTAATGCATGGTGCTCCGGACCGAAAAGGGAAGGGCAAACCCAGTCGACATCGCAATGCGGACGTGATCTTCACCTGTGCCAGACATCGCCTTGGCGTCGCCCTCATTGGTTACAAGGACTTCGTATTCGTAGCCGGTGAATGTTTCATCGAGCTGCGTCAAGGTGAAGCGCTCAACCTGCTTGTTGGCTTCGCTCCCAAAAGTGCCCACGTGGGTGTAGGCAAAGTGAGCGAGGTCGAGCATGTTGTCGATCATCCGAGTGGCCGAGCAGTTCCAAACCTGCATACCTGTGTTAAGGCGGGTCGAGTCGGCTTGCTCCTCGACGTCAAGTTCTGGAATTGGAAGGGAAGGAGTCCCTGGGCACAGCCAAACCAGGCCATAGCGCTCTTCAACCGGCCGTTTCACGAGATGGGCAGAGGGTGGGATAGAGGCGCCTTCACCTGACGAAGGGATCTCGATGCAATGGCCCGCACCATCAAAGGTCCACCCGTGATAGGGGCACCGGAGACACCCGTGCTCGAGCGTTCCTCTCGAGAGCCTGGCTTCGCGATGGCTGCACCGGTCGTCGGTTGCGGTCAGATTGCCAGCAGCGTCTCTCCAAAGCACGTATGGCCGGTTGCGCAACGTGACAGCGACCGGATCCGCGCCAACCTCGGCACTTGTTGCAACTGCAAACCAACACTCGTCGAAAGCATCTTGAAGAACTATGTTGAGGTCCGGTCTGATGGTCCTACCTTACGCAAGGGTCCAGAGAGCGACAAAAAGGGGCAGCGCATGAACGAACCAATCGATCTTCTCATCAAGGGGTGGTACGTGGTGACGATGAACGCGACCCGAGACATCATCCGTGATGGCGCGGTCGCAGTGCGGGGATCACAGATTGTCGATGTCGGTAAAGCTGCCGACTTAGAGGTCCGATACGACGCCGCTCGAACCGTTGGAGGCGACCGCTTTGTGGTCACCCCTGGTCTGGTCAACACCCACATCCATATCACCGGTGAGCCACTCACCCGCGGGTACGTCCCCGACGACACGCCCTTCGAAGAAAACGTCTTCATGTGGCTATGCCCGCTGTACTCGGTCTACTCCGCAAAAGAGGAACGCCTCTCGGGGCAGCTGGCTGCGGTCGAGATGCTGAAGTCAGGCACTACGTCGTTCCTCGAAGCTGGCACCATTCGATTCCTCGACGAGGTCATCGACGGTCTTAACGAGGTCGGAATCCGCGGGAGGGTTGGCCGGTGGGTATGGGACCTTCCGCCTGAGCCGTCGGTCTACAAGCAAGACACTGATCAGGCCATTGCGTTCTTGCAACGCCAACTCGAACAGCACCGCGGGACAAGCAATGATCGAGTGTCGGCCTGGTCGATCCTGGTCGGCCACACGACTGCGTCGGACCCGCTGTGGAAGGCCGGTCGCGAACTCGCAACCGAACATGGCACCGGAATGAGCTTCCACATGTCGCCAGCAAAACTCGACCCCGAAGGCTTTGTTGCTGAGTTCGGCCAGCGTCCGATGGTTCACCTCGCCGAACTCGGTGTGCTCGACGACGACGTATGCATCACCCATTGCGTTCAGGTCGACGATCAAGAGCTGGCGGTTATGGCCGAAACCGGTGTCAGTGTCGCCCACTGCCCGACCACTGCGCTCAAAGTCAGTTACGGCGTGACCCAGGTCGGCAAAATGCCGGAGATGGTGATGGCGGGCATGAATGTCGGCATCGGCACCGACGGCAACAACGCGTCGAACTACTCCGATCTGATGCGAGCGACCTATCTCGTTGCAGGCCTCTTCAAAGATGCCCGTCAGGACCCGCAGATGTTCCCGGCTGAAAAAGCTTACGAAATGGCGACGTTAGGCGGGGCGAAGGCTCTGAGGCTCGAAGACCATATCGGCTCGCTCGAACCGGGCAAAAAAGCCGACGTGGTGCTGCACGACACCGACCGCCCGGAATGGCGGCCACTGCTCAACGTGATCAATCAGCTCGTGTGGTCAGCGGACGGTCGGGGCGTGCACACAGTGGTGTGCGACGGTCAAATCGTCGTCGAAGATGGAACGATGACCACGATCGACGAAGAAGCCCTGTACGCCGCTGCCCAGGAGGCCGGCGAGGCCATCACGGCTCGATCCGGTCTGCCCGACAAGGCGAAATACCCCGTGTACTAATCGTCACTGACTCAGGAGGTCCCCATGAGCGATGCACCTGTCGCTCCCGTCCCCACCATCGATCTTGCGCAGGCCCTCGGTGGAGACCCGACAGCTCGAGCCGCGTGTGCGGCTGCAATCGATCAGGCAAGCCGAGAACATGGCTTTCTGGTCATTACTGGACACGGGATCGACAGCTCGCTTATCGACGCTGTCGTCGACGCTGCCCGAGGATTCTTCAACCTGCCACATGAGGAGAAGTCGGCGGTTGCGCCTCCGGGGCCATTCGACTTCCGCGGCTATCTCGGGCTCGACACCACGTCGCTGGCATCGACCTTGGGCGACAATGCCACCCCGCCCGACCTGTGCGAGTCGTTCAACATCAGCGGGTTTGACGATCCGGTCGTGCGAAACCGGGCAACGGTGGCCGGCTACGAGCCGATCTTCTTGGAGAATCTTTGGCCGGCATCTCCGCCCGAGCTGCGCCCTGCGTTCGAGGCCTACTACGCCGAGCTTGAAGCATTGAGTCGTGCAATGCTTCCGTTGTTCGCCGCCGCCCTTGATCTTCCCGACACCTGGTTCGACGACAAGATCGACGACCACACCTCCTTGTTGCTGGCCAACTGGTATCCGCCGGTCACCGCTGACTTGCACGCAGGACAGCTCCGGCGAGGGGCACACACCGATTACGGAGCCTTCACGATCATCTCAGTCGAACAGATTCCCGGCTTGCAGATCTCGCTCGACGGGATCTGGCACGACGTGCCGCTCTTGGAGAACTCCTTCGTTGTAAATCTCGGCGATCTCATGGCCCGCTGGACGAACGACCAGTGGGTGTCGACACTGCACCGAGTCGTGATCCCTGAAGGAGCCGCAGCTCAGCGAGATCGCGTGTCGGTCCCCTTCTTTTTCCAACCATCGTTTGGTGCGGTGATTGAAACGATTCCTACAACGATCGACGAATTTCATCCTGCCCATTACGAGCCGGTTGTGGCCGGAGAGTGGATCACCGCGAAGTCGATGGCGATGCTGGACTGAGCGCGTGTTCGAGACGATCGAGGCTGAGATTACCCCGGGTATGGCTGCTGGTGACGTTGTAGCACTCGCCCAACGGACCGAATACGTTGGTTTTGATCGCCTCGGGATCTCTGACGTGGTGTTCTGGTCGGATTGTTTCGTTCTCCAGGGACTGATCGCGGCCGCAACCGAACGAATCCACATCGGCTCAATGGTCACCAACCCCTACACCCGGCACCCCGTCGTGCTCGCAGCGATGGTGGCGACGTTGCAAGAAATCAGCAACGGGCGTGCCTTTCTCGGCATCGGGGTCGGAGCTGGCCTCGAGGATCTGGCCCTTGAGTACGAGCGGCCCGTTCGAACTCTGCGAGAAGCTATCACCGCCATTCGGGACCTCTTGTCGGGGGCACAGGTCGATCAGGTCGGAGAAGTGTTTGCGGCGCGTGGTCAGCTGTTTCGGCCACCAGCTGCGCCGGTGCCGATCTCTGTCGGTACGCGCAGCCCCCAGATAATGCGCTTGGCTGGCGAACTGGCCGACATTGCGTTGGTCGGCGCTCGCCACATCACCTCGCCGACGGCGAACCAGTATCGCAGCTGGCTCGCAGAGGGCGAGCAGCGGGCTGGGCGAGAATCCGGCAGCGTCGAGGTCGCCCCCCGCTTGACGTTGTGTGTTTCCGACGACGCCGAACTGGCTCGCAACAGCGTCGTGCGTTACGTCGCGCACTATCTGGCCATCATCCGCCCCGAGGAGCTGGGCGAGGACAGACTCGAAGCCATCGACACTGCGCTGACTCGCAGCACCGGTTGGTACTTCGACCTGGGTCGGCACGACGATCCGGAACTATTCGATCTCGTGCCACCTGACTGGATCACCCGTTATGCAGTCGTAGGCAGTCCGAGCGACATCGTCGAGCAACTCCAAGCCGTTGCCGACCTTGGCTTCACCTCGGTCAGCTTGAACCTCGCAGCTGTCATCCGACCGTCGATGTCTCAGGGGTTGGCGGAGACGATCGATGGGTTCGGGCGCGCTGGCATCCTGGCTGGGCGCTGAGCGGCTCTTTCATTGCCGGGCTCGGGCAAGAGCCCATGCCCTCAATCCCAACGGGGGGTAGGGCGAACACCGCTACGTTCGGCTAGCGACACGGCGGCTCGATGAGCCTCGACGGTGATTGTCTCGATGTCCACGCGAGTCGAAGACCCATCGGTGACCACTCGACTACCGGCGATCCAGACGTCACGAACCGAACCCGCCACACCCTTCCAAACGAGTTGGAGCACCGGATCGCTCGACACCGGCACCCACGCCGGCCCGCGCCGATCGATCATGACGAGGTCAGCCTGCTTGCCGACCTCAATCGAGCCGATCTGTTCCCCCATCCCGATTGCCTCTGCACCTCGACGGGTCAGCAGCTCCAGAGCGTGATGGGCTGTGAAAACTGTTGGGTCCATCGGAACGTCTTTCGCAAGGCCAGCGAACAGGGCGGCAGCCCGTACTGCGTCGATCGCGTCACCGGCGTTCTCGGTGTCGCACCCGATCGCCAACCGCCCACCGCCAAGCCAGAGATCGAGGTGACGAAAGGCGCGGGTCGTACCCTGCCCGAGCCGAAGGTATGCCCACGGGCAGGCGGCGACTGCCGTGTCGGTTTCGAGTATTGCCTCGAGTTCATCGTCATCAATGTGCACGCCATGGCCGATCAGCACGTGGGGCCCCAACACCCCGAGCTGCCGCAGGTGCACTGCTGGACGCAGCCCGGTCCGGGCGAGATACTGCTTTCCATCGCTGACGCTCGGCGAGAGATGAAACGTCAACCCTGTGTGGTGTTCCCGGGCCAGCGCCGATGCGCCAGTGACCAGTGCGTCGGACATGAGGTCGTGCCCGACGAGGGTCACCCATGGCGTGACTAATGGCCCTTCGTCGCGTTCGATCACCATCCGCTGGCGGTCCAAGACCTCATCCGCCGTCGCTGCGAACGGCCCCTCTTCGACGTCCCAGCCCCAGGTGCCGAGGGTGATTCGGGCCCCAACCCGTCGCGCCGCTGCCGCAACCCGGTCGGGATGGGCAACTGTGCCGGCCTCGACGGTGGTGGTGATCCCGCTCCCAAGGCTCTCAACCAGCGCCAGGGTCGCAGACAGTTCGTCATCGTCGGGGGTGTGGCTGGCGTGGAGAGGAACCGCCCACTCAAAGATCGCCGCTCCCGGTTCCAGATCGTCGGGGATTGTCGCCTGCAGGAGGCGGTCTCCTGTTAGATGCTGATGACCATTGATGAAGCCGGGAACAACGAGGTCGCGCGAGTCCCCAACGATCGTTGCCGCTGGATAATCGGCGCGGACCACCGAAAATGGGCCGACGGCGCAAATCGTTTCACCGATTACAACGACTCCGCCGTCGTTGATCACCCGCCGATCGGGATCGACGGTGATGACCGTGCCGCGCAAAAGGGTTGCTGGCTTCGATGTCATGTTGCCGGCGCACAACCGATGTCGAGGAAGGCTGCAATTTCAGCAACCGAGTCGCTGACGAACTGTGTCTGCTCGATATCGCTGGCCAGGCCAACCCGTGCCCAGGCTCCGGTGTCGGACACGCTGACGCAGTCGGGACGGGCGCTGGAGCCGACAATCAGTCGCGCTGCCGAGACTCGGCGGCCGTCCATGACTGCTGGGCCGTCACTACCGGGGTGGTCCGGCCCGACGCGAAGCTGTTGATGGACGACCACTGCGCCGTCTCTCACCACCCGCATGAGAGAACTCCAATCGCCAGAGGGTTCACCACTGCGGCCCAAGACGACCGTCTCAGTCCACTCCATTGTCGCGTCTCCCTGAAGCTCCACGTCTACCACCTGTTCATGGCTCCCGCCTGCCACCGAAACGGCTGGCTCGGGTCGCCAGTCGAGGTGGCCGCCTGGTTCGATGGTGATGGTGAGGTGCAGGCTCGACGCAGTCGGACCGGGCAGGACTACCGACGCCGCAGCGCTCCGCAGTCGCAGACACGCGCTGCGCCGCACCGTCACATCGAGCCGAAGCTGGTCGCCACCGAGCGGCCCGGCTGACCCCCCGACCAGGTGAACTGTGTCGCCGGTCGGACGCAGCAGGATTGGCGGATCGGATCGCAACACCGGAAGGGTCAGCCGCCCCTCGCTCGCCTCGGCGACAAGTGCGGCGTGCGCAAGCATCAGCCTGGCACCGAGTTGTGCCATTCGTGCACAGCCATTCGGATCCACGCCGCGATCTGCGCGACTCCGCCCGGCGCAGTTACCGATGTCGCTTCGACCGGCCCGGTTCGACGTTCAGCCGCGTCGCGCTGCATACGTTCGACATCGGCACCGACATGAGGAGCGAGATCGATCTTGTTGATGATCAACAAGTCGGCTGTCGCAACACCGGGGCCGCCCTTGCGGGGAATGTCATCGCCGCCGGCGGTGTCGATCACGAAGATCTGTCGGTCGACCAACCCCCGGCTGAAGATTGCGGTGAGGTTGTCACCCCCGCTTTCGACCAAGGTGACGTCGACGTCGCCCAGCCGAGCCTCGAGTTGTTCCACTGCGTCGAGGTTGGCCGAGATGTCGTCGCGGATCGCTGTGTGGGGGCAGCACCCGGTCTCCACTGCGACGATGCGCTCGGTCGGGAGAACGCCTTGGGACCGGAGCGCTTCGGCGTCTTCGCTGGTGAAGATGTCGTTAGTGATGACGCCGAGACTCAACTCGTCGGACAGTGTCTTGCACAGGGCGGCTACGAGTGAGGTCTTGCCGCTGCCGACGGGACCGCCGATGCCAATGCGAAGCGGCCGGCCCTCGGGGCCGATCGGGGCGGCGTGGTCGTGGTGGTGGTGGTGATGGTGTCCGGCGCCCATGCGTTTGCTCCAGCTTTCGGATTCAGGATTGAAAGAGTCGGCCGTTCATCCTGGCGTGACGTTCAGCAGCGATGTCGGTCATTGGCCCCGAGGGAGCGGGGAGATCGCGCCATGGTGTCATACCCGCTGCGGCTCCGACTTTGGTGAGATGGTGCCAGCGTTCGAGCGCGTCGAGATGGTGACGTTGTGCCGTGAAAGGATCGAGCCCGTGGAGGCGAACCGCAGCGGTGGTGACGGCCGAGACCAGGTGGTGGAGATGGACGGCGATGGCATCGGCGGGGGAGAGGCCGGCAACCGATGCGACTGCGGCGAACGCGGCGACCTGGTGGGGGCTTCCGTTGTTGGGAATGCTGACCTTGTCGAGCAGCGGGTCGGGCCAGATGCGTCGCCCGGCGCGCAGCCATTGGCGGCCCAGCGTGCGTGACACGGTGCGCAGCGCCGGAGACATGATCCGGGCCTGCACCTCGGTGTCGGTCTCGTTCCAGTCGATGGTGTCGTTGGCGATTCGGGCTGCGATGGCCCCCACCAGCCAGGCGTCGGTTGCGCCGGTCGTTGCGAGCCGTCCGTCGAGGAAGCGATCAAGTTCGTCTGGGTGATCGAGATCGCCAAGCGTTGCGGCCGCTTCGAAGCCTGCTGAGTGGGCATGACCGCCGCTGGGGAACCGCCCGTCGGTGAGGACGGTGCGCGCCGCATGCCTCGTTGTGTCGTTTCGGGGTTGGGAACCGTTGAGGATTGGGTCGGTCATGGTGGTCACGAGATTGGTTCAGAACAGGAAGTACCGCTGCGCCATCGGGAGCTCCTCTGCGGGGGCTTCCTCGATGACGTCACCGTCGATCGTCACAGTGAATGTGTCGGGGTCGACCGCGATTTCGGGGCGAGCAGTGTTCTCGACCATGTCGTCCTTGCCGACCGAACGACAATTGCCCACGGCGACAAGTGGGCGGGTGATGGCGGCATCGATGCCGTGTTCGAGTGCTACCGGCGAAACCCATGCAACGCTGGTCTTGGCGGCAACAACAGGTGCGGCCCCGAACATCGGACGGGGGAGGACAGGCTGTGGCGTGGGGATTGATGCGTTGGCGTCACCCATTTGGGCCCACGCGATCATGCCGCCCTTCACGACGGCGTGTGGGCGCACGCCGAAGAAGCGTGGGTCCCAAAGGACGAGGTCGGCGAGTTTGCCTGTCTCGACTGATCCGACGTCGGCATCAAGGCCGTGGGCGATCGCCGGGCAGATCGTGTACTTGGCGACATAGCGCCGGGCCCGGTGATTGTCGGATGGACCGTCGCCGGGGAGCGCTCCCCTTCGGCGTTTCATCACGTGGGCGGTCTGCCAGGTCCGCAGGATGACTTCGCCGATGCGACCCATCGCCTGCGAGTCCGACCCGATCATGGAGATGGCGCCCATGTCGTGCAACACGTCCTCTGCGGCGATGGTGGAGGGGCGGATCCGACTTTCTGCGAACGCAAGATCTTCGGGAACGGTTGGGTTGAGGTGATGGCAGACCATCAACATGTCGACGTGTTCGGCGACAGTGTTGACGGTGTGTGGACGCGTCGGGTTGGTCGATGATGGCAACACGTTGGGGTGCGACGCAACGGTGATGATGTCTGGGGCGTGGCCGCCACCGGCCCCCTCGGTGTGGAAGGTGTGGATCGAGCGGCCGGCGATCGCAGCCAGGGTGCTTTCGACGTAGCCGGCTTCGTTGAGCGTGTCGGTGTGGATCGCAACCTGGACGCCGCTGTCGTCGGCGACTCGCAGACACGTGTCGATGGCCGCGGGGGTGGTTCCCCAGTCTTCGTGGAGTTTGAAGCCGGCGACCCCACCGCGGAGCTGTTCGTGCAGGGCGGCCTCTGAGGCAGTGTTCCCCTTGCCGAGAAGTGCCACGTTGACCGGCCACTGATCGAGGGCTTCGAGCATTCGGGCGACGTTCCAGGAGCCCGGTGTGGTGGTGGTGGCCTTGGACCCTTCTGCGGGGCCGGTGCCACCACCCAGAATGGTCGTGATCCCCGAGGACAGGGCCTCGGTCATCAGTTCAGGGCAGATCAGGTGGACGTGACAGTCGATCGCGCCAGCGGTGAGGATTCGACCGTTGCCAGCCATGATCTCCGTCGACGGCCCGATGACGAGATGAGGGTGCACACCATCGGTCGTGTCGGGGTTGCCGGCTCGTCCGATGGCGGCGATGCGGCCGTCACGGATGCCGACATCGGCTTTCACGATGCCCCAGTGGTCGAGGATGACCGCGCCGGTGATCACGAGATCAGGAGTGCCTTCGGCGCGGGTAGCGGTCGACTGACCCATCGACTCGCGGATGACTTTGCCGCCGCCGAAAACGGCTTCGTCACCGCCGACGCAGTGATCGGTTTCGACTTCGATGAATAGGTCGGTGTCGGCGAGACGAATCCGGTCGCCAGCGGTGGGGCCGTACAGGGCGCGGTAACGGTTGCGGGGCAGTTCAGTCATGAACGGGTCCAGGGTCGAGTGGCCCGCCGACTTGGCCTCGAAGTCCGGGGACTCGCCGTGCCCCGCCGAATGCGACGAGGTTGACGTCGAGGTCGATGCCAGGTTCGAAGCGAACGGCGGTTCCGGCGGGAATATCGAGTCGGTAACCGTGAGCGGCGCGGCGGTCGAAGACGAGGGCGTCGTTTACTTCAGCAAAATGAAAGTGCGAGCCGACCTGGACGGGGCGGTCGCCGGTGTTCTCCACGCGCAGGCGTTGTGTCGGTCGACCGGCGTTGAGTTCGATGGTGTCGTCGGGGCCGACGACTTCGCCGGGGATCACGGAATCGGCTGGTGCAGGGTCACCAGCTTGGTTCCGTCGGGGAACGTCGCTTCGATCTGGATTTCGTTGAGCATCTCGGGCACGCCTTCCATCACGTCGTCGCGGGTCAGGATCTCGCGGCCTTTTTCCATGAGATCTACCACGGTGCAGCCGTCTCGGGCACCCTCAAACACCCAGGCGGTAAGCAGCGCGACTGCTTCTGGATGATTGAGGCGCAGACCCCGATCGCGACGCCGTTGGGCGACATCAGCGGCAACGACCACCAGGAGCCGCTCTTGTTCATGGGGACTGAGTTGCACGGATTCGCGTTCCTTGATCGCTCGGGTCTTGTGGTTCTCCAGGCCCTGATCTCAGCCGAATATGGAGGTGTCAATAATCCCATGGCAGCCGACGGTGCCGTCAACCACCTGGGTCACACCGAAGTCGACGGCAACCGAGCTGAGTGAATATGCGTCGTCGGCGGAGAGCCCGAGTCGGTCGGTGAGCAGCCACAGCATCTGTTCCGCAGACATACGCATCGCCTCATCGAGCGTGTCGCCGAAGCCATGGGTGACCCACGATGACCCGTGAACCAGCACAGGTGATGTGACGGCGAGATCGGTGAGGTGAAACACCTGAATGCGGGCGTTGATCGAGGCCTCGATGGCCGTCCCACAGATCTCGCCATCGCCCTGAGCGAAATGTGGGTCGCCAACGTAGAGCCCACCTCCCTCAGCGAAGACTGGATACAGCATCGATGCGCCCGGCCCGAGCCGCCAGTTGTCAACGTTGCCGCCGAATACACCGGGTGGAATAGAGCTGATCCGCTCGTCGCTGGGTGGGGCTACCCCCATCACCCCAAAATGGGGCCGAACTGGCACGTTGACCGGAACGGTGAAGGGGCGTCGTTCGCTAGCGGTCGGGTTGGAGATCACTCCCGGGATGTCATAGAGGTCGCGTGCGTTGAAGTCGAAGGCGTAGCTCGGTGAGGCAGTCGCGGTGAAACCCTCGCCTTCGGCCAGTTCGTAGATCGTGATGCGCTCTTTCCCGAAGACGTCGTAGAGCAATCCCCAGTTGGCGGCACAGTTCGATCCGTAGCGGAAACGTGGTTCCATATCGAGGATCTTGACGAGGATGGCATCGCCGGGCCGAGCACCTCGAACGTGGACCGGCCCAGTCATAATGTGCACCCCGGGCGCCCGCTCGGCGGGGTCGATGGCGTCCCAGATAGCACGTACCCCGTCGTCCATCATGATGTCAGCAGCGTCACCGGAGTGATGGGTGACTGCCTCAATGGCGATCACTGCGCCCGAATCGATCTCCATAACGGGGGGTTGGTCTCGATCGAGATAGCCCCAGAAGCAGGTTTCGGGAGTGGCTGGGAGCGCCTGGGCATTGGTTGGCTTCGAGTTGATCGCTGTAGTTGTCTGCTCGGAGAGTTCGACACGCATTGTCGGACCATAAGGCTGAAGTGTTTCGTGATTGTGTCCGTGAAGTGACACCTTTCCGATCGCATCGCGCAGCGCCTCCGATCGACAAGAGCACGTTGCTCCTGTCGTGCAGCCTCGCGCCACAAACTGTGGGAGGATCCGCGTTCGTGACGTTCGACCCGGCACTGTTGGCCGCCATTCGCAACCGCTTTCACCATGCCGATGTGTGTCCCATCCAGGGACCCCGTGCCTTCTTCGAGAACGCCGGTGGCTCGCTCACCCTGAAGGCAGCAGTGGAACGCACGGCCGAACTGATGGCCTTCCCCGATAACCAGGGCCGGGCGAACGCCGCCTCGCGGTACCTCATGGAGATCATCGCCCAAGGGCGCGACGACATGAAGCTGCTGATGGGGGCGTTGAGCGGTGAA
>PABW01000019.1 GCA_002699625.1 Acidimicrobiaceae bacterium
CCAGCATCACAACACCCCCTCATCGCCGCTGCGACCTGATTCGATCACGAGCACCGCAGTCGCCACCAGCACCATGAGGATGACCGAAAGGGCCATCGCCTGTCCCCGAAGCAGATCACCAGGCGTCGAGAGCAGCCGGAACAGCGCAATCGGCGCAGTGAGATTCTCCGGACGTCGGGGCAGGAAGGATGTCGCGCCGAACTCACCGAGCGAGACCGCGAAGGCAAACCCAGCGCCCACAAGCAGGCTGCGCATCCCGATGGGTACATCGATTTCGCGCCGAGCTCGGGCTGGCGACGCACCCAACACCGCCGCCGCCTCGTGAAGCACCGGGTCGATCGACCGCAACACCGGCACCATCGTGCGGACGACGAACGGCACGCCAACAAGGGCATGGGCGATCGGGATGATCCACCAACTCGTGCGGAGGTCGAGTGGTGGTTCGTCAAGAGCGATGAGCATGCCGAAACCGATCGTCACCGCCGACGTCCCGAGCGGCAGCGTGAGACCGAGATCGAAGATCCGAGCAAGACCTCGGCGGCCGTGCACGACCACCAGCGAAGCCAGGAGCCCGACGAGCGCAGCGATCGCAGTAGCCGCAAGGGCGAAGACGACCGAGTTCCACAGCGCCGTCGTGGCAGGGGCTGGCAGCTGCCGCGCCCGCTCACCCAGAGCCTCGTAATGGTCGAGGCCGTAGCTCCCGCCGGTGGAGAACGACCGCTCGACCAGCACGCCGATCGGTCCACCGAGCAACACCAGGCCGATGATGAGGTTGCCGCGACGCCAGGCGGGGGCTGCGGGACGACGACTCGACCGGGCGCCCCGACCGACGATCGGACGACGGCGTTCCAGGCGGGTCGAGAGGATGACGAGGGCCAGAACGGCGAGGAGCTGCAGAGCAGCAAGTGCAGCGGCGGTCTCCAGGTCGACGCGGGTGACCGCCTGTCGATAGATCTCGGTCTCGACCGTTGCTCGCCGAGGCCCACCGAGGATCAACACCACACCGAACGACGTGAACGAGAACAGGAAGACGATCGCCGCGGCAGAGGCGACGGCGGGGCGCAGCCGAGGCAGCGTGACCTCCCGGAAGGTCTGCCACGGACCCGCTCCGAGCACGCGGGCCGCCTCCTCCACGCGTTGGTCGAGGCCGGCCCAGTAGGAACCCACCGCCCGAACCACGACCGCATAGTTGAAGAACACGTGGGCGATCAGGATCGCCCAGACGGTGTGACGAAGCCGAAACGCGCCGTGATCGAGTCCGACAACGGCGAACACCTCGGTGAACGCACCGGCGACGACAACCGTCGGCAGCACGAACGGCACGGTGACGAGCGCCCGAACGAGTCGCTGACGTCGCGCCGACAACCGGGCGACGACCGACGCAGCGGGAAGTCCGACGGCGAGCGTGAGCACGGTGCTCGCGATCGCCTGCCAGATCGTGAACAAGGCGATGTCGCGCTGACGCGACGACGCAGCCAAATCGAGGAAGGTCTCGCCTCCCCCACCGCCGAGGCCGCGCCACAGGATCGTGGCAATCGGGTAGAAAAAGAACGCTGCGACGAACACGGCGGGGACGACCACCAGCACTCCACGGGTGCTGAGGCCAAACAGCCGGTTCATTGCACGCTGCTCCGGGTCCGTGCGTTCAGCCCAGGACGATCTCAACCCATCGCTCGACCCATGCGTCACGGTTTGCTTCGATGACGGCCGGTTCGATGGTCTGCGGATCGTCGGCAATCTCGACGAACTCGACGAACTCAGCGGGCAACGCTGCGGCCTCGAGTGCCGGGAACACGAACATGTTGAGCGGCACATCCTCCTGGAACGTCGGGGTCAACATGAAGTCGATGAGGGCTGCTGCCTCGGCGCGGCGCTCGGTGCCGGCGAGGATGCCGGCGAACTCGATCTGACGAAAGCAGGAGTCGAGCAGCACGCCGGTCGGTGCGGTATCGACGGGCGGGTCGGCAAAGATGACCTCGGCAGGCGGGCTCGACGCATACGAGACGACGATCGATCGGTTGCCACCACCGGCGGTGAACTCGCCGTAATAGGCGTCGGTCCACCCGGCGGTGACACTGACGCCGTTGGCGACGAGGTCGGCCCAGTACTGCTCCCAGTCGTCGGTGCCGTTGACGGTGGCAAGGAGGAACGCGAGACCGGGCGAGGACGACTCGGGTGACATCACGACGAGCTGGTCGGCGTAGACCGGATCGGTCAAATCCTCAAGCGTGGTTGGTGCGTCGGCACCATTGGGCAGGGCATCGATCCAGTAGTTGACACAAACATCGCCGAAGTCGATCGGCGTAACGCGGTGCTGGTCGTCGATGCGCAGCTCGGGGAACACACCATCGAGGTTGCCCGACTCGTACACCTCGAACAGTTCGGCGTCGAGCCCCCGCTGCAGGAAGGTGTTGTCGATGCCGAACATGACGTCGGCAAGCGGCGTGTCCTTGGTCAGGATCGCCTCGCTCACCATTGCGCCGGCATCGCCACTCTGCAAGAGCTCCACGGAAATCCCCGTCTCGGCGGTGAATGCCTGAAGCACGGCGTCACTGACGACGAAGGAGTCGTGGGTCATCAGCGTCACCGACCCGCCATCGGGCAGCTCGGACTCGACGCTGTCATCGTCGCCGCACGCCGCCGCGAGCAGGGCAAAAGCGAACAGCGCCATCAGTGTCTTCTTCATGACTTCCTCCGCCGGCATTACCCGGATCAGGTTCGGTCGGGTCGTCGACGGCTGTGGTCGACCTCTCAGCCCGGCTCCCCGAGCTCCCCGGTTGGTTGTGATGGAAGCGTAACCGACGGCGGCGGCGCCGAGCCCACTCAGACCACAGCGGCGACATGCGTGTCAGTGAAATGCCACTCGTTTGTCGTTCACCCTGACTCAGCGTCTCGTGAAGCGGGGATCTCGCTTCTCGACGAACGCCGTCATCGCTTCGACCGTGTCGGCGGTCGTGAACTGGTACGCCTGGCCAATGCCTTCAGCCTCCAGTGCCTCTTCGAGGGTCGAGGTGAACGACTGGTTGAGCAGCTTCTTGCTGGTGGCAAGTGCGATCGGCGGCCCGGCCTTGAGCTTCGAGACAAACTCCTCGACGACGGTGTCGAGCTCGCTCTGCGGCACCACCCGGTTGACGAGACCCATCTCCTGGGCGCGTTCCGCGTCGAGTATGTCGGCCAGCAGCACGAGTTCCTTCGCTTTCTGCATTCCGACGATTCTCGGAAGGATGAACGATCCGCCGAAGTCAATGTTGAGCCCGCGCCGGGCGAAGATCTCGCTGAACCGGCTGCGATCAGAGGCGAGCACGAAGTCGCAGGCGAGCGCCATATTGAGACCTGCGCCAGCGGCGACACCGTCGACCCGGGCGATCGTCGGCTTCGGCAGGGTGTGCAATGTCTGGCAGGCTCGGCCGACCGATCGCATCCCGTCGAGCGGATGACCTTCCCGATCCCGGGGATCGCCGCCCACATCGGCACCAGAGCAGAAGTCCTCGCCGGCGCCGGTGATGACAAGCACCCGGACCGAGTCGTCCCGCGCGACCTCGTCGAACAGGTCGTGCAGACCCGTCCAACCGGTTGCGGTGATCGCGTTGCGGACCTCGGGTCGATCGATCGTGATCGTGGCGACACCGTCGGAGCGGTCGAGACTGAGGTACTCGACCATCAGCCGTTAACGGTTGCCAGATACCGGGTGGGTGTCGGCATCAGCCCTCGGCTCCCATGTCGGCGGCGAGGTCGAACGCCGCATCGATCGACTCCTTGGGACCGAGCACGTTCATCGCGATTTCGTCGGCGCCGGCTGCGGCATACTCCTCGAGCCCGGCCCGCACCGTGTCGGAATCACCGGCGAGCAGCATGTCCTCAGGCCCCGCCACACCCTCGCGGTCGAGCATCGCCCGGTACGACGGCAGTTGGCCGTAGATCTTCAACGCCTCGGCTGTGATGGCTCGAGCCGACTCGACATCGTCGGTGATCCAGACGGGCACGCCGGCGGCAATCGCGCCCGACCCGATACCCGGCCGGATGTGCGACGCAATGGTCTTCGGCCCCGTCATCCAGGTGATCGTGCCGCCCGTGCGTTCGCCGGCGAGCGCAAGCATCTTCGGGCCCATCGCGGCGAGCATGATCTCGGGGGCGGGACCAGGGATGTTGATCTGGGTGTGGTGGGTGACGAACTCACCTGTGGTCGACACTCGCTGCTCGTTCAGCAGCGGGAGCAGGGCGTCGAGGTACTCGACCATGTGGGTGTAGGGCTTGCGCCACTCGATGCCGTACTGCAACTCCATCGCCGGCTGGTGGCTGGCGCCGAGACCGAGACAGAACCGGCCGCCGGTGGCTTGGTTGATCGTTCGGGACTGGGCAGCGAGCGTCCCGGCGAAGGTGGTCTGCATCGCGACGACCGACGTACCGAGTCCGATGTCGGGCACCTCACGACCAACGATCGCCAACGTCACCATCGGATCAGCGTTCGCTACCTGGGGATTCCAGTAGCGGTGCAGGCCGGCGGCTCGGGCCCGCTCGGCGGTCTCCAGGGCGGCGTCGATCTCCGACGGAGAATCGAACCAACTGATCTTCACGGCGAACTCCTGTTCACATTCGGTCGAGCAGTTCGCGCTTCTTCGCTTCGAACTCCTCATCGGTCACCACGCCCTGACGGCGCAGTTGGTCGAGCTTTTCGATCTGTTCCGGGATCGACAGCTGTGGGCCAGCGGGCGTCGCCGGAGCAGCTTCGGCTGCGGCCTGGCCGAGGCGGCGGAGCCGACGGTCCTCGAGGCTTTCGACCTGGCGGTAGATCTCGTTTTGCACGAGGTTCGGCTTTCGGATGTCGGTGAACTCTTGGCGTCCGCCCTCGCCGGCGGACTCGATGCCCAGGTCACCGGCACCGATGATCCGCTCGAAGATCGACTGGTTGAAGAACACCGTGTTGATCCGGTCGAGCGGGATCTCGACGCCCTCTTTGGAGATCACACCCTTGCGGGACACGAGCCGTTCGTTCGTGACCACGAAGTTGGTGGTGGTCCACTGCAGGTACGTGAATCCGAAAAAGCCGACTGCAACAAGGAAGAGGAGCAAAATTGTCCAGTCGAGCGGGCCCCACCAACTCGACCGCAGGGCAGCGAGCGCGACGAGCGTCACCACGACGAGCAACGCACCAGACGGGGCGAGGTACCACCAATGCGGACGAAGATCGAGGACGAGGTCTTCGTCTTCGGTCAACAGGTGGGTGGGGAACGGCATGGGCCGACACTAACCCGCCGACGCTGCAGAGGCCTCCGCTGTGTCGGTCGGAAGCGGGGGCAGTCGCAGGGTCAACAGCCAGGTGAGTACTGCGAACGCAGCCGAGCCCCACATCGCAAGTTCGAGCCCGCCCCCGAGATAGAGCAGCCCACTGAGCAGGGTGCCGACGAGTCGGCCGGAGGCGTTGGCCGAGTAGTAGAAGCCGACATCCATGCTGACGTCGTCGTCGCCGGCGTAGGCGAGGATCAGATACGAGTGGAGGCTCGAGTTCAGCGCGAACACGATCCCGAAGACGATCAGCCCGCCCAGTACTGCGGCCTCGCGCAGGTCATCGAGCGTCACGCCGAGCGCGATGAGGGCCGACACCACCCCGAGGACAAAGGCCCATGATCGGGCCGCCGCAATCTCGTCGATCTCACCCCGACGACGCAGAACCTGTGGAGCGACCGACTGGACGACGCCGTAGCCGATCACCCACGCCGCAAGAAAGGCGCCCGTGGCCGTGAACGACCAGCCGAGTATTTCGTCGAGGAAGACGGGAAGCGCAACGACGAACCAGATGTCTCGGGAGGAGAAGAGGAAGAAGCGTGCAGCCGAGAGTCGGTTGATGGCATCGGATTTCGACAGGATCGATCGCAGCGGCGGTTTCTTCGAGGATCTGCCGATGTCCTCGTTCAGCAGGATCGTCACGGCAACGAGCGCAACGGTGATGCCACCCGCCATCGCGAACAGCGCCGTGTCGTAGCCCAGCCAGGCGAGCAGCGCCGCACCGAGAAAGAAGCCGACCCCCTTGAGGGCATTCTTGGATCCGGTGAGCACGGCGACGAGCCGGAACAGGGCGTTGTCGCCATCACCGGCGACGTACTTCACGGCACTCTTCGAACTCATCTTGGTGAGGTCTTTGGCGACACCCGACATTGCCTGGGCACCCATGACGTAGGCCACCGACACCCATTCGACCCAGGCAGGTGAGTGCAGGGCGAGAATCACCAGCGCGACGATCTGAAGCGAGAGTCCGGCGAGCAGGGTCTGGTTGAGTCCTCGCCGAGCACCGACCCACCCGCCGAACAAGTTGGTGACGATCCCCATGAATTCGTAGAGCAGGAAGAGAAAGGCGAGCGACACCGGCGAATACCCGAGGTCGTGGAAGTGGAGCAGCACCAGCAGGCGCAGGGCTCCGTCGGTGATCGTGAACGCCCAGTAGCCCGCGGTGACAAGGGCGTAGTTGCGCAACTGCACGACGGGTTCCTAGAGCTCCGCAGCGACCCTTGCGGCCAGGTCGGCCATCCGGAACGCATAGCCGTACTCGTTGTCGTACCAGGTGAGGATTTTCACCATCCGGTCATCGATCACCATCGTCGAGGGTCCGTCGACAACGCCCGACCGGGCGTCGTTCACGAAGTCAGCTGACACGAGGGGGCGCTCCTCAAACCCTAGGATCCCGGCGAGCTCACCATTGGCTGCGGTCCGCAGCGCATCGTTCACCTCGTCGGCGGTGACACTGCAGTCGAGGGTGAACACTGCGTCGGTGAGCGACGCGTTGAGCAACGGCACCCGGACCGCCAAACCGTTGAGCTTTCCCCGCAGCTCCGGGTAGATCATCGTGATCGCCGTCGCCGAGCCCGTGGTGGTCGGGATCAACGAGTTGAGCGCTGACCGGGCCCGCCGAAGGTCCTTGTGCGGGGCATCGACGATCACCTGCGTGTTGGTGACGTCGTGAATCGTGGTGATGACACCCCGTTCGATACCGAACGTCTCATGCACCACCTTCACCACCGGAGCAAGCGAATTCGTCGTGCACGATGCTGCGGTGAGGATGTCGTGCTCAGTGGGCACATAGTCGGCGTCGTTGCAGCCGACCACGATGTTGGGCACGCCCGGGCTCTTGACCGGTGCAGCGACCAGCACCTTGCGGGCGCCGTTGTCAAGGTGAGGCGTGAGGGTCTCGGTGGTCGTGAACGCACCGCTGGCCTCCATCACGAGATCGACCCCCAGATCAGCCCACGGGATGTTCCCGGGCTCGTCGTGGGTGCTGGTCGTGACCCGTCGACCATCGACGAGGATCGTGTCGCCGTCGACCCCGACCTCACCGGCATAGCGGCCGTGGACCGTGTCGAACTCGAGGAGGTGGGCCGCAGTGGCGGCGTCGGCCTTCAGGTCGTTGATATGGGCGAGCTCGATGCCGTCATGGCCGGCGATGCCCCGGACGGCGAGCCGCCCGATGCGTCCGAAGCCGTTGATGCCGATACGAATGGTCATGGCCGAACTCCCAGAGGACGTGACGAAGATGACGCTAGCGAATCCGACTCACCGGACTCGGTAGCGATAACCCGAAATCCTGGTGAACCCGAGGCGCCGGCACCAGTCGCCCGCCCGGTCGACGGCGGCAACGACATCGATCATCCCCAGCCCCATTCGTGAAGCTTGTCGTCATCGATGCCGAAGTGATGGGCGATCTCGTGGACGACGGTGACCATCACCTCCCCGACGAGTTCGTCCTCGTCGCGAGCGAACTCGCAGAGGGGAAGCCGATAGAGCGTGACGACGTCGGGCATGACCATGCCGCCGTAGTCACCACGTTCGGTAAGCGGTACCCCTTCGTACAGCCCAAGCAGATCCTCGGTCGGGTGCCGGTCTGCGACGACCACCGCAACGTTGTCCATCAGGCGCATGAGTTGAGGCGGCATCTCGTCGAGCGCGGCGGCGACCAGCCGTTCGAACTCACGACGCGGGATCGCCTCCATGGGCGAAACCTACCGGCGTCACCGAGTTCCCGGAGAGCGTGTCGGCTCGAGTCGGTAGGGTCACGTCGTGGCCGAACGCCTCTCCGACGCCGACGTCTTGCTCGAAGACCTCACCCCCGAGCAGCGCGACGCGGTCACGACCTCGGCGACACCACTGTGCATCGTGGCCGGCGCCGGGTCCGGCAAGACACGCGTCCTCACCCGCCGCATCGCCTGGCAGGCGGCCACCGGCACCATCGATCCCCGCCGAGTTCTCGCCGTCACCTTCACCCGGCGCGCCGCCGGCGAACTCCGACGCCGCACCCGTGCCCTCGGCCTCCGCGACGATGTCGCAGCCGGCACGTTCCACTCGATCGCCCTGGCAATCCTGCGAAACCACTGGAAGGACTCCGGCCGGCGGGCTCCCGAGTTGCTCGAGCGACGAATGTCGTTCCTCGCCCGGCAACACCGCAACCTCGACCGCGCCTCGATCGCCGACATCGACGGCGAGATCGGGTGGGCCCGTGCCCGGCTCGTCACACCCGATCGATACGCCGACGCAGCCAAGGCTGCACGACGTCGCCCCGGGCGAAGCCTGTCGTTCGTGGCCGACATCTACGGGCAATACGAAGAGGCCAAGCGCAAGCGAAAGCTCGTCGACTTCGACGACCTCCTGGCGCTCTGCCACGCCACCATGACCCAGGACACCCGCTTCGCCGAGGCCCAACGATGGCGACATCGCCATGTCCTCGTCGACGAGTTCCAGGACGTCAACCCGCTCCAATTCGCGCTCCTGCAGAGCTGGCTCGGACCCGAATCGTCGCTCGTGGTGGTCGGTGATCCGAACCAGGCGATCTACGGCTGGAACGGAGCCAAACCCGAGCTTCTCGACGAGATCGGCGACCACCTCCCCGGCTGTGCCGTGATCCACCTTCGCACCAACTTCCGCTCCACCCCCGAGATCCTCGCCGCCGCCGCTCGAGTGCTCGATATTGAGCCCCAGCCGGCTGCTCGTCCCCCTGGCGACGAACCCAGCGTGCGCCGCCTCGATGCCGAGAGCGAAGCGGTTGCCATCGCCCGCTCGGTGCGGGGTCGTCACAAGCCTGGCGCGCCGTGGCGGCACCAGGCCGTACTCGCTCGCACCAACGCGCAACTCCCAGCGGTGCGCACTGCACTCGAGCGTGCGGGCATCCCCGTTCGTTCCCGCGGCGACGGAGCGCTGCTGCGGCGACCTGAAGTGATGGAACTCATCGACACCTGGCACGGCGATCAGCCGTTGTCCGATGTCTTGGCCGACGCCACCACCGAGCTCCCCGACTCGCTCGACAATGCCCACCTGAGCGAGGAACGGCGGGCGATGCTCCAGGCGTTCCTCGACATCGCCCGCGGGCAACTCGAACTCGAGCGCCGCGCCACCGTCGACGACTTCCTTTCGTCGCTGCGCTCCGACGATCGTGTCTCCGCCGTCACCGATGGCGTCGAGCTCGGAACCTTCCATTCGGCCAAGGGCCTCGAATGGCCGATCGTTCATCTCGTCGGCATTGAGGACGGTTACGTCCCGATCGGATTCGCCCAAAGTGCCGACGCCCGCGCCGAAGAGCGGCGCCTCCTTTACGTCGCCGCCACCCGCGCCGAGCGCGAGCTCCATGTCTCCTGGAGCGACGCACGCGTGATCGGCGACCAACTCGTCGAACGCGAACCATCGCCATGGATCGAGGCGTTCCACGGCGAGCCCGATCCTCTCCCCGACGAACGCCCATCGATCGCGAACCTGCGGGCGAAGATCGCTGCCGTCCCCGAGGTCGATCTCACGGTCACCGATCATCACGAACGCGAGATCGTGCGTGATCAGCTGCTCATCTGGCGCGAAGACTGGGCCGAGAAGGCACACGTCTCCCCCACTGCCGTGCTCTCGGATCGCGCCGTCGAGGTCCTCTCGATCGAGCGACCATGTCGGATGGACGAACTCGCCGACATCGAGGGCATCGGCCAGAGCAAAGCCCGCCGCTTCGGCCTCAAGTTGCTCGAGATCACCTGTCTCGACGAGTAACCATCCGGGCTGAAGTCACTCGCCCGTCGACGGGTCCTTCGGTCGGGGCTGGGCGACCACGACAACGGTGGCGTCGGAACGTTCGAGTACCGCCTCGACCGTGTGCCCGATGAAGGGTCGGCCGTCGACGTTGCGGAGCTGGGCGCCGAGCACGACAAGATCGGCCTGCTCGGTGCGGGCCGTATCGACGAGAGCCTCTCCCGCCGACGCACCTTCGCGAAGGATCTCCCGCGGGCTGATCCCCGCTTCGTGGGCCCGCTCGACGGCCCGAACCATCATCGACTCGGCTGCGGCAATCGCCGGATCGTCGACGGCGGTGCCACGCCGGGCAAAGATCCGCGGCAGCTGATTGACCCGGTTGACGACGTGCGTGAGCAGGACTTCGGTGCCGAGCTGGGCCGAGATCGCGAACGCGACCTCCTGTGCCGAGCGTGACGAGGGTGTACCCGTGACGGGAACGATGGCGCGGGAGAACGCCGGCGGGAGTGGCCGATCAAGCCCCCGAGCCCGGCGCACGATCACGACCGGAGTCACTGCGTTGAGCAGCAGTTCGTCGACCATCGGCGAGTACAGGACACCCTCGTGCCGTTCGGCCACACCCACGACCACCACGCCATAGCCGAGGTTGGACTCGGCCACGATCGACGCGGCGACGTCGCGCCCACTGCCGATCGACACACCACTTGAGCGGTTGTGATCGACCTCACGCTCGTCGAGGACGGCCTCGAGGACGCTGATGTCCGCATCCTCATCGCCGACGGTGAGGATCGTCGAGGGCGCCTCCTTCGGCCACGCGAATTGGGCGAGCTGGGCGGCGGCGATCGAGGCGGGGTGCCCCTTCGACGGCAGAAGG
>PABW01000112.1 GCA_002699625.1 Acidimicrobiaceae bacterium
GCGGCCTGGCCGCCTGAGTGAGTATCGGTCATGAGTGCATCCTTGTCAGGAAGTCGATCACGGGTTCGGTGAAGGCGCTGGGATCCTCGAGCAGACCGAGGTGCTGGTAGCCCGGCACGATGTGGGCGGCCTCGGCCCCGGTCTGCGTTGCGATCGCATGCGCCATCGCGGGCGTGCTGCCGGTGTCGTTTTCGCCGGTGAGTACGAAGGCCGGGTGAGGGGTCGATGACGCAGAGGTCAGCTCACGAACCCCATGGGCGAGTACCCAGGCGGCCTGGGCGTGACTCTCGGGATCGACCTGCTCGCGCCAGGCGGTCACGGCGGCAGCTCGTTCGGGATGATCGGCGAGCGACCCGGGCGTAAACCAGCGAACCAGCGCATCCCCGAGCGTCGCCATCGTGCCTTCTTCGCGGACGCGGCGGGCCCGTGCCTCGACGGCAGCCTGTGCCTCTGCACCGCGATCATGAGGTGAGCTCATAATGACGAGGGAGCTGACCCGCTCTCCAGCGTCGAGAGCGAGCCGACGATTGATCATGCCGCCGATCGAAAAGCCGACGATCGCAGCTCGCTCGATGCGGAGGGTGTCCAAGAGTTCGACGACTTGCCCCGCGAAGAGCGAGAGGTCGGCAACACGCGGACAGGGAGCGCTTTCGCCGTGGCCGTAGAGGTCGTAGGCCACAACCTGGTGGCGAGCGCCGTACTGGGCAATGTGGGTATCCCAGAGCCGGCGCGAGAGACCGAGTCCGTGGATCAGAATGACGGGCGGACGAGCCGACGAATCGCCATGGACCTCGTAGGCCGTCCCGCTCGGCGTGTGGTGGATGCCGGACACCGGTGGTCGCTCAGACACCAGCGGGATTGTCGGGGTCGTGACCCATCTCTTCGAGATCCTGGTAGCGATCGCCGATGCGGTGGTGCGGGTGTCCACCGACCGAGGCGCCGAGCGCCACGATGATCTCGTCGTCGGCCGGCGCATCCGGGATCTGCAGGTGGATCGTCTGGTAGTGCGATCGACGCCCACCGTCGTCCTTGTCCATCAGCGGGATCATCAACGACGTGCCGGAGGCACCTCGGGTATTGGTGAACGCGAGGTACGTCTTGGCGTTGACGGCGTTGCGGTAGTGATTCCCGAAGAAAAGGGTGTGGGTGAGTGCCTGGGCGTGCTCGACCTCGCCACCCATTCCCACGAGCGACGCCTTGCCGTATCCCTCCACACGATCGCCGCATACCGACAGGATCATGTCGGTGAGCGTCTTGCCGAGGACCGGGCCGTGCTCGCGGATCTCGGGCCGGAGGTCCTCGACCCAGCCGCGCCCGAACCACGGGTTGCGCACGATCGCAAGGGCAGCGACGAGCAGGGTCGGATCGTCGACCGTCTTGCCTCCCTCTTCGTGGGTGGTCTGGACGTGGAGCAGGGTGCGACGGATCGTGACAGCCATACGAAATCCTCTCAGGTGAACTCGGGGAGCACGTGGTCGATGAACAACTGCAGGGATCGCTTCTGCTGCTCCATGCCGAGGCCCATCGAGGCGTAGTAGATGAACGCGTCGACGCCGAGGGCCTCGTAGGCCTTGAGTTTCGCAATGACCTGCTCGGGTGAACCGAAAGCGAGGTTCTCCTCGAGCATCACCGGGTCGACCCGAACGTTCCCGTCGAGTTCGTCGAGTGGGACCTCGTCGGGGAAGCCGTTGCGTACCTCGCCAGTCTTGGTCATCAGGTTGCCGAATTTGCCGAGGACGCTGCGGATGGCGTCCAGTGCCGCCCGGCGGTCTGTCTCGTTCTCGTACACGGCGGTGTGACGCATGAGCGCGAACGTGCCGTTGTAGGTGCCGCCGGCCTTTGCGATGGCGTCGTCGAGTTGGGCTCGATATTTCTCGGCCTCGGTCATGGGCAGCGTGAGTGGCCAACACATGATGTGACAGTCGTTGGCGACGGCGTAATCAAAGGTGATCGGCGACCGGGCCGCTACCCACATCGGCACCTGCGGTTGCACCGGCTTGGGGCACGAGGTCGCCGTCGGGAAGGCCCAGAAGTCGCCCTCGTGAGCAACGTCGCCCTCCCATAGCTGCCGTACGAGAGGGAGCATCTCCTGCATGTAGCGATAGGAGTCGGGCTGGGCGAGCCCGGGCCGCATCCGGTCGAACTCTCGCTGATACGCGCCCGAGCCGAGGCCGAGCTCGAGTCGGCCACCACTGATCAGGTCGACCATCGCGGCCTCGCCCGCAAGATTGATCGGATGCCAGTAGGCGGCGTTGGCCACGCCGGAGCCCATCCGGATGTCGTCGGTGTGTGCTGCCCACCAGGTCAGCAGCTGGAACGGATTCGGCGCGATGGTCATCTCGAGCGCGTGATGCTCGGCGGCCCAGGCGATGTGGAAACCGGCTCGATCGGCCATCTGCACCATCTCGAGCGTGTGGTCCCTCACGTCGTGCATCGACGTGGAATCGTCCATGCGCTCGAGGTTGACGGCGAGGTGAAACTTCACGGATCCTCCTCTCGGCCTTCGGTCAGCGAGGCTGGAACGGGTTGGCGACCGGCTCGTCGGAGGTATTGAGCCAGACGGTTTTCACGGTCGTGTAGTCCTCCATCGCTTGGAATCCGGCTTCGCGTCCGTAGCCGGAGTGCTTCATCCCGCCGAAGGACGCGATCGGCGAGATCACCCGATAGGTGTTGATCCAGACGATGCCTGCGTTGATCTGCTCGGCCATCCGCACCGAGCGGGCGCTGTCCGTGGTGAAGATGCCCGCCGCGAGGCCGTGTGCCGTGTCGTTGGCAAGGGACAGCACTTCCTCCTCGGTGGCGAAGCGCTGAACGGCGAGGACAGGCCCGAAGAGTTCGGTGTCGACGATCGTGAGGTCCTGTCGGGGGCATTCGACGATGGTCGGCTCGTAGAAGAGCCCAAGGAGATCTTCGGGCTGACGACCGCCATGGCGGATGGTCGCGCCCTCGTCGACAGCTAGCGCAACCTGAGCGTGCACATGGTCGAGCTGAGCAGCGGTGCAGAGCGGGCCCATCTGGGTGTCCTCGGCCATGGGGTCGCCAAGACGGATGGAGGCGGCGATTGCGGTGAGGCGATCGAGAAACTCGTCGGCAATCGACTCGTGGACATAGAGACGAGAACCGGCGACACAGCTCTGCCCCGTTGCCCCGAAGATGCCGGCTACGCAGCCGTTCACGGCGGAATCAAGGTCGGCGTCCTCGAAGACGATGAACGGCGATTTGCCGCCGAGTTCGAGCGACACCTTCGCGAAGTTCTCCGCCGCATTCCGGATGACATGCGCCGCAGCCTGCGGCCCACCGGTGAAGGCGATCTTGGCCACGAGCGGATGGGTCGTGAGGGCGCGACCGCATGGCTCGGCGTGTCCGGTGACGATATTGACGACGCCGTCAGGGATGCCGGCTTCCGCGACAAGACGTCCGAACTCGAGGAGCGGCGCGGCTGCGTGCTCACTGGCCTTCAGCACGATCGCGTTTCCGGCGGCGAGCGCCGGAGCGATCTTGGTGGCGCTGAGGAACATTTGCGAGTTCCACGGCACGACGGCGGCGACCACACCGATCGGCACTCGCCGGGTGTAGACGAACAAGTCCGGCTTGTCGATCGGCAGTGTTTCGCCGGCGAGCTTGTCGGCCGCTCCACCGAAGTAGCGGAAGTATTCGGCGATGTAGGTTGCCTGCCATCGGGTCTCGGCGAAGAGTTTGCCGGTGTCTCGAGTTTCGATTTCACCAAGGCGCTCCGACGACGCTTCCAGCAGGTCGCCGAGCCGAGAAAGGCATTTCCCGCGCTCCGTGGGCGTCATCGATGCCCACGGCCCGGTCGTCATCGCTTCGTGCGCAGCCTGGACGGCCCGGTCGACGTCGGCCTCCGTCGCCTCTGGTGTGGTCGACCAGACTGCACCGGTCGACGGATCGATCGACTCGTAGGTGCCTCCGTCGCTCGCAGCGACCCACTCGCCGTCGATCAGCATCGATAGCGCGGTGATGGTTTCCGTCCCCCCAGACATGACGTCATCGTACGCCGCGCGTACGCTTTGGGAAATCGAAACCTTTCGAACGTACGATTCAGGATCTGCGAAGGAAAGGGCGAAGGGCACGCATGAACCTCGACGTGCTGATCACGTATGTGACGATCCTCGACGTCGGCTCACTCGCCGGCGCCGCCGAGCGGCTCCATGTCACCCCCTCGACGGTGACCGCACGCCTTCAGGCGTTGGAGGGGCGACTCGGGCACGAATTGATCAAACGCTCCAAGGCTGGTGCGGTGCCCACGGCAGCCGGGGAACGTATTGCTCAGAACATCGACACGATCGTTGCGCTTTGGGAACAGATTGAGCGCACCTCGGCGCTCGGAGCGACCATCGGCGACCACGTCACCATCGGCAGCCATCCCGATCTCTGGCCGGTCCACGGCGAAGAACTGATGGCCAATCTGGATCACGAGGATTTGAGCGTGGCCCGAACGGTTCGTCACGGCTCGTCCGATGAGCTGGCGAGCTGGCAACGCGACGGCCGCACCGACCTGTCCTTGACCCACGCGCCGTCCCCTCGAGCCGACCACCGGGTGTGGGACCTTCCCGCCGACGAACTCGTGCTGGTGGCCGACCGTCCTGACCGGCCGACGAGCTTTGACCCCGGCTACGTGTTCGTCGATGCCGGCGATGACTTCGCTCGTGAGCACGCCGCCACGTTCGCGTGGGCCGACATCGCACGCGTCACCTTCGAATCCTCGACGGCGGCGCGTTCCCATCTTCACCATCACGGCGGCTCGGCCTACCTCCCGCACCGTCTGGTCGCAGGTGACCTCACCGCAGGTCGGCTCCACCGCCTCGAAGGGGCCCCGACGTTCACTCACCGGGCATCGCTCGTAGCACCGTCGGACGCAGAGCAGCGCTGGCCGTGGTTCGCCGTAATCGTGACCGCACTTGGTCTTCGACCCGTGGGGGAAGCGCCGACACCAGGCCGATCGCGCCCGTAGCCCGCACGCGTCAGGCGATCGGGTTCTTGTACGTGTCGAGGTAGGTGATCTCCTCGACGGGCGGGCGCGATGCGGGTTTGAAGTCGGTGCCTTTCGTGTAGGCGACGGGAATAAGCCCGGCCTGGGTCATGTGAGGCGGGATGCCGAGCAGTTCGGCGGCTTCCCCCTCCAATCCGAGGTGGAGGGTGGTGTAGCAACTGCCCAGCCCTCGGCTCCGAAGCGCCAGCTGGAAGCTCCACATCGCCGGGATGATGGAGCCCATCAAGCCCGCTGCGGCGTTGGTGATGCCGCCGCCGGCAGGGGCAGCAAGAGCCGGATCGTCGAGGCGACCGATGATCAACGGGATCACCATCACCGGGACCTTCTCGAGGTTCTGGGCGAGATAGTTGGCCGAATCCATGACCCGACCGCTCTGGGTACCAGCCGGCGTCTCTGCGGCGGCCGCCGCTAGGTAGTCGCCACCGGCTCGACGGTAGAGCTCGGCGAGACCTGCCTTCTTCTCGGCGTCCTTGACCACCATCCAACGCCAACCCTGGCGGTTCGAGCCGGTCGGGGCCTGAACGGCCAACTGCAGGCACTCGAGGATCACATCGTCGGGAACCTCGCGATCAAGATCGAGGCGTTTGCGGACAGCGCGGGTCGTCGAGAGCAGGGCATCGGTGTGGGTGAGATCGAACTCCATGCCCGCATCGTGGCATGGGACAACGGGTCAGCGCCCGTATCGCACCTGGACGTGCCGCCGACGTTCGGCTCGTTGCGCATCACGGGCATCGGTGCCGATACGACCTGCGTCGAAATCCGGAATTGTGTTGGGCAGCGCACTGATGGAGACGAGCTCCGCCGTCGGTGCCTCGGCGGGTTGATCGTCGAGACCGTCGAAGCGGAGTTGGACGATGCCCTTCGCCACCCCGGCGGGATCGAGCCAGTTCGCGTAGCCAGGATCTTCGAGACTCACGACGAGGTACTGGACGCCGTCGGGCGCGTGATGAGCCTGTTCGGCGGTGATGCTGGAGGTCGCGCTTGCGTATTCGAGAGAGCCGAACCAGAGGTCGGCGAGCTGGCTGCCCTGATAGGGAGCGCCTGTGGGTGGAATGCGGATGACGAGGGCCTGGTCGGGTGCGAGGTCGTAGTGCCCGAGGGACATCCAACGGCCGACGACCCCGGCCTTCGCTCCGGGAGACATGAGTGGCCCGAGGGTGTTGGCTTCGAGGAAGGTGAGTGGGCCGTTCTCGATGAGCTCCGGCCAGCAGCGAACCGACGAGGCGATGTCATCGGCGGCGCCGCGGATTCGTGCGGCAACCATCGTCGGCGAGTCTGTCGTCTTCCGGGCGCCCTCCCAGCCGACGCGATCGACGTAGACCGCCCCGGGATCCGTGTCGTCCCAGACCGACCAGATCTGGCGAATGTTGAGGATCGTTGCCTCAGGCGGATTCACGAGCGTGCTTGGTCCGGTCACATCGGGGCCGAGCTCCACCGTAAAGGTGCCGTCGTCACCGAACGCGATGGCCTCGTCGGGCAGGTAGCCGACGCTGACGTCCTCCGCCCCATACGGCTCCCGACGGTAGAGCTGGAGTTCGATGCGAGCAGCCGATCCCTTGCGGCCCCAAACCCGGTACGCCTCACCGCCTCGGATCGGGGCGAACAGGTAGCGCTGATCTGGATTGTCGCCCCCGGTGCGAATGCGATCGTCGAGCACCCGACCGAAGGGGTGGTCGGCATCTCGCAACAGATGCTCTTCGAATCCCTTCACGAGCTGGCGGCCGAGATGCTGGTAACCGCGAGCGAGCCCTATGGGGTCGTCGGCGGCATGGAAGCGATGGAGCTCCTGCTCTGCTGTCTCAAGTTGTCGGAGGAGATGCTGAAAGGCGCTGCGGAGGTCGTCGGCGTCGGCCATAAGCAGATGCTGTCACATCAGCAGGACCGCTCCTACATGGTCTCCCCCACCATGTCTCGCCGCTCGCTCGGCACGCTCAATCGGACAATCCGGGCGGCACCTACTGGCCGGCTTCGTGGATCGCCCGCCAGACCCGCATCGGGGTGACAGGGATGTCCACGTGGCGCACACCAAGGTGCTTCAGGGCATCGACGACGGCGTTCTGCACCGCTGGGGTCGAGCCGATCGTCCCTGCCTCGCCGATGCCTTTCACCCCGAGGGGGTTCCGATCGGTGGGCGTCTCCATGGCGATGCGGTCGAAGCTCGGGAATTCGGATGCCGCTGGGATGGCGTAGTCCATGAAGTTGCCGGTCTGCGGGTTGCCCCATTCGTCGTAGACGAATTCCTCCATCAGGGCCTGGCCGACGCCGCCGGCCACGCCGCCGTGGACCTGACCGTCGACGATGGTGGGGTTGACGATGATGCCGGCGTCGTCGCACGCCGCGTGCCGCACGAGCCGGACCTCGCCGGTATCGCGGTCGACGTCGACAACGGAGAGATGCACGCCGAACGGGAACGTTGCCGCCGGCGGCTGGAAGTCGTTCTCTGCGGCGAGTGGTTGGTTCGCGTCAGCGGCCTGCGCTGCGACCTCTGCCCAGCCGATAGCCACACTCGGCGAACCCGTGACGGCAAACGTGCCTGCGCTGGTGTCGAGGATGATGTCCGCAGGATTGGCCTCGAGGACATCGGCGGCAACCTCTTTGGCCTGCTCGACCACGGTCTTGGTCGCTTCCCAGATCGCGGTGCCGCCGACCTGCAGCGAGCGTGAGCCGCCGGTGCCGCCGCCACGTTTGACCTCATCAGTGTCGCCGTGGCGAACCTCGATCTTGTCGACGGGAATGCCCGTGAGTTCGCTCGCGAGCTGGGCGAAGGTCGTGTAGTGGCCCTGGCCGTGGGCCGACGACCCGGTGAGGAGCAGGGCGGTGCCATCGGGCCGAATCTCACAGCTGCCGAATTCCGAGGCACTCAAGGGATTGGTGATCTCCACATACGCCGCCCAGCCGATCCCCAACAGTGGCCTCGTTGGATCGTCGATCCGGGCGGCTTGCTCCGCCCGAAGGGCATCGACATCGACGACCGCGAGCACCTTGTCGAGCGCTGCCTCGTAGTCGCCCGTGTCCATATCGGCGCCGGTCTGGGTGACGTACGGGAAGTCGTCCTTGCCGAGGAAGTTCCTGCGGCGCAGCTCGGCCGGGTCCATGCCGATCTCGGCGGCGTAGACATCGATGATTCGTTCGAGCGCGAGCGTGGCCTCGGGGCGACCGGCTCCCCGATAGGCGCCGACAGGTGTCGTGTTGGTGACGACCGACTCACCCGAGGCGTCGACGCGGTCGAGGACGTAGTTGCCGCTCGCCATGATCCGACCGAACATCGGAAGTACCGAGCCGATCGCCGGGTAGGCACCGGCGTCCTGCATGATGTGCACTCGGTAGGCCTGAAGATCACCGTTGCGGGTGCCTCCGAGCGCGACTCGGTAGTCGAGGCTGCGGCCGTGGGAAAGGTTGGTCATGGACTCCGACCGGGTCTCGACCCAACGAACCGGTCGACCAATCGCCCGAGCGGCAGCACCGACGACGAAGTCCTCGACATAGTTGGCGTTCTTCCCCCCGAATCCCCCGCCGACATCGGGCGTGATGACTCGACATTGCTCCGGTGCGAGGCCCATTGCGGCAACGAACCCATCGCGGGTGCGATGCGGGAACTGGGTGCATGCCCACACCGTCAGGTGGTCGTGGTCCCACGCAGCGACGGTCGCGCGTGGCTCGATCGGGGCGACCGACAAACGCGGGTTGGTAAACTCCAGCTCGACGACCACCTCACAGCCGTCGGTCACGTCACCTTCGACGCGTGACGGCATCTGGAACGAGCGGTTCGTGCCGAGGTCCGGGAAAAGCAGAATGTCTTCGGCCATCGCGTCCTGGATTGCCACGACGGCGTCGAGGGGTTCGATATCGGCCCAGATCATCTCGGCGGCGTCGACAGCCTGGGCAACCGTCTCGGCCAGCACGACGGCGTACGGCTCACCGACATAGCGGACACGGTCGGTGGCCAACCAGGTGCGGGTCATGCCCTGGTTGAGCATCGGGTTCCCCGGGGGCTCGGGTGAAAGGCGGAGATCCGCAGCGGTGTAGACGGCAGCCACCCCGGGCATCGTCTGTGCCTCGGAGGTGTCGATCGACTCGATCACGCCGTGGGCCATGACGGAACGGACGAACACGGCGTAGAGCGCATCGGTTGGGCCGACGTCGGCGACGTACCTTCCGCCCTCCGTGAGCAGGGCGGGGTCTTCCTTGCGGACGACACGGGTGCCGATCATCGACATTCGAGCTCCTTGCGGCTGGGACGAGCCGAGTGTACGCACACCTGCTTCTGTGTGTTGGGGTCCGTTGCGGACGCCTTCGCTAGGGTCGCCGCTGTGCAGATCGACCTGATGACCGGTGCCAGTTCGTGGGAGGACGCCGCCGACCTCGCTCGCAAGCTTGAGGGTGCCGGCTTCAGCGGCATGCTCTACACCGAGACCACCCAGGTTCCTTGGATGCAGATTGCCGCCGCCTCGATGGCAGCGCCGAGCCTGTTTTTCACGACCGGTATCGCCGTAGCGTTTCCGCGTAGCCCAATGCTCTCGGCTGCGATGGCGTACGAGATCACCGCCAACACCGGGGGTCGCTTCCGCCTTGGCCTGGGTTCCCAGGTCAAGGCGCACGTTGAGCGCCGCTACAGCGCTGACTTCGATCGACCGGCGGCCCGGATGCGGGATTATGTCGAGGCGGTCAAGGCGGCCTGGCGGGCTTTCAATCGCGAGGAGCGGCTTGACCACCACGGCGAGTTCTACGAGATGACCTTGTTGCCGCCTGACTGGGCACCCCGCCGCCACGACCACGA
>PABW01000113.1 GCA_002699625.1 Acidimicrobiaceae bacterium
CGACCACGGTCGGCTCCGGTGCTTCAGTGCCCGGAGAGAAACCGGGATCGATTCCAGGGGGCACCACGTGCACGTTGTCTGCAGGCAACCGGAGGCGATCCAGAATGTGGGAGCGCGAGGACTCCGACAGGGTCACGATCGGCGTGCGCCGGTAGAAGGGCGGCGCGATACGACGTTCGAGCAGCTGACCGGCTCGGGCGAGCTTCGGCGGGAGCACCATCGGCCACATGTCCTCGTGCACATGGTGGAGCCAAGTGGCACGGCGCCCTCGAGCCCACAGCGGAGACAAAAACGGGACCCCGTTCCAGATCTCGACCAGCGCATCACGGCGGCCGTGGCGGCCGAGCAGCTCGGCGGCAACCGCCCTCGGGAAAATCAGGTATCGGCCGGCGTGACGAACGACTTCGTAGCCATCGCGCCTCGCCCGCGGCGGCGAACCCGCGGCGTGCGACGTGCGCATCACGACGTCGATACCGGCAGCTGCCCAGCGGGCGGCGACCGCACTGGCATGCAGTTCTGAGCCGCCCGCCTCGACATCGTCGAGATCGCGCCAGGCGAGGACGTGGATACGGCCGATTCCTGCATCGGCGGCGAGGTCACCGATCTTGGTCGGCGACCAGCGCACGTCACCGACGGACTCCTCGGGCGCTTGCGTCTCATCGTCGAACGGCACGATCGCACCCCCTTCCGGACCCCTCACGACCCCGCGATCCTACCCTCCGTCCCGCTTCGGTCGGTGGCGAAGCGAGGTTGCGAATACCGCCGGAGGAGGTCAGGATGCCGCCTGCCATGCTCACCGATGCCGTCATCTCCGTCGTGATCATTCACCGTGATCGACCCGATGCGGTCGGACGCACGATCGAGGCCTTCCGTCACCAGTCCGTGGCCACCTCGATCATCGTCGTCGACAATGGATCAGCGCCAGAAACCGAGGCTGCGCTGCCCTCGCTCGTGGGCGATGCCGAACTCATCACCACTGGCGCCAATCTGGGCTTCGGACCCGGGGGCAATGTCGGTCTGCGTCGGTGGCTCCAGCAGCACGACACCGAATGGGTTGCGATTGCCCCCCATGATGCGCTCCCGGATCCCGACACGCTCGAGGTCATGCTCCGAGAACTGGAGGGTCGTGATCATGTCGGCCTGGCGTCGGCCGACGTCGGCGACCATGCCCTTCCGGTGATCGACCCCTACCTGGGAACGATCGATGCACCGCCGACCGTCGACGCAGGCTTCGAATACTCCGGCTACCCGCACGGGACACTGATGCTCGTTCGGCGGGCCTGTGCCGAACAGGTCGGCATCTTCGACGAGCGCTACTTCGCGTACTGCGAGGAAAGCGAACTCGCCCTCCGGGCCGACGCGGCCGGCTGGCGCTGTGGCCTCATCCGCGGGGCGATGGTGCGGAATCCCGGCATGAGCGCAAGCATCGAACGGGTCGCCTACCTCCAGCTGCGGAACACGCTCCTGATGCTGCGAGAGCATTTCGGGCGTCGTCATGCGCTGTTTCGGATCGGTGTTGCCCTTGTCCAGCTTCCGATGGGCATGGTGCACGCGCCGGCTCGGGGGCTGCACTGGTCGCCTCGGGGGCGACTCCTCGCAATTCGCGACCACCTGCGCAAGCGGTACGGGGCCCCACCCGACGACGTCCGGCTGTGAGGCACGGCGCCGTGGTGGAGACGGCAGCGACCCCCCGCGGCTGACCGCTTACGACGAGACCTCGGCCGCCTCTTCTGCGACTTCCTCGTGGTACTCGGCCTCGACATTGACCTCCCACACGTCGTGGGAGGTGCCGTCGACGATGTTCTCGACGGTGAGCATCGCCGTGTACATCGAGTGGTCCTGATTGTTGTAGCGATGCATGCCGTTGCGGCCCACAGGGTGGACATTGGTGACGTTCGCGTCGAGCCAGCCTCGCAACACGTCGACATTGTCGTGGTAGGAGGCGTCGTACATCGGGTAGGCCTTCGGCATCCGAACCACGAACCCCTGTTCCACGACCCCGGGCTCGAGCAGCCCGAGCCGCTCCATCTCCGCAGTACCGAGCGCAACGAGATCGTCATCGCTCGAGGTCCAGAGTTCGTCGCCTTCGGTTACGAAATATTCGAGACCGAGGCAGGTCTTGCCTGATTCCGGAACCATCTGAGGCGACCAGCTCCGGAAGTTCTGCACGCGACCGACCTCGACGTCGGGGGCGTGGATGTAGATCCAGTTGTCGGGGAAGCCGGCCGCTTCGGGCACGACGAGCGCAACCGTGAGGAAATCGCGGAATGCCAGTCCGTCGGCTGCAGCGAGAACCTCCGCCGGGGGAGCAGGGTCCATCGCCTGCACGAGGCGGGGGATCGGCATCGACGACACAACGTCGCCACACGGGAACCGCGCCTCGCCGGCCGGTGTCTCGGCGATCACGGCGGTCGCAAGACCGTCCGAGTGCTCGATCCGGGAAACGGCGTGGTGGAAGTGCAGCTCGCCGCCCTGCCCTTCGACGAGCTCGTGACACCGTTCCCACATCATGCCGGGGCCATGGCGGGGATACTCGAATTCCTCGATGAGGCTGGTGATCTCTTTCTGGTTCCGGCGCGGCGCCAACGAATTGATGATCGCCCGGAGCAGGTCGAGGTTCTTGACGCGCTGAGCCGCCCAGTCGGCTTGGATCTGATCGGCGGGAACGCCCCACACTTTCTCGGTGTAGGTCTTGAAGAAAATGCCATAGAGCCGCCAGCCGAACTTCGAGGCGATGTACCCCTCGAAGGTCGTGAGGTCCTTCGGAGGACGGATCCGCACCCAGAGGTACGACAGAACGCACCGGACCGCCTCGAGGACACCGAGGTTGCGCAGTGCGTTGAACGCCCGCAACGGGTAGTCGTAGAAGCGGCCGCGGTAGAAGATGCGACTCATGCGCGGACGCAGAAGGAAATCTTCGTCGGGGAGCATCTCGTGCCACAGCTCCCGCACCGGCGTGACCTTGGTGAAGAAGCGGTGCCCGCCGATGTCGAATCGCCAGTCGCCGACTCGCGCCGTGCGAGAAATGCCGCCCACGACATCGTCGGCCTCGAGTACGACCGCTTTGTGGTCACGCTTGCCGAGCTCGTAGGCCGCCGTGAGGCCGGCCGGGCCGGCGCCGATCACCACGGTGTTTGCTCGCTGGTTCTGCTCGCTCACAGCACCCCCTTCAGGCGCGCTGACTCTAGCCGCACGCTTCCCCCGGCCCGCACTCGGGTGAGATGGGGGAGCGGCTTCGCCGTGTGGCATGCTCGATCGATGCCGACCGATGCCTTCGCTTGCCCTCGTTGTGGCAGCCAGACCGACGAGACGTACTACGGGCCGTGTGCGGACTGCCGAACCGAACTGCGGGCGACGATGGGCGCTGACGCCAAGGACGTCGCCGTCGAGTACGAACCGAAAATGAACGTCACACCGAACGCCGTGGCCCTGAAGGACGACTGACCGGCGGCCAAAAAGGAACGAAGCCCCGAGTAGCCTCGCCCGCCTTGCGACGGACTCAACTCCTCGGGGCTCCGAGATCGACGTGATCATCGTGTTCCACCACCCGAGAGCGATGAAACTCGTTGGGTGATTCCCAGTGAAGGGCTTCACCCTGACCAGCCGGCCCGGAAACGTCTCCCGATCCTGCTGACCTGCATCGGCGTCCGGCACCCGGCGGTGCCAACGGGCCGTTCCGGTCGCCTTGCCCGTCAGCAAGGCTTCCGACCCGGTCCGCACGACCCCTCACCTCGGGGAGCGCCCCTCGATCCGGCCACACACTCCGCAGCGTGCGCCTGGCGACCGACGAGATCTCCGAGATGCGATGATCCGGTGACCCTCCCGGATCCTTCCTTGTGAGAAGTGTCCGGACGAGTCGCCGCCTCACCAGCGGTGTCTCGGCCGATCGACCGCTCCCGAGGGAGTGGTCTGATCGTGTCGGTGTCTCCGCTCCCAACCTGATCCGAGGTGTTCGGTCTACCGATCAGGACTTGCGTCCCTACTGGTGTCTCGACGTCCCGGCTCGGGTTGTTCGCTTCGACGAGGTCATCTTCTGACGCTGCGGGAAGCGGCGCAAGGGGTTGGGCTGAAATCCACAGGAATTTGGACAATTCCCACCGGACATCCCCAATGCAAGCTGAGTTATCCTCAGCTTCATCCACCGATCAGGCCGGAGTGGCGGCGTTTCAGGCCAGCGAAGCACCCCGTTCGGCAAAGACCGAAGCGAGGATCTCGGGGCGGTCGGTCATGATCGCATCGACCCCGAGGTCGAGGAGCCCATGCATCTCCTCAGGGTCGTCAATCGTCCAGACGTGCACGTGGATCCCGCGCCCGTGAACGAACTCGACGAACCGGCGAGTGACGACCGGGATGGGTCCGAAGACAGGCGGGACCTGCAAGACGTCTACGTCACGGAGCGCACCAATCCCGCGAAGGCCGACGATGGCCTCGATCGTCGCGCCGGTAGCGCCCCCGGTGCACAGGTCACCGCCGACCCGGCGCTTCACCCGCTCGGTTCGCCGGCGAGAGAACGACGTGACGCACACCCGGTCCTGCACACCGCAGTGAAGGATCAGCTCGGCGAGTGGCTCGACCGCCGTGTCGGCCTTGGGATCGATGTTGATCCGGGCGTCCGGGAACCGCTCCAGCATCTCGTCGAACCGCAGGATTGGATCCGTGCCGTCGACGCGAGCTTCGGCGACCTCGGCCCACGTGAGGTCGATGATTCGACCGGTGCGGTCGGTCACTCGGTCGAGCTTGTCGTCGTGGAACGCGATCAGTACGCCGTCGGCGGTGGCGTGAACGTCCGTCTCGAGATAGCGATACCCGAGTTCGACAGCGTGCCGAAACGCCCGTTCGGTGTTCTCCGGATGAGCGCCCGCACCACCGCGATGGGCGAAGCCGATGGGCGCCTCATAGGCGAGGTACGGGTGCAGCACGGTAGAGACCGTACCGTGGGTACTGTGCCGGGGTGCGTCTGCCGGTGCGGCTCTCCGCGTTCTTCTCTGATCCTGGTGTCGTGCCGCTCGACGAGGCCTTGCTGTGGGTGTCGTCCTTGCGCCCAGGTGCATCCGTCGACATCGGCGAACACCTCAGGCTGCTCGACACCTGGGCCGAAACCGCGCCCTCGGGCGATGTCGAGGGACTTCGGGTGCTCGTCTACGACCGTCTCGGCTTTCGCGGCGACGTCGACGACTACCACCAGCCTGCGAACTCGTACCTCGACGAGGTCCTGCGCCGCCGGCAGGGGATGCCGATCACCCTTGCGGTCGTGCTGCTCGCTCTCGGTCGACGGATCGGTGTCGAACTCGTTCCGATCGGGGCACCCGGCCACTTCCTCGTGAAGGAGCCCGTCAGCGGCTCGTTGCTCGATCCCTTCGATCGCGCTTCCGACCTGCAGCCCAGCGCACTTGCCGCCCGCATGGCAGCGCTCGGCGCGCACCTCGACCTGACCGAGGCGCTCGCCCCGATACCCGATCAGGCCGTCGTCGCCCGTGTCCTCAACAACCTCACCAACACGATGGTGCAGCGATCGGTGCGAGATCTCGATTGGGTGCTCGACCTGCGTCTGGCGCTTCCGCTGCGCTATCAGGATCCCCGCGCACTGGCGGCGCTCTGCGAGCAACGAGGGCGCCTCGACCGTGCCGCCGAGCTTCTCGACCTCCTTGCACGGGCCACCGAACGTGAGGACCTCAGCCGCAGAGCCCATGCCTTGCGAGCCCGCCTGAACTAGCGCAGGCGCCTCCGTTTTTCGCAAACGTCGGTCCACCACGCGCGCTAGGTCACTAGCCTTGCGCTCATGAACCGACGCACGAAGATCGTCGCCACCATCGGTCCGGCAAGCGAGGACGAAGCCACACTGCGGGCCATGATCCGGGCCGGCATGGACGTGGCCCGACTCGGCCTCGCCCACAACACGATCGACGAAGGCCTCGAGCGCTTCCATCGCATCCGCAAGGTCTCCGAGGAGGAGGGACGTCGAGTCGGCATCCTCGTCGATCTTCCCGGCCCGAAGGTCCGGGCCGGGAACTTCGGCGACACCGGTGTCGATGTGCCCACCGGGTCCTCCATCGAGCTTCGTGTCGGGGAGGCAGGGTCCTCTGCCGACGTCATCGAGGTCGACTACGAGTTCTTGATGCGCGACATCCAAGTCAGCGACCGCGTGACCATCGGCGACGGCGGAGCTGTGCTCGAGGTCACGGACAAGAAGGCCGACAAGATGCTGGCCAACGTGGTGGCCGGCTCAACGCTCCGCGGCCGCCCAGGAGTCCACATCCCCAGCGACCGTCTCCAGATCCCGACACCGACTCCCGAAGACTTCGTCGCGCTCGATGCCTTTGTCGATGCCGGCGTCGACATGGTCGCCGTCAGCTTCGTCCGTTCCGCTCACGACATGCGTCGTGTCGGCACCGAGCCTCACCCTCGGGGGCCGCTGCTCGTCGCCAAGATCGAGACTCGCGCCGCCGTCGACAACCTGCCCGGCATCATCGAGGCGTCCGGTGCGGTCATGGTCGCTCGCGGCGATCTCGGCAACGAGTGCAGCCTTGAGGATCTCCCACACCTGCAAAAGGACATCATCCGGCAGTGCATCGCTGGCGGCCGCCCCGTGATCACCGCGACCCAGATGCTCGAGTCGATGGTCACGAGCCTCGCACCAACCCGCGCAGAGGCGTCCGATGTCGCCAACGCCGTGTTCGACGGCTCGTCGGCGGTCATGTTGTCAGGCGAAACCGCGGTGGGCGCCGACCCGACGAACGTGGTTCGCACGATGAGCCGAATCGCCCGTCGAGCCGACGAGGAAATGGACTATCCCGGCTGGGCCCGCCGCCTTGCCGAGATGCGTATGACGGACCGATCCGAGAGCACCTCCGTCACCGACGCCATGACCATGGCGGCCTGGCGGGCCACGCAGGAACTCGGCGTCCAGAACGTGCTGTGTATTTCCGGATCGGGCTTCACGGTGCGATCGATGGCCCGATTCCGTCCCGAGGCCAACATTCTCGGGTTCTCCGTCAATGAGGCCACCGTTCAGCAGTTGACCCTCAGCTGGGGCACCACGCCGATGCTCATGGGGAAGGGTGGCACGAACGAGGAGATGGTCGCCGAGGCGATGCGTCTCGCCAAGAGCGCAGGGCACATCCGGCCCGGCGAACTCGTGGGCGTCCTTGCCGGCTCTGACAGCCGGGCGCAGGCCACGAACGTTCTGCGTATCGAACGGGTGCCCTAGGGCCCCGGGTTGCAGCGCTCCGGACGCCGGTCCTCAGGCAGCGCGACGGACTCGCCGTAGAGCGTGCACTGGCATGTCTCTGCGCAGGCCCGCAGATCGGCGCGTTGGATCCACAGCGAGACACCGAGCCCGGCGATCACGAGCAACAGGAGGAACTTTGTGACGACCTTCCGCACGAAGTTGAGGACGACGTACACGGACACGAGAAGCCCGCCGATCACCGCGAGGATGACCCACTCAAGTCGTTCGGCATCAAGCCAGTCGGGAACCACGGCGCGCAGCGTAGTGGGGGAGGGGGCCGGTATCGGGCCACCCTCGTGTCGATAGGTAGGCTGCGGTATGACCGATCGTCCTGTGAACCTTTACAGCTCCGGCCCCCCGGAGACCGTGATCGACCCCGAACCCGCCGAGGCGATCGCAGCGCTCGCCGAAGCCGAGGCGGCCGCAGATCCCATCGCGGCGATCGGTTCGGTGTGCACCCGCTGGCCGACCTTCCTCGCTGCGTGGGCAAGCCTCGGGGACGTCGTCGCTGAGCCCGCACTCAAATACGCCGCCTACCGCACCGGCTACCACCGTGGTCTCGACAAGCTTCGCGCCTCGGGTTGGCGAGGCAGCGGGTATGTCCGCTGGCAACACGAGACCAACCGGGGATTTCTTCGCGCCCTCGCCGGGCTGCAGGCCTCCGCTGCGGCCATCGGCGAGTCGGCCGAGGATGAGCGCTGTGCGATTTTCCTTCGCCAGCTCGACCCGGAGTGGCCACCGTCGTGACCTCCGTGGCCGGCGCCGTTCTCGCCGGTGGTGCAAGCAGCCGGATGGGCCGCCCAAAGGCCTTCATCGAGATCGACGGCCGGACACTGCTCGATCGAGCCGTCGGCGCCCTCACGGCCGCTGCGATCGATCCCGTCATTGTCGTCGGCGGTGACCAAGCAGCGATCGAGGCGGCAGGTCACCGCTTCGTTCCTGACGAGTACCCCGGTGAGGGGCCGCTGGGCGGAATCATCAGCGCGCTTGGCGCCGTCGACACCGACCTCGTCGTGGTGCTCGCCTGTGACCTTCTCACCGCCTCGCCGGACGCGGTGATCCGCTTGCTTGGGTCGCTCGGCGAGGGTGACGTCGCCGTCCCGGTTGTCGAAGGCCGAGCCCAGTGGCTTCATGCAGCGTGGAGGCGGTCGGCGGAGTCCGCCCTTCGAACGGCGTTCCGCAGTGGCGAACGGGCACCAAGGCACGCGCTCGGCGAGCTGGTAACCGTGGAGGTCGTCGAGGCCTCGCCGACGTGCTATCAGGACGCCGACACGCCCAGCGATCTGCCACCCCGAGCCCGTTGACTCGATCACCAGGTGGGGGCGAGTGTCTCGCTACGGTGGGTCGCTCATGCAGCTTCCAGCGATCGACTCCGGCCGGCGGGCCACGACCCGGCTCTTTCACCAACGGGCGGGAGCGCCCATGATGGCGACCTCGTGGGGCGCCGCTCGACGTGAACGGCGTGACGTCTCATCACCGATCGGCGCCTGAACCCGTGGCTCCGCATCGTTTTGTCGACACCGAAGCCGAACTCGCGTGGGTCGTCGAGCAGTTGCTCGTTCAACCTAGATACGCGCTCGACACGGAGTTCCACCGCGAACGTACGTACTGGCCCAAGGTCGCACTGGTCCAGATCGCGTGGCCGGGCGAACTCGTCCTGATCGACCCGCTCGCTGTCGACCTCGCCCCGCTGCGGGCACTCATGGACTCCGACGCTCTCGCCGTGCTCCACGCTGCGTCGCAGGACCTCGAGGTACTCGAACTCGCCACCGGTGCCGTGCCTCGCCGTTTGTTCGACACGCAGATCGCAGCCGGCTTTCTCGGAATGTCCACCCCGTCGCTTGCGTCGCTCCACGAACGTGAGCTCGGCGTGCAGTTGCCCAAGGGCAACCGGCTCACCGACTGGCTCGAACGGCCACTGAAGCCGGCGCAGAAGGAGTACGCCGCTGCGGATGTCGAGCGCCTCCTCGAGATTCACGACGCCCTCGTCGCCCAGCTTGACCGACTCGGACGGGTGGCGTGGGCTGAAGAGGAATGCGAGATCATGCGGTCTCGAGATCGCGGGCCGAGAGATCCGTTCGAGGCGTGGCGCAAGATCAAAGAGGCCCGTCACCTCAAGGGATCGGCCCTGTCGATCGCTCGCTCGATCGCGGCATGGCGCGAACGACGGGCCGCCGAGATCGACCAACCGGTTCGGTTCGTTTTGTCCGACATCGCCGTCGTTTCGGTTGCGCAGTCAGCACCCGAGTCGCCCGAGGCGCTCGCAAAGGTTCGCGGCGTCGACAAGGGCGTCGCCCGAGGCGCGATCGGGGAGAAAATTCTTGCGGCGGTGGCCGAGGGCCGGGCGAACGACTGGCGGCCACCGCGCCCACAGAAGCGCCGAGACGACGGACGCGACATCCGTCCTGCCGTGGCTCTGGTGGCTGCGTGGGTGAACCAGATCGCTCGGGACCGACAACTCGATCCCACCTTGCTCGCAACCCGCGCCGACGTCGAGGCGCTCGTCCGAGGAGACGACGACGCCCGCCTCGCACACGGCTGGCGGGCCGAGACGGCCGGGGGGCCGATCACCCGACTCGTCTCGGGCGATGCTGCGCTGGCATTCGAGGGCGGCAATGTCGTACTCGAGGAGCGGAGCCGTCGGCCCGTCGTCTGAGAGCGGGAAACCTCCTCGCCTGACGTGGGGGGATCTCGCCCTGCGAGCTAACATGAGACACCTGTGACATGAGCAACCAGGAGTTACCACGGTGAAGAAGGGGCGACACCGGCGCTATGAGGAAGCCCGAGCGTTGAAGCGCTCGAACGAGGGCGACTTCGAGTCTCTCCTCGACGACTTCGTCGACGACGATGAGGACGTCAAGCC
>PABW01000114.1 GCA_002699625.1 Acidimicrobiaceae bacterium
CGGTGGTGGTCGTTGCCTCCGCCGTTGTCTCGTCGTCACCGCCTCCGCACGCAGCGGCAACGAGCGCGAGCGCAGTGATCGTCATCAGGATCTTGTGCATGAGTCCCCCTCGTTCGGAGCGAGACGTTACTTCGCTGTTGTGGTGGGTTCCGCAATCTCGCCGTCGTTGGACCGGCGTGCGGTTCTCACTCCCGGATGCCGCAGGGGAGCGTTTCCTGCACGCCCTGTGGTGAACCATCAGGGCAGATGACGAGGGACCAGTCGGCCGCCACTCGCAGGCCCACGAAGTCCGCGCCGGTGAAGTCCAATTGGATGAGCTGCATCTGGGAGAGCTTGGCGTTGCGCAGGATCACACCGCGAACGGTGGCGAAGGTCAGGTCGACTCGGGTGAGCGAAGCTGAGGTGAGGTCGGCGTTCGTCAGATCACCTTCATAGAGGATGACGTCGGTGAGGGAAGCCTCCCGAAGTGTCGCGTCGGTGAGGTCGGCTTCGGTCAGGAAGGTGTCCTGAATGACGCTGCCGGAGAGATCGGCCCCGACCAGTCGGGCTTCGTTCAGGTCAGCGCCGAGGATCTCCACCCCCGAGAGGTTGGCATCGGTGAGGTCCGCCGCATACAGCCAGACGCGGTTGAGGGTCGCGCCGGTCAGATCGGCGCCGGCGAGCGACGCTCCAGGCATCTGAGCTCCGGTGAAATCCGACCCCGCGAGCGATGCACCGTCGAGCAGCATGTTCGACAGATCGGTACCGCTGCAGTCGAAGCGTTGAGCTTCCGCCGACCCGAGTACTCGACAGCCGGCTTCTGTGAGCTGGGTTTCGAGATCGGAGAGCGATCCGTCGGGGCCTGGGCTGTCTGCGCTTGTTTCGTCAGGAGGCGGTGCTGTCGTGGTTGGCGTCGGTGTTGAGGGATCGGGCGAGTCAGTCTTGGTGATGACCCAGACGGCGAGGTGTGTCACCAGCCCGATGGCCAGGAAGATGAGCAGGGCAAGGAGAGCGAGGATGAGGGTTTGAAGGCGGTCAGGTCGTTGCCTGCTGCCGGCCTTGTCTCCCTTAGCGCCTTCCTCGTTGCGTTCGCTGCTGGGGGCATCACCTTCCGTCATCCGGAGGCGAAGGTCGAGCATGATGCGCAGCTCGGACGCGAACTCAGGTCGCGGCTCGATGGAAAGCCCATCGGATGCTTCGAGGCGCTCAATCGGGTCGCGTTCAGTCACCGGTCAGCCTCCGATATTCAACTCGGAATCGTTCGCGAGCTCGCCGCAATGTCGATTCGGTCGCCCGCTTTCCGCGGCCGAGAACCTCGGCGATCTCGGGAACGCTCATACCGTCGAGATGGCTCATCGTCAGTGCGGCTTGGTCTGTGATGGTCAGCGCAGCCAGCGCCCGCTCCACAAGTTCTCGCTCAGACAACGAAAGCGACAAGTCCTCTGCAGGCGTTGTGGGGCGGAGGAGCGGCGCTTTGCGCTCGGCGACTTCCAGGCGGCGCCAGTGATCAATCAGGCGTCGCTTCGCAACGGTGAGGAGCCAGTTGCGAGTCACGACATCTCCTCGGCCGGCCTGAAACTGCTCCACCGCAGACAGGAAGACGAGCGCCGTGAGGTCCTCTGCGAGGGCGACGTCCCCTGCCGCGCGAATCCGAAGAAAGCCGAACACGACGGGCAGCTCACTCGAATACAACGTCTCGAACGACGCGATCTCATGATCAGTTAGCCGCTTGGCAGGGGTGCTCATCCGCTCACTCATCGTACATGCCGGTCGAATTCCGTCATTTGGTGACGGAATTTTGGTGCCGTCCACGACTGCAATGTCGGGGCCCCTCGGTGCCCTCTGCCGATGCGTAACGGCGAGCCTTGGGCAACCCAAGGCACTGAGCACGAGACAACGCCCACGAGGAGGGCCAAGACATGAACGCGAAGATCCATCATTCAGCAGTTCGCCGAGCAGTCGTCGTGCTGTCGGCAGCTTTGGCGATGCTCGTTGCGGCCTGCGGGGGGAGTTCTTCAGACAACACCACCCGTGACGACGTCATCGCTCTTGCGGAAGCGTCGTTCTCTGCAGACGTTGGACTCGAGGAGCTCCCGGAAAGCCTCAAGACCTTTGTCGCCTGTGCGGTGGATGCCGTGGTCGAGGAACTGGATCTGAGCTGGAGTGACGTTGAACGTGCCCTTGAGGAGTCAGGCGATCTCAACTCGCTGACCTCGGACACCGATGAGATGTCGCCAGCTGGGTTGGAGTGCCTTGGGGAACTGACGTTCGAGGATCTTGTGCTCATCGGCGGCGGCTCGGACGATGACCTGTTTGGTTCTGGTGCGAGTTCGTATGGGGATGATCCTGAGTTGGATGCGCTGTGGGATGCGTGTGAGGCAGGTGATGACGTCGCTTGTGATGATTTGTATTGGGAGTCTCCGTTGGGGAGTGAGTACGAGTCGTTTGGTTTGAGCTGTGCCGGGCGCGGCTGCGGAGGTGAAGAGGCGGTGGGCGAGGCCGTCGTTGTTGTTGACGGCGGCGAAGAGATTCAAATCCGTTCGCTCGACACGATCACGGGTGATCTCGCGTTCATCGGTATCCCGCATCAAAATGCGGTTATGGCGGCCATTGCCGACTACGGCGATATCGAGGGCTTCTCGGTCGCGATGGGCCAGGGTCTCGACGATGGCTGTTCTGCCGATGTTGCTGATGCTGCGGCCCAGAGCATTGTCGAAGATGCGCAGATCGTCGGGGTGATCGGCACCACATGCTCGGTCGCCGCCGCTGCGGCCGCTCCTCTGATCACCGACGCTGACATCGTCATGATCTCGGGCTCGGGGACGTCCCAAACGCTGACGTCTGACCTTCAGGGCACCGCCGGCATTCATTACTCCCCGGGCTTCTACCGCACGGCGCACAACGACCTCTACCAGGGCGTGGCGATGGCGCACTTCGTTTTCGGCGAACTCGGCATGACGACCGCTGCTGCCATTCACGACGGTGATCGATACACCGAGGGGCTCGCCTCGGCATTCGCCGACGCGTTCGAGCAGCTTGGGGGCACGGTCACTGGTTTCGAGGTGGTCGATATGTGGGAAACCAACATGGTCCCAGTTCTGACCGAGATTGCTGCGGGTTCACCGGAGGCGCTGTTCTTCCCAATCTTCCAGCCCACGGGGGAGTTCGTCGCTGCGCAGGCTCGGGGTGTTGCCGGTCTTGAGAACGTCCAGCTACTTGCCGCTGACAGCCTGTTGAACTTCGATTACCTCGAGCTCAGCGAGTCCGAAGGCATGTACTTCACGAGCCTCCACACCGACTTCGGTGCAAGCGTCAATCAGAGCACTGGGAAGACGGCGTTTGAGGTTCTTGACGACTACTGGGCCGATCATGGTGAGGAGCCGTCGTCTGCGTACTGGGCCAGCACGTACGACGCCACAACGATTCTCCTCTCAGCGATTGAGGCCAACGCCGAGGTCAACGATGCCGGTCAACTCGTGATTGACAAGGCAGGCATCAGCTCCTCGGTCGCGGCGCTTCGTGACTACGGCGGCCTTACTGGCTCGATCAGCTGTGATGACTTTGGTGACTGTGGGTCGCAGAAGATCGTCATCGTTCACCACACCGATTCTGGCGACGCTGATGCTGGCATGGTCAATGTTGTCTTCGAGTACGCCCCTTGATTGGGCACCTCGATCGGCCCGCATGAGGTGCGGTTCTGCTCTCGAGCAGGGCGGCGAAGGTTTGGCGTTGACCTGACGGTTTGCTGTCGTCAGTGAACGAGTCCCTTGCGCTCCATGCGGGGCTCATGTTCGACTGGAACCTCAAAGGGGGAGTGTCAAAATGACCTACACAAGCATTTCTACAAATCGGCCCGGAGCCCGCTTTCAGGAAGCCAAGACCCAAGCAGAGGTCGAAGCGCTGATGGTCGAGGTCTGGTCCGTTGTCACGGCAAATGGGGGCGAGAGCGTTTTTGCCGGTGCTGATCTTGCTCGAGGCGTGAACGTCTCGCTTACGACGTACCCGGATGCCGCCTCGGCTGCAAAGAGCATCGTCGAACTCACGGCAAAGCAGCTGATTGAGTTTGAGTCCTCGGGCCAGTTCATGGCTCTCGACGAGTGGCTTCCCGTTGCCGGTTCGGCGATGGAAGGCTAGCGAAGGCCAACGCGGCGCTTCGGCGCACCATCAAGCCAAACTCGGCCTGGTCGCGAGATCCGTGGCGCGCTCGACCGAGCGCCTGTTTGGCGCGTCCCATTGTCGGGCAGGTGAGCTCGCTTGCTGGCGTGACGACGGAGGGCTTCCTTGACGCCTCCAGCAACTTCGGAGCGTGTGCTGGCATATGGGATGCAGGTTTTGGCGAGGCCGAGAACGGCAACGAGGGTCGGCAGAACCCGGCTGGTTATTGCGAGAGAAACCACCGAGCGTTGGGGCTGTGTGGTCTGCGAAAAGATTTCGACGTTCAGCCGGCGGTCTGTCGTTCGATCAGCCGTTTCATGTGCGTGGCTGAATCCATGTCGACCACCTCGCCGACCATCGCACGCGAGCGGCTGAAGTTGGGTCGGGTACTCAACCCGGTCGGGATTTCGAGCCGAAGGGTTCGGGTCCGAGGGATGAAACACTGGCTGTTGTCGCAGGCCTGGTACCGGATCGTGACGTCGACCTCGACCGACTCCGCACCATCGGCGATGGTCTTGCCGAGGACGCTGTCGGCCCACACATTCATCGTGAAGTCGACGGTGCCGTCCCAGACTTGGAGCGGTTGAGAAACGCCGGGGAGCTCGAATGGATGCGTGGGCTCACGCTCGGCGGGGTCGTTGCGGAAGCCGTCGGGACCGTCGATTGTGATCGAGGTGGCAACCATTCCGTCCGGGACAGGGTCGTCGTAGATGTGGAGCCCCTCGGGCATGGCGACCCGAAGAATCAGGCGTCGACGGGGGCCAGCACGGAGAACGCCAGCGCCGCCCCGCAAGAAGGCGGTCACCGTGATGCCATCATCCTCGGATGCGGTCGTGAGTGGGTCGCTGGCCCCTGGCAATACCCGGCCAGCGTAGCTATCGAGGATGGCCTCAACCCCGTCGCGGTGGGCAAAGTGACGGTTGAAGAGTTTGTCGACGATCACGCCGTCCTTGTTGAGCAGGAAGAAGCCGGGGAACGGCACGCCATAGAACGGCACGTCCTCGGGTTGCACGATCGTGTTGAGGACCTCGTACTGCCGGATCACGGCCGAGTCGACGTCGGACAAGAGCGTGAACTCGACACCTGACGCCTCAACGTACGCTGCTAGTGCCTCGGTATCGTCGTAGCTGACGCCGTAGAGCTTGATGCCCTCAGCGGCCAGCTCCGGCAGGCTGTTGTGCAGCTCGACCAGCTGCGTAAGACACGGCGGTCACCACACTGCTGATCGGTAGAACAAAAGCGCAGCTCGCGACCCATCACGATCGGCGTGGAATGAGACCGTTTCGCCGAGATGGTTTGGGAGTTCGAAGTCGGGTGCAGGTTGCCCGACCGAGAGCCCCGGCTCGAACTCACCGGCCGGGATCATCCGCTGGGTGCTGGTTACCGGCATGGGCCCGGTGAAGCCATATGGGTCCGTGAACTCGTCGTCGGTCATGGCCCAGACCGTACTTCGCTGAGCGCTCTGCGGCCTGCACGCGTCTTGACGGGGCAATTTTCCGGTGTTGCTGAGAACGACATCGAGGACCCGCAGAACCCGGTCGATTTCTAAGAGAGAAACCGCCGAATTCTACGAGTCCCCCAGAGTGGAGCTGGAGGGAATCGAACCCTCGTCCGTCAGGTGGTCACGTGACGCGTTACGACCATTCCCGTGAGTCCCACTTGCGGCTGTGGGTTCGCCGGGTCGATTGAGCAAGCTCAGCCGCCGAGTCTTTCCTCGAGGTCAGCGGTCTGTTCCCTGCGGTCAGTGGTCTCTCCCACCGTCCACCACTGCTTCTGGTGACAGGCTGCAGTGATCAGGCCCCGTGACACATTGCTGCGCCACAATGACTCTCTGTTCCCTGATCAGATCAGGCAGCGAGAGTGAGATCGTCCGTATCGGCGTCTCTTTGGGTGCCCCGTTTTTGGAGTCTGAGCAACTCCGGTCGCACGCCGCCGCATCCTGGTCCCAACGTCGAAACCGATCAGCCCCTGGAGTGCCGTTCTCTTGTCAAACAGCGCCGACGATCGCTCGCCGGGTAACCCATCGTAGCGGTCTGGTGTGACGGCTCAGCCGTGAGGCCCAATCGCCGCACAGTCGGCCTGTCTGGAGTGTTACCGTCGGCCCATGACAGATACGCCAGATCTGCACGAAAAGATGAGCCTTGCGACCTCGCCTGAAATTTGGGCCGAGGGCGGGCCGGTCGAGGACTGGACGACCGACTACGACATCCGCGACAAGGACTATGTCGAGAACCCGGTGCCGATCTGGGCCGAAATGCGTGAGAAGTGCCCGGTCGCACACACCGATCGCCTCGGTGGGTCATGGAACCCGACCCGCTTCGACGATGTGCGTGAGATGGCGAAGATGACCGACGTGTTGTCGTCACGGCAGGTGCTGGTGATGCCACCTCCGCCGGGTTCGGCAGAGATGTCTCGCTACGAGCAGATGATCGCCGCCGCGCCGATCACGGCCGATCCTCCGATCCATACCTGGACTCGTCGAATGCTGCTGCCGGCGTTCGCGCCGAAAGCGGTGCTTCAGTACGAGCGCTACACCGAGGAATTGGCCCACTCGTTGATCGACGAGTTCATCGAATCGGGCCGGTGCGACGGTGCCGAGCAGTACGCCCAGCAGATCCCGCCGAGGGTGATCGCTCACATGATCGGCGTCGATCCTGGTATGGCCGACCAGTTCGTGATCTGGGTCAACGGTGTACTCGGCGCCGGGCTCAACGATCCGGAGCTGCGGCTGAAGACCCGCGAAGAGCTGCTCGGCTTCATCGGGGCTGAGGTAGCCAAACGGATGGAGGATCCCCAGGAGGATCTCCTCACCGAGCTGCTGTTCATGGAGCTCGATCATCCTGATGCGAAGATCACGCCGGAGGTCGTCGTCGGTATCACCAACCTGTTGATCATCGCCGGCATCGACACGACATGGAGTTCGATCGGGTCGTCGTTGTGGCATCTCGCCACTCACCCAGCCGACCGTGAACGTCTTGCTGCCGAGCCGGAAATCCTGCCGATCGCCGTCGAGGAGTTCCTGCGTTTCTACGCGCCGGTGACGATGGCTCGAGTGGCAGAGCACGACGTGGAGTTCAACGAAGACGTCCACATCAAGCGGGGTGACAAGATCTTGATGAACTTCCCGGCGGCATGCCACGACCCCGAACACTTCGAAGATCCCGACACCTTCATTATCGACCGGGCCCGCAATCGTCATGTGGCGTTCGGTTCGGGCATTCACCGATGCGCAGGTTCGAACCTGGCTCGGCTCGAGATGACCACTGCGCTTCGGGTTTGGATGGAGCGCATCCCGGAGTTCTCGCTGCGAGACGGTGAGCCGATGGAGTGGGCCGGCGGTCAGGTTCGCGGGCCGCGGGTCATGCCCTTCGAGTTTCCCGCAGGCACCAAGCGCTGAGCCGAACTTCGCGGCGCGTCGTCAAACGGGGCCGTGACGGCGGCTAGCTGTACTTGGCGAGGCGATCGGCGCGGTTGGCGCGAGACATCGCCTTTCGGGCGTCGAGGTCGGCGTCGCGCTTCGCGATGTCCTGGCGGCGATCGTGCTGCTTCTTGCCTCGGGCGAGGCCCATCGAGATCTTGGCTCGTCCGTCCTTGAAGTAGAGGGCAAGCGGAATGATCGCAAGACCCTCTCGATCGACGCGGCTTGACCAGTTTTCGAGCTGGTGGCGGTGGGCGAGCAGCTTGCGGCGTCGGTCGTTGTCGTGGGCGAAGGCCGTGCCCGAGTGGGAGTAGGCCGAGATGTTGAGGCCGACGAGCCACAACTCCCGCTGGAAGAACACGGCGTAGGCGTCTTGCAGCTGCACCTTGCTTTCCCGCAGCGATTTCACCTCGCTGCCTTTGAGCATGATGCCGAACTCGATTTCGTCGAGGATGTCGAAGTCGCGGCGCGCGACACGGTTGGTGGCGACGGCGGTCGCCCCTGCCGGGATGTCACGCTTCTTTTGCGACTTGGCCATGCGATCACGGTACCGGCACGGGCTGTCAGCGAGCGGTGCGTTTCTGCAGTTCGAGGAGCTGTTTGCGCACCATGATTCCATCGCCGGGACCAAGCCCGAAGCGCTCGACGACCCGGCCTCCGGGAAAGCGGAGCCGTGCCCGCACCCGGCTGACAAGACGGGTCCCTTCACCGTCGGGTCGCAGGTCGAATGCAAGCGTGAAGTCGAGCAGGTTGCGTTGGATGGCAAGTACGAATGCTTCTCCGGGACGAGCGATCGCCGCGGTGAACGCGATCGGGCCACCAGGGACCGGTTCGCCTTCGATCACTTGCCACGCAGGGACGATCTCGGCGGCGCTCTTGCGGCCTAGGTTGTCGAGCCAGTCGTAGCTGTACCAGCCGGCCTTTCCGAAGCCCATCTGGGCAAGCCACGGGTACACCTCGGCGGGGCACGCATCGCAGTCGATGGCGCGCGTGGCCACGAGTGTTGCGTCGGGGATCAACTCGTCTCCAACGACGGGTTCCGTGATCTCTGCCTGGGTGGCGCCCCACGTCTCGAACAACATGAGCCGACGGTACCTGTGGCGGTAGCGTCGCTTCGTGTCGGAGATCCCCGAAATCGTGCGGGCCGAGATGCTTGCTCATGCGAAGGCGTGTTTGCCGAATGAGGTGTGCGGCTATCTCGTCGGCGACTCTCCGGCCGGGCGAATTCAACGCTTTGTGCCGATCACGAACGCCGCTCGGTCGCCCACTCGTTTCGTGTTCGAGCCGCATGAACAGCTCGCCGCCGAGCAGGCGATCGATGCCGCAGGGGAGCAGGTGATCGGCATTGCCCACTCGCATCCGAACGGTGAACCCACGCCATCGGCCGTCGATATCGGCGATGCAGGCCGCTTCGACCCGTTCGGGATGCTCCTCCACGTCGTGATCGCCCCGACGACCGGCGAGATCCGTTCCCACCGGATCATCAACGGTGAGGTCTCTGCCATCTGAGACTTACTCGAACATCACGAAAGGTAGCTAGAGTTCATCGTCATGTCCGACGACATCACCTGGCTCTCGACTGCGGCGGCGGCAGAACGCCTTGGCATCACCCCCCGCACGCTGTACCGCTTTATCGATGAGGGGCAGTTGGCGGCCTACAAGTTCGGCCGAGTGATCCGTCTCAAGCAGGATGACGTCGACGCCTACATCGAGTCGTGTCGCGTCGAACCCGGCTCGATGAGCCACCTCTACCCAGAGACCGCCGGCAGCGGCGAGTGATTTCTGGCGCCACCGGCGCCGCCCAGCATTTTGGCCGGGGTGACATGCGTGTGCTGCCATAGATCATGTGAATGAGCAGCCTCGGGAGACCGCAACCGAACTCGCCCACCCCGACTGGGTGCGACGACTCAATCTCTTCGGCGACGCCGTCGGTGATCCCAGCCACCTGATCTCACTGGATGCCGACGAACTGCTCGCCGTTGCCCAGCAGTCGACCGGCCTCACCGACTTGTCGAGCGACGATGACTGGGAAACCGGCTACCGACAGTTGGTCGAACACCTCGACGTACGGGCCGGGCTCACCGTCCTCGGACGCCTCTCGGCCAGAGCCGAGATCATCCGCAACCTCCAGACCCGC
>PABW01000001.1 GCA_002699625.1 Acidimicrobiaceae bacterium
GGGCCGTAGACGTAGAGCACGCCGAGAGCGCGGCCCGAGCCACCGATGACGGGTGAGGAACACGACGAGAGGCCGTCGACATACTCGCCGTGGCTCCACAGGACCCGCCTCACACGGGCTTGCCGGATGCGGGAGCGCAGCTTGTCAGGGTCGGTGACCGTGTTGTCGTTGAAGGTGGCGAGATTGCCGGCGAGATACCGATCGATTTCACGGTCGTCCCAGGTGGCCATCACGACGATGCCCGCCGATCCGGCGTGCATCGGGACGCGTGTGCCGGTCCAGTTCTCGGCCTGGATCGGTTTCGGAGCGTCGACCTGATCGACGGTGATCGTGTCGTCACCGGAGACGATCGAAAAGCAGGCCGCCTCGTCGAGTTCTTCGCTCAGATCGATGAGGTGGGGGTGGGCAATGGACTCGAGGCTTGCGGTCGAGTCGGTGGCCGACACCATGCCGTGGACGAGTGGACCGATGTGGTAGCTGCCATCATCGCCCCGAACGACCGCCCCGGCGTGTTCGAGGGTTGCGAGGAGTCGGCCGGTGGTGCTGGTGGCCAGCCGAACGCGCGTCGACAGGTCGACGAGCCCTCCGGGCTCTCGACCGATCTCCGACAGCAACAACAGTGCGCGATCAACGCTCTGCACGGTCCCCATACCGAGTGTGGACATTACCGCTGAGCGGGAAGCAGCGCATGTGATTCCCGCAAGGTGGGAATTATCCGTCGTACTGGAGAATCCAGACCGTCAAGCCGATGACGTTGTGCAGTTCGGCGGTGACCTGCCAGCCCGACCGTTCGTACATGGCGACATTGCCGGGGTTGGTCGTTTCGAGCACCGCGGGCACACCGGCAGCAGCCGCTGCGTCGAGCCCGGCCTGGGCAACGAGTCGGGCGAGCCCCTCGCCCCGACGCCGAGGGTGCGATGCCAGCACGCCCAGGTACCAGTGCGGCTCCGCAGTGATCGCAGCGTGCACCGCAGCGTCGTAGACATCCAGTCGTGCGAGAGCGTCGCTGGGGAGCTCGAGCGCGGGGGCCGGAGTCTCCACGGTGCCGGCGGGTGGATCCCACATGGCGAGGGCGTCGCCGTCGCTGGTCATCCACACCGAGTCGGTAGCGATACGGCGCCGCAGCAGGTCGGTGGCAAACGCCACGGCGAGCGGGCGGAACTCGGGATCGGCGCCGAAGAACGCTCGGAACGCCGGGTCCTGATCGAACGCCGTCACGACCGTCGCTGCGAGGGCGTCGAGATCGGCGGCGGTGGCGAGGCGGATGTCGGTCACGGCGGAAGTCTGGCCCGAGACCATCCACCTCGCCAGCACGCCGTCCGCGTCGCAAGAACAGGTGCGCTCGGCACCTGGGCTCCTACTCCTCGCTGAGCTGCCGAAGAACGTTTCAATCCGGAAGGAGCCGATCCACCTCGTGGAGGTGCTGGATCAGCTTTTCTTCGTTGAATCCGATCTGGAGGACATCGACTGCACCGGCATCAACGTTGCGCTGCACGTCGACGGCTGCGGCAAAGTCCTCATCGGGGATCGTGATGCAGACGCGTTCCCAGTTGCGATCCCACAACTCAGTCTCACCGGCTCGATCGGCCGGCACCAGCATCGTCAGGCGGCACGTCGTGCGATTCGGTTCGGTCGGATGCGGCCGCATCGAGAACAGCTCGACATGGCCGGCCTGCCACTGGATCACCGTCCCCGGCACGAGCGTGAACGCTGCCGTACAACCGTCGACGACTTTCCACTCGTCACGAGGTTCGTCTCGCAGCATCCGCAGCACCCGGTTCTTCGGCAACCATCCACCGAAGTGCCCGTTGTAGCGCTTGCTCAGCGTGAGGTCGTTGGGAAAGTAGGGGGCAATCGAGTTCCGGTGCAGGTACTTGAGGTGATACAGCTCCATGAACCCATCGGTGAGCAGCTTCCAGTTGCACGCAAGGTCGTATTCGGTGGCCGCATGGTGGACCATCTCGGGCATACCGAGTTCGGTGAGCACGTCATCGAGTTCGGAGCCGAGCCAGTCAGCCAGATCCTTCGCCTCCGTGTCCGGGTTGGGCGTGACCCAGACCATCCCGTGCCGCTCCTCGCAGGAAAGCCTGCGCAGACCCATTGTGCAGGGTGCTTCCGACGAGAACCGCTGTTTGTCGGAGACCGCCCGCAATGAGCCGTCAAGGTCATACGACCAGCCGTGGAAGCCGCACGAGAAGATGCGGCCAGTGCCCGACGGTTCGGCAACGACGGTGGCGCCGCGGTGGGCGCACACGTTGCGCATCGCGTGCGCGACGCCATCGTGGTCCCGAGCAACGATCACCGGCACGCCCGCGAATTCGGCAGTGACGAACGAACCAGGCTCAGCGATCTCCGACGACGCAACGGCAGCGACAGGATGGGCAGCGATCGCCGCCAGTTCCCGGGCGTGACGAACAGGGTCCGTGTAGACATCGACGGTCAGCTGTTGGGCGGGCCGATCGGCGGCCGGCGAGCCCGCCTCGGCGAGAGCGAACAGCTCGTCGCCGATTGCCAGATCCATCTCTCTTCGCATAATGGTAGATTTTTCGACTGATGGTCGAGAATGTCAAGAACAAGATGCAGACCAACCGCGTGCGTACCCGCCGTGCGCTGAAACGCGAGGCGATCATCGACGCTACCGCTGCGCAACTGGCCGAGAGCGGTCTCTCCGCCACCACGCTCGATCGCGTCGGCGAGCGGGTCGGTCTGTCGAAGGCGGCGCTGTACTACTACGTCGATTCGCGCGACGAACTGCTTGCGCTCCTCCTTGATCGATTGCTGGCCGGCATCCGCGCGGAGGCCGGCGAGCGCACAGCCGACAGCTCCAGTCCCCTCGACCAACTTCGCTCCCTTCTCCGGAGCCACATCGAGCAGGCGGTGTTGCTTCCGGAGGGCCAGTTGATCGTCAGCAACGTCGATGCCCTCGCCGCAGCGCCGGCGACGGCGGCGTCGTTGCACGCCCACGAACTCGCCGCGCGAGCTCTTGTCGAAGCGGCCATCGCCGCAGGAGAACTCCGTGAAGTCGACCCGCTCGTTGCCACGACCGTGCTGTTCGGCGCAAGCAACACGATGTGTCGCACCTACGACCCCGACGGCACGCGCCCACTTGCCGAAATGATCGACGCCACGCTCGATCTGACGCTCGGCGCCTGGGTTCCTACTCCTTGCTGAACCCCAGGGCGTCCAGCGCAGTGCGGGTGGCCCACTTGTAGTCCGACTTCCCGTTCGGGCTCCGGAAGAGCGAGTCGACCCGCACGATGTTCTTCGGGAGCTTGTAGCCCGACAGCGAAGCACGAAGCCCGTCGACCAGGTCGGCGTCGGTGGGGTCGGCACCGTCAGCCAGTTCGACCACGGCGGTGACGGCGGCACCCCACTGTGGATCGGGCACGCCGACGACGTTGCAGTCGACGACCTCGGGCAGCGCCTTCAGCGCCTCCTCGACCTCTTCCGGGTACACCTTCTCGCCGCCGGTATTGATCGACACTGAGCCACGGCCGAGCAGGGTCACCATGCCGTCGGCACCGATCGTCGCCCAGTCGCCGGGTACCGACCAGCGGATGCCCTCGAACTCACGGAACGTCTCCGCCGTCTTCACCGGATCGCCGTAGTACCCGAGTGGGATCGGCCCGGTTACTGCCAACAGACCCGTCTCCCCCGACCCTGCTTCGACCCGCTGGCCGTCCTCGGTGAACACCGCTGCATTGGGTCCGAGCGTGAACGTCGCCGTCTCGGTATCGCCGTCACCGGTCGACTCCTTGCCGGCGAAGCCGACACCCTCGCTGGCCCCCAGGCTGTCGTTGGTGACGAGCGGTGACTCCTGCGCTCGGGCGTGGGCAAGGAGTCGGTCCTTGATCGCCTGGCTCCACATCACCCCCGACGACGTGACCGAACGGACTGCGCGGAGGTCGTAGGGCGTGCCGGCCTCGACCGCCTCGTCGAGCGCCTCGACCATCGGTCGACAGAAAACGTCGCCGACGATCGAGATCAACGAACATTCGGTGCGCTGCACCGTCTCCCAGAGCTCATGAGGGTCGAACGACCGACCGGTAAGGGTGACGGTCGCCCCACCGGTGAACAGGGTGAAGATTGCACCGATGCCGCTCGTGCCGTGCATCAGGGGCGCAGCTGCAAGCTGGCGCGGTGTCGCGCCGAACGAATCGAGGAGCGAGAGAATCGTCGCCACCTCCTGCGGGGTCGACGGAATCTCGACACCGAGCGGCGCAAGGGTTCGGGCGGTGAGCCCGACCAGGCTCGCATGCGGCCACATCACGCCCTTCGGATGGCCGGTCGTCCCGCCGGTGTAAAGGATCCAGAGATCGTCGGCGGAACGGTCGCGGCGTGCCGCCGGCATCGATGCTGCGATGATGTCCTCGTGCCGGTCGGCCCAATCCGGGCACTCGCCGTCACCGACATGGACCCACCGACGGACCTTGGTGAGTTGAGGACGGACAGCGTCGAACCGCTCGGTGAGCGTCTCGTCGAAGAAGACCGCCTTCGCATCGCTGTTGTCGATCAGGTAGGCGAGCTCGTTCTCCACATAGCGGTAGTTCACATTGCACGGCGCGGCTCGGAGCTTGAACGCGGCGAACTCCGCCTCGAGGTACTCGTTGCCGTTGTAGAGCGCGCACGCGACGTTGTCGCCTGCACCGATACCGTCGGCCTCGAGTGCGGCGGCGAGCCGAGCGGCTCGATCGTCGAACTCCGTCCATGTGCGTGCGACGTCGCCATGCTGGGCCGCGAGCCGATCACCATGGTTGTCGGCGACGACTTCCCAGGCGGTAGCCAGATTGATCCCCATCGGGGGATCTTCGCACAACGGCGCAGCTCGTCGGACCTGATCGCCGGGAGCCGCTTCGGGCCCACCGCTAGGGTTCGACGATGACCGACACCGACCGGACCCCATGGCGCACCGAATCGATCCTTCCGTCGCCTCCCGCCGGCGCCGTCCCCGTGCTGCACGACCGCGAGTACCGGGTCGAGTCATTCCTTCTCGACAACGGCAACCTCCTCATCCAGGGCGCCGTGCGCGACCAGAAGCCGCCGGGGGTCTACATCCCCGACGACCCTGAACCGCTGACGATGCACCACATGCAGGTCACGCTCGAGGTCGAGTTCCCGAGCCGGATCATCGTGAGCGTCGAAGCCCGCCTCCTCGCCTACCCCCACGACCTGTGTCCGTCGATCGAGCAGCACTACAACAAGCTCGTCGGACTGTCGATCGCCCGGGGGTTCACCAACACGGTCCGAGAACTCTTCGGTGGACCGAGGGGATGCAGCCACACCACCGCCCTCCTCCAGGCGATGGCACCGATCGCGATGCAGAGCACCAAGAGCATCGAGTGCATCGAAGCCGAACGAGCGGGTGAGCCGAATCCGATCATCGTGCGACCGCCCAGTGAGAGCTGGAAGACCCTCACCAACACCTGTCACGTCTGGGCCGACGACGGACCCCGCAAGGCCGAGGTCGAGCGAGGCGGGGTACAGACCATCCCTGTCGATATACGACTTCAGCAACTCGGGCGCCGCCCACGCACCTGAACGCGGCGTCCGCTCCACGGAGAGACATCCAGGGAGCTTTCGGCGGGACCCGAGAACGGGCCAAGATGGGGAGATGCAGATCACCCCGGTCTCCAATGCCCTCGGCGCCAACGTGTCCGACGTCGCCCTCGACGAGCTGACCGACGACCAGGCGGCGCAACTCGTCGAGGCGTGGTCCGAGTACGGCGTGCTGTTCTTCCGAGATCAGCACCTCACACCCGACCAACACAAGGCGTTCGCCCGTCGCTTCGGCGACATCGACATCAACCGTTTCTTCAACGCCGTCGACGGACATCCCGAGATCGCCGAAGTGCTCAAAGAAGCCGACCAGACCGCCAACATCGGCGGCGGCTGGCACACCGATCACTCCTATGACCCCGCACCGGCCCGCGGCTCGATCCTGTATGCCCACGAGATCCCACCGATCGGAGGCGACACCTGCTTCATCGGGATGGGGGCGGCCTACGACGCACTCAGTCCGCCGTTGCAGGACATGTTGGGATCACTGACCGCCACCCACTCCGGAGCGCACGTCTTCGGTCGCCAATCCCCCCACCGAGAACGCACGGCCGACCGCATCGGCAACCCCGATGCCGTTCGCGAAGACGTCAGCCACCCCGTCGTCATCGCCCACCCCGACACAGGCCGGCCGATGCTCTACGTGAACCCGGGCTTCACCACGAAGATCGACGGGCTCACGATCCAGGAGTCGCGAGCCCTGCTCGGCTTCCTCTTCGAGCACTGCCAACGCCCCGAGTTTCAGATCCGTTTCGAATGGGCCCCAGGATCACTCGCCATGTGGGACAACCGCTCGACCTGGCATTTCGCTGTGAACGACTACCACGGCCATCGGCGGTACCTCCACCGGATCACGGTGGCCGGGTCGGAGCTGGCTGCGGCCTTCTGATGCTGAAGATCGGCATCGTCACCGGCAACGCCACCGCCGAATCGCTGAACCTGGTCACCGACGCTGAACGCCTCGGCGTCGACTCGGCCTGGATTCCCGAGGCCTGGATGTTCGACGGCCTCACCCCAGCCGCCTACCTCGCCGGCCGAACCGAGACGATGCGGCTCGGCACGGCGTGCGTGCAACTCGGCTCGCGTTCCCCTGCGCTGCTCGCCATGTCGGCGCTCTCGTTGCAGGCGATGTCGAACGGTCGATTCATTCTCGGAATGGGCACGAGCGGCCCGCAGGTCATGGAGGGCTGGCACGGCGTGCGCTTCGACAAGCCGGTCACCCGCACGCGCGAGACGATCGAGATCATCAACCGGATCGCCTCGGGCGAGCGGGTGTCCTACGAGGGGACGACCTACGAACTGCCGCTGCCCGAAAGCCAGGGAAAATCGATGAGATCCCCCGTCGCCATGTGGCCGATCCCGATGTACGTCGCCTCGATGGGGCCCGCCAACCTGCGCCTCACCGGGGAGATGAGCCAGGGCTGGATCGGCACGGCGTTCCTCGCCGAACATGCCGATGTGTATCTCGACCCGATCCGCGAGGGGGCCGAAACCGCAGGACGGTCGCTCGACGACATCGAGATCACCGTCGCTGCCGGGCTGGAATTCACCAACGACACCGAGGCCGCCGGTCGCCGCCACGCCGCCGGCTACGCCTTCACCATTGGAGCCATGGGGTCGTCGAAGACGAACTTCTACAACCAGGCGTACGCCCGAATGGGATTCGGAGAGGCGGTCGACGAGGTCCAGCGACTCTGGGCTGCCGGTGATCGCGAGGCAGCCGGCGCCGCCGTCCCAATCGAGATCGGGTTGCACACCAACCTCGTCGGCGGCGACGACGACATCACCGACCGATTACGGGCGTACCGCGACGCCGGCGTCGACACGATCCGGGTAGGGGTCGATCTCAACCCGCGGACACTCGATGACCTGGCGCGCCTGATGGATCTCGTCAACGCGGTCAACGCGGAATCGCCAGCACCATCAACCTGAACGGAGGCGACGGTGACTGGGGGGCATGACGACGCCGACGCTCAGTCAGCGTCGGGGGCCAGGCTCGGCGGAAGGCTGAGCTTGCTCATGCGGGCGCCGTCGACCACGACAACCTGACCGGACACGAACCGAGCGTCGTCGCTCGCGAGAAAGGCAACGGCTGCGCCGACATCGGCCGGGTCACCGATGTAGCCGACGGGGTGCAGCTGCGCGAGTTCGGCGACGGCCTGATCCCGGTTGGGTAGCCGGTCGACATAGCCCCGGTTGAGCGCGGTATCGATCCAGCCGGGCGCCACGGCGTTGCAACGAACCCCCATCGGACCGAGGTCGACCGCCATCGCCGCAGTCAACCCGTGCACGCCGCCTTTCGACGCGCCGTAGGCGGTATGCAGCGGGTTGGTCGCAATGCCCTCGATCGAACCGATGTTGACCACGGCTCCCCCACCATCGGCAACGAGCAGGTCGAGCAGTGCCTTGGTCATCAGCCATGGACCCCGCAGGTTCACCGCCATCGCCATGTCCCACTGTTCGACGGTTTGCTCGGCGATCGACGCCTCGAACATGATCCCGGCGTTGTTGATCAGCGCCGCAACGGGGTCGCCGCATTCGGTTGCAAAGCTCGTCGCCGATTCCTCCGATGTGACATCGAGATGCACCCACCGCTGGTTCGCGCCGAGATCGCCTGGATCTCGGAGATCCCCGACGACGACGAACGCACCATCGGCGGCGAAACGATCGGCGATCGCCCGGCCGATGCCCTGGGCGGCGCCCGTGACGACGACGGTCTTGCCTGCGTAACTGCTCATCGCTGCTCCGTGCTCACTGGGCCGTGTATCCGCCGTCGAGGCTGAGGTTGGCGCCGTGGATGTGACGGCTGGCATCGGAACACAGGAACAGTGTGAGATCGGCGACTTCGCTCGGCTCCGGGATCCGACCCTCGGGAATCGAGGCCAGGTTGCGTTCGAACACTTCGTCGGCGCTGGTGCCCGCAGGATGTTCAGAGACGAGCATGGGCGTGTCGACCGAACCAGGGCAGATCGCGTTGATACGAATGCCCTCCGAGGCGTGATCGAGCGCCATCGCCCGGGTGAGGTTCGTGACCGCCCCCTTCGACGCGCAGTAGGCGACGAGGGCGGACGAACCGACGAGACCACAGGTTGACGAGATGTTGACGATCACGCCACCGCCGCGCTGCCGCATGACCGGCACCGCGGCTCGGGAGAGGAAGAACGTCCCGTCGACATTGATCGACATCACCCGATGCCAGTCAGCATCGGTGGTGCCCTCGGCATCGGCCCGGTGGATCACACCCGCAGCGTTGACGACGATGTCAAGCCCGCCGAACTCGGCGAGGGCCGTGGCGACGAGATGTTCGGCCTGGGTCGAGTCGGCGACGTCACCGATCGCCGGCGCCGCCGACCCCCCAGTCGATCGGATGGACTCGACGACCGCAGCCGTTCGCTCGGCATGGCGGCCGCCGACGACGACCGACGCACCCGATGCTGCGAGCACGGTGCAGATGGCGGTGCCCATCCCCGAGGAGCCTCCGGAGACGAGCGCCACCTTTCCTTCGAGATCGACGGCCAGACCGCCCATGTCAGTTCCTCACTCTTCGATACCGGCCTGCCAGCGGCGCCAGCGGGCGTTGATGGCGACACCCCATCGGTTGAACGGGTCGGGGAAGTTCCGGCTCGGCTTCGGTCCTCCGAGCACGAGATCCATCAACGGATCGACTTCACCCATCATGTGTTCGGCGAGGAACTTGCCCGAGATCGTGCCCTTGGCCATGCCGACGCCCTGATAGGCCATCGTGCTCCACAGGCCGTCGCCGATCTTGCCGCAGACCCCGGCGCCATTGCGGCTCAGGCTGAGCGCACCGCCCCACGAGTACTCGAACTCGAGGTCGGGCAGCATCGGGTAGCGGTTGCGAAAGCTCTTTTCATGCACCTTCACGACCTTGGCCATACCGGCGCGGGCGTCACTCGAACGGCTGAAGGTGTACTGGTTGCGAATGAGGATCCGGTTGTCGGGACGACGACGCACGGTCGTGCCCGCCGGGTGCGCCGGGATGATGCCGTAGTCGTCCTCGCCACCGAGCGCCTCGACCTCGTCGGCGGTCATCGGACGGGTCATCGATCCCCATGTGATGAGTGGCAGGAGGCGGTTCTTGAACAGGCCGAATCCCTCACCGAAGCCGTTGGCGGCGATCACGAGCGACGGGGTGGTGAGCGTGCCGCGCTCGGTGCGCAGCACGTGGGGTGGGCCGAGCTCGAAGTCGGTGACCGCGGAGTTTTCGAACACCCGAACGTTCTCGGGAAGGCTCTCCGCCAGGCCGATCGCCAGCTGGGCCGGCTGCGCGATCACACTGTGCGGACAGTGAATGCCGTACTGGTAGAAGCCGGTGCCGAACTTCGCCTTCAGCTGTTCGGCGTCGAGCGTCTCATACTCCTCGTCGATTGCATCGAGTGACTCGGCGAAGCCTTGCAGGACCCGTGCACCCTTCTCGCCCCCGGCCGCGTGGGTCTTGCCGACTCGCTGCCAGTCGCAGTCGATGCCGTTTGCAGTGACGATCTCCTCGAGCCAGTCGATGCCCGCACGGTTGAGCGCAATCTGTCGCTTGGCGTTCTCGGTGTCCTCCTTGAAGCCCTTCGAGCGGATGTTGTGAGCGTGGTCGATGATGAAGCCGGAGCAGCGGCCGGCGGCGTTGTTGCCGATGCGGTCGGCCTCCACCAACACAATCTCGGCTGCGGGGTCGAGCTCTGCGAGTCGCCGGGCGACCGCGAGGCCGCCGTAGCCGGCACCGATGACGACATGGTCGACGACGAGGTCACCAGTGAGCACGGTCGGCTCGGGTTGGGGCCCGAGGATCTCCAGCCAGCCGTTTTGCTGGTCGTAGCGGGGAAGCAGGGAAACAGGGGGCATCGGCCTCAGGAGATGTCGGAGCGGTCGGTGTTCAGCTCAGATCGAGCCAGATCGTCTTGGTCTCGGTGTACTGCTCGTGGGCATGGACACCATTGTCGCGGCCGCCGAATCCCGACAGGCCATAGCCACCGAACGGGGTGGTCATGTCGCCCTCGGAGTAGCAGTTGACGGACACCGTGCCGGCCCGCAGCATGCGACTCGCAAGATGCGCGCTTCGCACGTTCGAGGTGAACACCGAGGCGTGGAGGCCGTAGTCGGTGTCGTTGGCCATGACGATGCCCTCGTCAGCGTGGGTGAAGGTCGACACCGACAACACCGGACCGAAGACCTCGTCACGAGCGACGGTCATGTCGGGGGTGACGTCGGTGAAGATCGTCGGCTCGACGAACCAGCCGCCGGACTCGGTACGGGTCTGGTTCCCGCCGCAACGCACCGTGGCTCCCTCGTCCTTGGCCTTCTCGATGTTCGAGAGGATCTTCTCCATATGGGAGGGCTCGATGATGGCCCCCATGCGGGTCTCGGGATCGAGCGGATCACCAAGCACCCACTCGTGCATGGCCTCGTCGATCCGGTCGAGCGTCTCGTCCGCAATCGACTCGTGCAACAGCAGGCGCGAGTTCGACGAGCAGTTTTGGCCGGCGTTCCAGAAGATTGATTCGCACGCGTTCGCAGCGACCTTGTCGAGATCTTCGGCATCGCCCATGACCACCATGGGCGACTTGCCACCGCACTCGAGCAGCACCCGTTTGAGGTTCGAATCGGCCGAGTAGCGCAAGAACATCCGGCCGACCTCAGTCGAACCGGTGAAGCCGACGCAGTCGACCTGCGGGTGAAGGCCGAGGGCCGCTCCGGCGCTCTCGCCGAATCCGGGGACGACATTGAGCACACCATCAGGCAGTCCGGCCTCGGTTGCGAGCTCGGCGATGCGGATGGTCGACATTGAGGTCTGTTCCGCCGGCTTCAGCACCATGGTGTTGCCGGCGGCGAGGGCCGGACCGATCTTCCAGGCAGCCATCATCAGGGGGTAGTTCCACGGCAGCACGGCACCGACCACACCGATCGGCTCGCGCACCACCGTGGACACGACACCGGGTCCCGATGGCGTGGCCAGGTCATAGACCTTGTCGGCAAGTTCGGCATGCCACATCAGACACGCGACGGTTTCGGGCAGATCGATGGTGGATGAGTCGAAGATCGGTTTGCCGGCTTCGAGCGTCTCCATCACTGCGAGTTCGTCGGCATGAGCCTCGATCAACAGGGCGAACCGCTTGAGCAGGTTGCGCCGATCAGCCGGCGCCATCCGACCCCATGGGCCATTGTCGAAGGCGTCGCGTGCCGCCGCGACTGCACGATCGATATCCTCCTGTGCCCCCTCGGCGACCTGGGCGAGTTCCTCGCCCGTCGCCGGGTTCAACGTCGCGAACGTGGCACCACTGGCGGACTCGACAGAACGGCCACCGATCATCATTCGGGTCGGCGGCGTGACGGATGCGGCAAGCGCCGCCGGGTCGAACTGGAGGGTCATCTCACGCCTTTCACTTGCCTCCGGCACGGCCGGAGTTCGTCGCTCGGCTCACGCCGGAATTGTGTGTCATCTGGACCAGCCAGTCCTTTTCGTCGTCCCACTCGCGGAACACGAGCGTGTCCCGATTGGTGCCGTTGATCGGCAGGGTCGACAGAGCGGTCTGTAACGCGACCCGACCCTGACGGGTCATCGGCATGACCGGGCGACGACACGGGCCGACGGCCCGGCCGACCATGTTCGTGGCCGTCTTGACTGCGGAGTTGTACTCGGCGTCGACATTGTTTTCCCAGAAGAACATGTTCGCCGGGAGCATCTGCTCCCAGAGCCTGAGAGCACCAGCGTGATCACCGGACTGCACCAGGTTCCAGAGTTGCACGCACTCGTGGGGCATGACGTTGGCCGCACCCCAGATCCATCCCGCTGCGCCCGACATGGCGGCGTAGGGCGCCAACGGGTCGGCGCCGGCGAGCACATGGCCGCCGATGCCGATCAGCTTCTGGAGGCGGATCAGATCGCCGGTGGAGTCCTTGATGTAGTCGATGTTCTCCATCGCCATGAGCTGGCGGTACAGGTCGGGATGGATGTCGAAGCCGCTGTTGACCGGGATGTTGTAGAGCACGATTGGGATGTCGATCGCTTTGGCGAGCTTCTCGTAGTGGAAGAGCACCCCGCGTTCGAACGGCCCCTCGAAGTACGGCGGCAGCACCATTGCGGCCGCCGCCCCGTGATCAGCGGCCCGGCGCGTGCGTTCGATCGCGTCGGTGGTGGTGATCGCCGAGGTCTGCGCAACCACCGGGATGCGACCGTCGACGATCTCGCATCCGAGCGAGATGATGCGATCCTTTTCGTCGTCGGAAAGGAAGGCGAACTCGCCCGTTCCGGCACACAGCACGAGGCCGTGCACGCCGGCATCGATCAGACTCTCGATGTGGTCGCGCAGGCGACCCTCGTCGAGATGTTCACCGGTGTCGTCGAACGGCGAGGTCATCGCCGCACACACACCGTGCAGCAGAGGCGTGGTCATGGTCACTCAAGGGTCTCCGGAATCTCACGGATCCGACGTTCGATGAAGTCGCGCAGCGCTTCGTCGACATCGTCGGGCAGTTCGGGTTCGACATAGTCGGCGAGCATCTGCCTCGCCTTCTTCGTGCCCCGTGCCTCGGTGTCCTCGGCCCCGGCGGCGAGCCACTGCTCGTAGCCGTCGCTGTCCATCAACTCGGGCATGGCAAACGCGGACTCGAAATTGGCAAGTGTGTGGGCGGTGCCGAGGAAGTGCCCGCCGGGCTCGACCTCGCCCATCGCCGCGAGTGCACCGTCGAGCTCGTCGAAATCGATGCCCTCGACAAAGCGACGGAACATCTCGGCCTGCTCACCGTCGACCACCGCCTTGGCGTAGCTCTGACACAGCGCCGACTCCATGTATCCCGTGGTCGAGAGCACGAAGTTCGCGCCGGCGAGCGCCACGCCGAACATGTTGCGGGCGGCCTCGTACCCGGCCTGGGCGTCGAAGGCCTTCGATGCCGTGCACATGCCCGAGCAGCGCCAGGGCAGCTGGTAGCGACGGGCGAGTTGGCCGACCAGCAGGTTCATGTGGTCGATATCGGGGGTACCGGCCATCGGGGCGCCCGACTTCATCGACACCGTGGCGAGCCACTGGCCATAGACCGCTGGCGCGCCGGGCCGAACGATCTGGCTGAACGCGACACCGGCGAGCGCCTCGGCGTTGATCTGCACGACCGAACCGACCGTCGACGCCGGTGTCGACGCCCCGCCGAGCACGAACGGCGAGAACAACATCGCCTGGTTGGCGCCGCTGTAGACCTTGACAGCGTCGAGCATGGTCGAGTCCCAGACGAGCGGCGAGTTGCCGTTAGCCAGGCACGTCATCACCGTGTTCTGGTCGACGAACTCCTCACCGAACAGCATCTGCGCCATCGTCAGGGAGTCTTCGGCCCGCTCCCGACTGGTGACCGCACCCATGAAGGGCTTCGTCGAGTGCTTCATCAACGAGTAGGTCATGTGGAGATGCCGATGCGGTACGGCGATGTCCATCGGCTCGCAGAGCACACCCCCTGCCATCTGCATCGCCGGGGTCATCTGAGCGATTTTGGCGAAATTGTGGAAGTCGTCGAGCGTGGCGTTGCGACGAGTGCCATCGAGGTCGCGAACGAATGGTGCGCCGTACGCAGGTGTGAAGATGCTCTTGCGGCCACCGAGGGTCACACTGCGCGCAGGGTCGCGGCCGACCATCGTGTAGTCGCTCGGCGCCATGGCGACGAGTTCCATGAGGAACTCCCGATCGATGCGCAGGCGATAGCCGTCGATCGATACACCCCCACCCGAGCCAGCCTGGCGCCACATCTCGATCGATTCATCGTCGCGGAACTCGATGCCGGTGCTTTCGAGCAAGCGCATCGTGCGGTCGTGCACGATGTCGACCTGCTCGGGCAGCAGCGCATCCATGTACGGAATGCCCCGCTCCATTTCCGGGAGATAGCGCTGGGTGTAGGCGGTGCGGGCATCGCGGCGGGCGCCGCGACCGCGACGCCCAGCGCGAGCTGGTGCGGTGGTATCGGTCATGACGGGTCCCCCGTTTCGAGGGTGGTCGAGAGATGGGAACGAAGGGCGTCGACGGCGTCGTCGGTGCCCGGGGCGACGACCGAACGAAGCACGAAGGCGACGGGAGGCAGCACAAGTCCACCGAGACCGGCCCACGGCCGCATGCCGTCACTGATGTGCGGCGTGTTGAGCACCGCGACACCGAGGCCAGCGGTGACGGCCGCTTGAACACCCTGGATCGACGGGCATTCCATGACCGTTCGGTACGAGCGGCCGGCATCGGCCATCGCCGAGGCGAACCATGGTTCGTACAGACACTGCGGCCCGAACGAGATGAGCGGAACCTCGTCGACATGGTCGAAATCGGCATCGGCTGCCTGCACGACCGTGAGTTCATCGCGCCGCCACACGTCGTCGGCCGGGCGAACAACATCGCCGGTGTCGAGTACCTGGAGCAGCGCCACGTCGATCTCGCCGGCATCGAGCCAACCGGCAACGACGGCGGAATCGCGGACGCGAACCTCGAGTGCGATCTCCGGATGGGTCCGACCGAATCGGCTCGCCACCTCGGCGAGTTGGGTGGCAGCGACTTCTTCGTTGCAGCCAAGACGGACGGTGCCGCTCACGCTCGAGCGCTGAAGGGCATCGACGGCCCGATCATGGGCCTCGACGATCGCCTCGGCGTGTGCCAACAGGTCTCGCCCGTCGGGGGTGAGCACGAAGCTCTGCCCGTCGCGCCGCAGGAGATCTCGTCCGATGCGCTCCTCGAGTCGACGGATCTTGTGACTCACTGCTGACTGGGTGACGCCGAGACGCTCGGCCGCCGCAGTGAAGCCCTCGGCGACGACCAGTTGCCGGAAAACGCGCAGCGACTCGACGTCCAGCCGAACACTGCTGTCAGTCGTCGATGCCCCCACGGTGGGGATCATGACATGCTGTCATCGGAGCCGCAAGATCCATGACATCACACCGGGCACTGCGACCCAACACCCAACGCCTGCCGCCGACGTCGGATCAGTCGCAGATCAGGAAACGAGCCATGATCTCGAACGGTGCTTCGTCGACGCTCTCGAGCGCCAGGTACGTCCAGCCGCCACGCTGCTGCACCGCCGGATACCCAAAATCGTTCACGACCGCCGGCACCCCGACTGCGGCACCGATCTGCGCGAGGCTCATGTCGACATCGACACCGTCGTGCAGCGTGATGACCCACGAATCGGGCTGAGGATCGACCGGGAGTGAGCCGGTCGGGATCGCCGAACCAGGGCGCCAGCTCCAGTTGACCAACGTCTCCACGCCGCCCTGACTGCGGAAGTTCAGCAGAAGCCCACCCCACCGCATCGTGCGCTCGTTGAGATCACCCGGCCCGTCGAACGGACACCCCTCGATCCAACCGCTGTCGCTGTCAGGCGCACCGAAGACCTCCACCATCGCGTATTCGATCTCGTCGAGAAGCGAGTCCAATGGCAGCCCGAGCACGGTCTGCTCCGGCAGGTTGGCGACCTCCTGCGCGAACGGTGGCGGCGTCGTGGTGGTGGTCGTGGTTGTCGTCGAGCTGGTCGTCGTCGGGGTCGTGGCCGTGGTGGTCGGAGCCGTCGACGTGGGTGCTGCCGCTGCTCCCCCGCTCTCAGCGTCCTCGCCGGAGGCCGCGGTGTCGACGGAGGTCGTCACGTCCGACCCCACACCGGTCGTCTCGTCGTCGCCGAGGAAATCGCCAAGTCCCAGGCCTGCGATGACACCGACCAGCAAGATGATGATGCCGATCAGAACGAGTTCTCGCAGTCGCATCACGACTCCTTTGGGCTTCGGGCGCTGCTCAGGTGTTCAGCTCGACCGCCGTGGCTTCAACGGCCGCGAGGATCTTCGCATAGCCGGTGCATCGGCACGGGTTTCCGCTCAGACC
>PABW01000002.1 GCA_002699625.1 Acidimicrobiaceae bacterium
ACACACAGCAACAGTTGCTGTATCCCGCCGCTGCGGCGATCGCCACGGAGGGCCTCGACGAAGACGCCCGTATCGGCACGCCCCTGCCGCTGTCGACGCTCAACATTCTTCTGCTCGGTCCTCTTACTGCCCTTGCGTGCGGTGGCGTTGCCGTGATGATGACGCGCACCAGCGGCTCGGAGGTCGCGGAAGACCTCGAGCGGCATGCGGTGACGCGGGCGCTTGTCGTGCCCACCATCGTGCACGACCTCGTCTCGCAGCGCGTCTCGCCGGCGCAACTCCAGGCCGTCGACCGCCTGATCGTTGGCGGTGCCGGCTACGACCACCGTCGAGCAGCAGCCGCGCAGGACATCCTCGGCGTGCCGCTGGTGGCCAGCTATGGACTGTCGGAGGCGCCCACCGGCGTTGCTCGGATGCGCATCGGCGATGGTGGAGCCAGCCCGCTTCCCGGCGTCGATGTCCGTATCGAAGATGACGGCGAGATCACGCTGTCGAGCATCACCGAGGGTCCGTGGGCCGGATGCTGGCAGGGAACGCTGGGCTACTGGGGCGATCCGGCAGCAACGTCAGAACTCTGGCGCGGCGGCCGACTTCACACCGGCGATGCCGGCTCACTCGGAGCGGACGGGCGTCTCCTCGTCAGCGGCCGTCTCAGCGAGATGATCAATCGAGGTGGTGCGAGCATTGCTCCTGCCGAAGTCGAGGCTGCACTCCTCGCTCTCGATGGCGTCGCGGACGCTGCGGTCTTCGGGCTCCCTGACGAGCGCCTTGGAGACATCGTGGCGGCAGCTGTGGTCTGCGATGCCGACGTCGAGGCCCTCGGCATCGCGCTTCGCTCGACCCTCAGCGGCTACAAGGTTCCGGAACACTGGCTTCGTGTCGACACCCTGCCCCGCAACGCCAATGGAAAGGTCGACAGAGCGGCGCTGCGAGCGATGGTCGGAAACTAGAGCCCGCCGGTATCGGTTTCGAGTCCGAACCCAAAACGGCCGAGCGGCTCGTACACCCGAGCGGCAACCATCGCATGTTGCGATGCAACATGTATGTCCCGGAAGACACGCTGGAGCGGCGACCGGCGGTAGACCGCTTCTCCCCCGGCGGACGTGTAGCAGCGATCGACTGCGCCGACCGCGCTCTCGGCTGCTGCGTTCGCAGCCAGCCGAAGGGCAACCTTTCGTTCATCGGTGACCCGTCCGCTGGCGACGACCTCGTCCCACGAGCGACCGACTTCATCAGCGACATAAGCACGGGCGCCGCGCACCGCAGCGACCGACCGGGCGAGGTCGGCCTGCACCGGCGCGCGATGAGCAAGGCCTTTGCTTGATCCCTGCGGGATCTTCTCAGCGAGCAGCGTCAGTTCCTCAATGGCCCGCTCGGCGAGACCGACCATGGTCATGGCAACGCCAAGGGCAAGCGCGCCGAACGTCGAAAATCGATACAGCGGCTCGTCCACGACGAGTGACCGTCGATCCATCGAGACGATCCGATCGAGCGGCACCCGCGCATTGTCGACTCGGTAATCCGTCGAATGCGTGCCCTGAAGGCCACTGACATGCCAGGTATCGAGTTCCTCGACCTCCGCAAAGAAGGCAAAGCCGACCCGTCCACCGTCGGGTAACGCAGCGGGCGAGCCATCGGTATCGACGATGCGGACACCACCGCCCATCGTGGTCGCATGGCTGGAGCCGCTCCCCCATGCCCACTCCCCGCTCACATGGGCCGCACCATCACGAAGGGTTGCGACACCCATCGGGGCGGCGAACCCGCCCGCTACGGCATCGGTGCGGGCGAAGATCTCGTGTGCGATCTCACGATCGAGACGCGCCGCAAGGAGCCCGGTCGTGTTGGCGATCATCACACACCAGCCGGCAGCGCCATCCGCACGAGCGATCTCCGCGATTGCATCGAGGCCGGCCTGCAACGACGTGCCGGCACCGCCGTAGTCCTCGGGCACCCACAGTTTGAACGAGCCAGCCTCGACGAGCGCGGCGACCGTGCTGGGCGCGAGACGGCCGGCGGCTTCCGTGGCGGCTGCGTCGTTGCGGATCGTGTCGAGCATGTCCATGTCGATGGTCGTTCGGGCCTTCGGTACTGCGCCGGGGCGGGAGGATAGGGTCCCATGCATGGGAGAGATGATCGAATTGGACGACCATGCACGCGCCTATCTCGCGTTGCCCGACAGCGGTTCGGGACCCGGCGTCCTGGTGATCCAGGAGTGGTGGGGACTGAATCCCCAGATGAAGGGCACGGCCGACCATCTCGCCGAGAACGGCTTTGTCGCCCTCGCCCCTGATCTCTACCGAGGTGAGCTCGCCGGCCATGACGAAATGGACAAGGCGGGGCACCTGATGAGCACACTCCCAGCCGAACGGGCGGCCGCCGACATGAGCCTCGCGGTCGACGCGTTACGTGAACACGCGTCCACGACGGGAAGCATGATCGGTGCGATCGGCTTCTGCATGGGAGGGATGCTGAGCCTCCTGGTCGCAGCGCTGCGAGGCGACGCCATCGGGGCAGCGGTGCCGTTCTACGGGTATCCGACCGGTGACGAACCCGACTGGTCCGGCCTTCAGGCCACGGTTCGCGGGCACTTCTGCGAGCATGACGACTTCTTCCCGGCTGACGGTGCACGGGACCTCGAGGCTCGGCTTCAGGGCATGGGAAAGGATGTGCAGATCAGCTTCCATCCCGCAGGGCACGCCTTCATGAACGAGACCGACCCGTTCGGCATTCACAACGCAGAGCTCGCAGCCCAGCTTTGGCCGGAGGTCATCGAGTTCCTTCACGTCGAGCTGTCGTGAGGCTGTCGGACATGGATGACCTCTGCTGCACGCCCATCCTCGCTGCCCCGATCAGCGAACGCGAAGCAGCCGAGGTGGCGATCGTCCTGAAGGCGCTCGCAGACCCGATTCGACTGCGCCTCGTCAGCGTCGTCGCCGCCGGGGGCGAGGCGTGCGCCTGTGACTTACCGGCGCTCGTCGGCAGAACGCAGCCGACCGTCAGCCATCACCTGTCGCAGCTGGTGAAAGCAGGCATCCTCGAGCGCGAACAGCGAGGCAAGTGGGCGTGGTTCGCAGTGAATGAGACCAGGATCGGTCACGTCCGCACTCTTCTCGGGCCGGATGACTCGCTCCGGGACCACTCCGACACGTAGCCTGACGCCATGACCGACACCCAGGAACCCGATCTCGGCGCGTTCGAACCCGACCAAGAGGGCATCACGCTCGAGCGTCCCGAAACGCAGCTCGACCTCGAGGCCGAGCGTCTCAACCGCAAGCAGCGACTCGCGGCGGGTCTGCGGATCATGGGACGCCTCCGACTCGCCGAGGGAGTCGCCGGCCATGTCACGGTCCGTGATCCCGAGTATCCCGACCGTTTCTGGGTGAATCCGTTCGGCCTCAACTTCAAGCTGATGACCGTGTCAGATCTCATCTGTGTCGACCATGAGGGCACGGTCGTCGAAGGCGACAAGCCCGTCAACGCAGCAGCATTCGCGATTCACTCGCAACTGCACGCCGCCAGGCCTGACATCATCGCAGCCGCACATTCGCACTCGATGTACGGCAAGACGTTCTCGACGCTGGGCAAGCCGCTCAAGATGATCAGCCAGGACTCGACGATGTTCTACAACGACGTCGCGTTGTGCGACGCAGGGGCCGGTGCCGTCGTGCTCGACACGGCAGTCGGCGCCGCGATGGCCGAGGCCCTCGGTTCCCGCAAGGCGCTCATCCACCAGAATCACGGGATCATTACGGCCGGCGGGTCCGTCGATGCCGCCGTGTGGTGGTTCGTTGCCCTCGAGCGCTGCTGTCAGAGCCAGCTGGTGGCCGAGGCAGCCGGAACGCCTATCGAGATTCCTGAGGATCTCTGCCAGAGCGGCTACGACGCGCAGGGCCACGATCTCGCCGGCTGGTTCCAGTTCCAGCCGTGGTGGGACGAACTCTGCCGCGACGAACCCGAGTTCCTGAACTAGACGCGCCGTTCAGAGGCCGCAGTCAGCTCCGGCCGGTTGCGCCGGCGATCGGCGGGAAGCGTGTGGTCGCCGCAGCCACGGTCCAATCCATATGGTTGCGGACGTACTCCTCGGAGGCATCGCGCCTCGGCTGATAGTCCCAGTCGACCCGACGGCCGGCCGACATGCCGGCGTGCACGGCGCGGCGCATCCGCTGGGAAGCAAGGACGTCCGCACGAATCTGGGCGCTGTCCCAGCGCTCGCGGACCTCAGCGGCGAAGGCAGCTTCGACCTCGGCGTAGGACGGATCCGCGGCAAGATTCTGCAGCTCGTCGGGGTCGGCGTCCATGTCGAACAGCATCGGAGGGTCGATATCGCACTGGACGTACTTCCACCGGCCCCGCCGAATCATGAAGATCGGGTGCGCCGAGCCCTCCGCGCAGTATTCGCCGAGCGCCGTCGCGCCAGGGTCGGGGTCAGCGCCTGCTGCTGCGGCGACCAGCGAGCGGCCGTCGAGGTCCATGCCCAACGCGGGCCAGTCGCCCGGTGCCGCCCAATCGAGCATGGTCGGCAGCAGGTCGACCAACGAGCAAGGTTCCGGCGACACTCCGTGCACGATGCCCGGCCCGGCCATGACGAGCGGTACCCGCATCGAGTGATCCAACGTCGACATCTTGTACCAGAGACCGCGTTCGCCGAGCATGTCGCCGTGATCGCCGGTGAAGACCACGATCGTGTCGTCGAGGAGTTCCGCCTCTTCGAGGGTCCGTACGATCTCGCCGATCTTGCTGTCGACGTAGGTGGTATTCGCGTAGTAGGCCCGGCGCGCATTCGCGATCTGCTCGTCGGTCACCGAGACGTCGGTGGCCTCGATGGCACTGCGAAGCCGCAGGGAATGCGGATCCTCAGCAAGCGGAGATGTCGGGAGGTCGATCTCGACGCCCTCGTAGCGGTCCCAGAACTCCGGTCGGGCGACATACGGATCGTGTGGGTGGATGAAGCTGACCGTCAGGGCGAACGGCAGGTCTCGATACTTGGCGTAATCGAAGATCCGCCGCTTTGCCGTAAGGGCGACCTCCTCGTCGTATTCGAGCTGGAAGGTCGTCGCCGCTGAGCCTGCCTCCTTCACCGAGTCCATGTTGTGGTACCACTTGTCGATCCGCTCGTGAGGGTCGTCCCAGTTGGGGGTCCAGGCGTGATCGCTGGGGTAGATATCGGTGGTAAGGCGTTCCTCGAACCCGTGAAGTTGGTCGGGTCCGACGAAGTGCATCTTCCCGGTGAGGCACGTGCGGTAGCCGAGCTGGCGCAGATAGTGGGCGAACGTGGGAATGGAGGCAGGGAACTCCGCAGCGTTGTCATAGGCGCCGATCTTGGTGACGAGCTGACCGGCCATGAACGCAAACCGTGCGGGGGCGCACAGTGGCGAGTTGCAGTACGCAGCATCAAAGCGCATCCCGCGTGCGGCGAGCGCATCAAGGTTCGGGGTCTGCACGATCGGGTGCCCGTAGGTGCTGGTGAACTGCGGCGCGAGTTGGTCCGCCATGATCACCACGATGTTCGGTCGCTTGGTCACGGGCAGGACGCTACCGCCACCCTGAACGCTGGTTCAATGACGGTTTCGAGCGGGCCTCAGAGGCCGAGTTGCTCCAGGATGTGTGTGACGCACTCATCGATCGGCCGGCTCGTGTCGACCCGGATCTCCGGTGTCGTCGGCGCCTCGTAGGGTGCCGAGATTCCGCTGAATTCCGGGATATCGCCGGCTCGAGCCTTCGCATAGAGACCCTTGACATCTCGGGCCTCACATACCTCGATCGGTGTGTCGACGAACACCTCGACGAACTGCCCCGGGCCGTGCAGCGCCCGAACCTGGTCCCGGTCGGTCTGGTAGGGCGAGATGAACGCCGTGAGGACGACCAGTCCGGCGTCCTGAAAGAGGCGACAGACCTCCCCGATACGCCGAATGTTCTCGGTGCGGTCTTCCGGCGAGAAACCGAGATCACGGTTGAGACCGAATCGGACGTTGTCTCCATCGAGTACGTAGCACGCGACACCCTTGTCGACGAGGGCACGCTCGACCGCGAAGGCGAGTGTGGACTTGCCCGAGCCCGACAGGCCGGTGAACCAGACGGTTCGGGAGCTATGGCCGTAGAGGGCAGCTCGGTCGTCGCCGCTCACGTGTCCGTCAGCACGGACGATGTTGCGGCTGACCGGGGTGTCAGCCACGGAGGTGACCGCCGTCGCCGAGCATCTTGACGATGGCGGCGACGCTTTCCTCGATGCTCAGAACCGACGCGTCGAGTCGGAGATCGAAGGTCTCGGCGTCGTCGTAGGGTGCAGAGACGCCGGGAAAGTCCGCGATCTCGCCGGCATCGGCGCGCTCATAGAGTCCACTGGTGTCACGCTCACGGCACACCTCGATCGGTGTGTCGACGAACACCTCGAGGGAGCGCTCGTCACCAACAAGTTCTTTGAAACGCGAACGAACGGTGGCGTCGGGCGAGACGAATGCGGCAATCACGGTGATGCCCTGGTTGTTAAGCAAGCGGGCGATCTCGGCGGCGCGCCGGAGATTCTCGGAACGATCCGCCGCCGTGAAGCCGAGGTCGCGGCTGATGCCGAGCCGGATGTTCTCCCCGTCGAGTCGAACGGCGACCTTCCCGCGGTCGAACAGTTGCCGTTCGAGGGCCGTGGCGATGGTCGACTTGCCGGCGGCAGTAAGCCCCGTGAGGAGCACCGTGGCCGGTTGCTGACCGAATCGCACAGCACGCTCGGCCGCCGACACCATCGAGACCTGGCGCTGCAGTGAGTCCTCCGGCGCACGATCCCACGAGGACCCGGCACCCGTGATCATCCCGGCGCCAACCGTCGCGTTGGTGAGCCGATCAACGAGGATGAAGGCACCGGTCTGGCGGTTGTCGGCATAGCGATCGAAGAGCAACTCGCGATCGGTGCTTACCTGCAGCCAGGCGATGTCGTTGAGCGCAAGTTCGTCAGCGGACTGCTGCTCCAGGGTGTTGATGTCGACGCGATGATGGATCGTCGTGACCGTGGCGTTCGACAGACCATTTGCATGCTGCAGGAGGTACTGACGGCCGGGAGTCATCGCCTCGTCGGTCATCCAGACGACCATGGCGTCGACATCGTGGGCGCGGAGCGGCTCTTGTCCTTCGGACACGAGGACGTCGCCGCGGCTGACATCGATCTCATCGGTGAGCGTGAGAGTGATGGCGCGGCCCGGTCCGGCTATCGGGAGATCGCCGTCCATCGTGACGATGCGGTCGACGGTCGACGAGACGCCCGATGGCAGGTTGATCACCTTGTCGCCGGGCCGGACGACGCCCGAGGCGATGGTGCCGGCGAAGCCCCGAAAGTCGAGATCGGGCCGGGTGACCATCTGAACAGGCAGGCGGAAGGTTTCGATGTCGATCCCAGCCTCGACATCGACCGTCTCAAGATGCTCCATCATCGTCGGCCCGTCGAACCACGCCAGGTTGTCACCCTTTTCGACGACGTTGTCGCCGAGCAGAGCCGACATGGGCAAGAACACCGGGTCGATCAGGTCGAGCGGCTTCGCGAACTCGAGGTACTGCTCGCGAATTTCGTCAAAGCGCTCCTGGCTCCAATCGACGAGATCCATCTTGTTGATCGCGACGGCGACGTTGCGAATCCCGAGGAGGTTGGCGATGTAGCTGTGCCGTTTGGTCTGGGTGATGACCCCATGGCGCGCGTCGATCAGAATGATCGCAAGCTGACAGGTCGACGCGCCGGTGACCATGTTGCGCGTGTACTGCTCGTGGCCAGGCGTGTCGGCGATGATGAACTTCCGCTTCGCCGTGGAGAAGTATCGATAGGCGACGTCGATCGTGATGCCCTGCTCCCGCTCGGCCTTGAGACCGTCGGTGAGCAGCGCAAGGTCGACCTGGTCCCCGGCACTGCCCTGGGTGGTGGAGTCGGCTTCGAGACTCGCAAGTTGATCTTCGTAGATCATGTGCGAGTCGTGCAGAAGGCGGCCGATCAGGGTTGATTTGCCGTCGTCAACCGATCCGCAGGTGAGGAACCGAAGGAGGTCCTTGCGCTCGTGTTCGGCGAGGTAGGCCTCGATGTCGGTGGCGATGAGTTCCGACTGATGGCTCATGCCGCACCACCGTCGGTGCGTGCCTGCGTGACGAGGGGATGCATCAGAAGTAGCCCTCCCGCTTCTTCTCCTCCATCGAGCCGGACTGGTCGTAATCGATCACGCGGCCCTCCCGTTCAGAGCGCGTGGCGAGCAGCATCTCCTGGATGATCTCCGGGAGTGTCGTCGCGGTGGACTCGACACCGCCCGACAGCGGATAGCAACCCAACGTTCGGAAGCGCACCCACTTCTCCTCGGCCTCTTCGCCAGGTTCGAACTGGAAGCGGTCGTCGTCGACCATGATCGTCACGCCGTCTCGTGTCACGACCGGGCGGGGCGCCGAGAAGTACAGCGGGACGATGTCGATGTTTTCCAGGTGGATGTACTGCCAGATGTCGAGCTCGGTCCAGTTCGAGATGGGGAAGACACGGATGCTCTCGCCCTTGTTGACCCGGCCGTTGTAGAGGCTCCAGAGCTCGGGGCGCTGGTTCTTTGGGTCCCAGCGGTGGAATTTGTCGCGGAAGCTGAAGACCCGCTCCTTTGCTCTTGACTTCTCCTCGTCGCGTCGAGCGCCGCCGAATGCGGCGTCGTAGCCCCCGGCGTCGAGCGCCTGCTTGAGCGCCTGGGTCTTCATGATGTCGGTGTAGTTCTTGGAGCCGTGGTCGAAGGGGTTGATGCCCTTCTCGATCCCCTCCTGGTTGGTCCACGAGATGAGTTCGAGTCCCAGTTCCTGCACGATGCGATCTCGGAACTCGATCATCTCCCGGAACTTCCACGTCGTGTTGACGTGGACGAGCGGGAACGGGAGTGGCCCGGGGAAAAACGCCTTGCGGGCGAGATGCAACAGAACGGAGGAATCCTTGCCGATCGAGTAGAGCATCACCGGACGCTCGAACTGCGCCACGACCTCGCGCATGATGTGGATGGCCTCGGCTTCCAGTTGCTTGAGATGTGTCAGCCGGAGCTCGTCGGGGAGTGTCGATACGGTCATAGCGGTGTTGCGGCATGCTAGTCGTCGACCTCTGCCGAGCCCGCACTTCGTCAGTCCGGGTGAACGAACCAGGGCTTGACGGGGCACTGAACAAACGTCCAGGATCGGTGCATGTTGGTGCTGTGGGCCACTCCCCGATCGACCTCGACCGCCTTCGAGTGGATGATGCGACAGCGCGGCGACTTCACCTGCTTCCACGAACCCTTCAACGAGGCCTACTACTACGGCAGTGACCGGCGGAGCCGGCGCGACGCTGGCGTGGCCGATACGGAAGGACTCTCCTTCTCGGGCGTGTGGTCATCGCTGGCGGAGGCGGAAGCCACGAACCCCGTGTTCGTGAAAGAGTTCGCCTACTCCGTGGAGCATGATCTGAGCGACGAGCGCCTCGCCTGCATCACGAGCACGTTCCTGCTCCGCGACCCTCGACGGGTGATCCAAGGGCTTGCCAAGTATTGGCCGGATTGCACCCGCGACGAGGTCGGATTCATTGCGCTCCATCGGCTCTTCCACCGAGTCGCGGATCGTGACGGCGTGGCGCCTCCGGTCCTGTTGTCGGCTGACCTGCTCGACCGTCCCGCGCAGGCCACCCGCGCCTTCTGCCATGCCGTCGAAATCGAGTTCAAACCAGAAGCGCTCGAATGGGACGCCGGTGATCGTCGTGAGGTGAGCTGGTACGGCGAGGGCACCGGCCCGTGGCACGACACCCTGCGCGAGAGCACCGGCATCCAGAAACCAACGACGATCTACCCGCCACTTGAGGAGACACCCCGCCTCGTCGAGCTGTACGAGGAAGCGCTGCCGCTGTACGAGGATCTACTGGCCCACGCCCTCCCCGTGGAGGGAGCGACCTGATCAGGCCCAGTGAACACGGGCGAGCGTGAGGGTGCTGCAGTAGTAGACGTCACGATCGTCGCCAGCGCTGAGGAACATGCCGTTCGCAATCCGCGAGCCGGTGTCGACGCGATCGAGCAACTCACCGGTCTCGACATCCACGACCACGAGATAGTCGATGCCGTCGTCGGCAAAATCGTTGATCACAAGCTCACCTGAGTCCGGGTAGACGATCGGTTGCATGCTCGGGCGGATGTCGAGTGTCCATGTCGGCGCCATCTCGTCGATCGAGACACCCGCAAGGCCGCCATTGATCGAATCCCACGCAACAGCGACACCTCGCTCGGGTACGACCACCGGCGGCGCGATGATGCCGCCCCCCGGTAGGCCGAACGGTGCGACGCTCGTGGTCTCACCCGTCAGCGGATCAAGGCGGTGCAGCCGTTGTGGGCCGTCCCATGGTGCCGGTTGCCGCCACGAGAGATCCGGAGGGGTGTCGAACCGGCCATTCGGCGTTGTGGTGTGGATATGACGCACGGAGGGCACGTCGCCGTTGTCCATCAGCCACACCGCCTCACCCGACAGGCAGGCATCCCACGCGAGGCCGTGCGGTCCCCCGACGGACCGGTAGCGAGGGCGCCATCCGTCGAGCGCCATGCGGTCGCCATCGATTACGACTCGGAACACATGCTCCGTGCCCGGCACGTAGACACACTCGACCCCATCTGCGTCGATATCAGCGGCGATGCGGCCCATCGAGCCTTCGGGCAGGGTGAGTGCCTGACCGACCGGCTCGAGCGTTTCCGGGTCGAACCGGCTCACGGTCGTGTCACCCTGCCCGTCGAGGCGGAGGTCCTTCGTGAACAGCGAGCCGTCGCTCAAGGCCAAGAGGCCGTTGTGGCTGCAGTCGACGAGCGCGCGCTCCTCCTCGACATGGAGGTCATCTGCGTCGAGACGGTGCAGATACGAGCCGTTGACGGAGTAGATCGATCCGTTTGCATGGGCAAGGATCGCCCCGCACCAGACGTGATTTCCGGACGGCAGCCTCGGTGATTCAGCCAGAGGCTCGAGCGTGACCGGATCAAACCTCTCGACCCAGCCGAATGGCGGAGGTCCACTGAAGGCCGCCATCGTGCCTCCCACGTACCACTGCCCTGGTTCGCGTCGAACGGCCATGACGTCCCACCGTCCGGTACGACGAGTGGTCACCTGCGCCGTGCCGGAGGCAGCGTCAAGCCGACCGGACGCCGACTTCTGTCGACGGTTCCCGCCGCATTCAACGGGCCACGTCGAGGGCCAGTAGCCCGTGGCGGTGGCGGTCCGGTCAGTGGCGAACATCGCTGGACCCTAGGCGAGGCGACCGAACCCAGCACAGCTCCGGGGTCCAGCCTCGTGAGGGAAACGCACACGGCCCCGGCGCCCAGGTGGACACACCCAGGGGCCGAGGCCGGAACGCGGATCAGGCGCGAGCGCCGAGAATGGCCTTGGTCTCGATGAACTCCTCGAAGCCGAGCTCGCCCCATTCGCGACCGTTACCCGACTGCTTGTAGCCGCCGAACGGGGCGTTGAAGTCGGGGCCGGCTCCGTTGACGTGCATCATCCCGGTGCGGATGCGCTTGGCGACGGCGACCGCCTCGTCCTGGTCGCCAGAGATGTAGCCGGCCAGGCCGTACTCGGTGTCGTTCGCAATCTCGATCGCCTGCTCGACGGAGTCGTAGCCGATGATCGAGACGACGGGGCCGAAGATCTCCTCTTGGGCGATGGTCATGTCGTTGGTGACGTCGGCGAACACGGTCGGCTTCACGAAGTAGCCCTCGTCGAGTCCGTCGGGGCGTCCGGTGCCGCCTGCGGCGAGGGTTGCGCCCTCGTCGATGCCCGTCTGGATCAGGCCTTGCACCTTGTTCCACTGGGCCTCCGAGACGACCGGGCCCATCACGACACCATCGGAGGTCGGATCACCGACCGTGATCGCGCCGGCCGCGGCAGCGGCCGCAGCGGCGGCTTCGTCCATCTTCTCGGCCGGGACGAGGATGCGAGTACCGGCGTTGCAGCTCTGCCCGGTGTTCATGCACATGCCGAAGAAGTCGCGACCGACGGTCTCGCCGACATCAGCAGACGGCAGGACGATGTTGGCCGACTTGCCGCCGAGTTCCTGTGCGACACGCTTGACCGTGGGAGCGGCGTTCTTGGCGCCCTCCACACCGGCACGGGTCGAGCCGGTGAAGCTCATCATGTCAACGTCGGGGTGCGAGGAGAGGTGGGCGCCGACGGTGGGACCATCGCCGTTGACGAGGTTGAACACGCCGGCAGGCACGCCAGCATCGTGGAGCACCTCGGCGAACAGGATCGCGTTGAGGGGTGCGATCTCGGACGGCTTGAGCACCATGGTGCAACCGGTGGCGATCGCAGGGGCGACCTTGCAGGCGATCTGGTTGAGCGGCCAGTTCCAGGGCGTGATCATGCCTACGACCCCGGCCGGCTCCTTCACGAGCAGAAAGTTCTCG